>CAYYKK010000038.1:0-34016 GCA_964467935.1 uncultured Polyangiaceae bacterium
GATCAGGATCACGATCGCGTCGGCGCGGATCGCGCGCGCGCGCGCGAGCAGCTCGATGCCGGAGAGCTCCGGCATCCGCACGTCGGACACGATGACGTCGTAGTCGATCTCGCCGATGCGGGAGAGCGCGAGCCTGGCCGAGGAGCACGTCTCGACGGCGAGGGCGTGACGTCCGACCGTGAGGGTCTCGCTCAGCGCGAGCAGGAGGCGTGGGTCGTCGTCGACGATGAGCACGCGCGCGATCTCGACGCGCGCGTCCGTGGGCCAGGAGTCGCGGTCGCAGGGATCGGCGGGTCGCATTTCGTACGACGCGTGCAATCGGGGTGCCTCGTCGACGGCGCCGACCTCGTCCCGCAGGCGTGCGACCGCGCGGGCTCGACGGCCGCGGATCGGCGCCACAGGTGAGGCGTTTTCGTCTCCTACGAGAAGGGGCAGGCGAGCCTCGGAGCCCGAGCGCGCCGTGGGACCTGCTCCGCCCGAAAGGTCGGACGTACGCGCACCGCGCCGGGTGCTCCTCACCCCGCGCGGAATCGGCGCGGACTACCTGCGTCGCGTGGAGCCTCTCACGAGGGGAAGGAAGATCGTGTCGACGATCTCCTCGATCACCGCGTTGGGGACGGGCTTGAGCGTCATGAAGAACTCCTGCTGCAGGAGCGCATACGGGACCGACGCGACGCGATCGCTCACGACGTCGGGGTGCACTTCGCCGCGTGCCATCGCGCGGTCGAGCAGCATGCGAGGGATGTGCGGCCGATTCGGGAAGAGCGTCTTGCGTAGATCGGTCGGGCTCGTGCCGCTCTCCTGATAGTACCCGCCGAGATGCACGGTCATCGCGGTGACGAGCTCGAGCCGCGTCCGGTTGGCGCTCTTCATCATCGCGAGGGTGTCGCCGCGCAGCGTGCCGGTGTCCGCGATCGTCAGCTCGTCACGCTGGGTGATGTGCGCGACGACGGCGCGCACGAGCGCATGCTTGTCGGCCCATCGTCGATAGAGGACCGCGCGGCTCGTTCCCGCGCGCGCGGCCACGGCGTCCATCGAGAACGCCGCGTAGCCCTCGTCGACGAGCTGTTGCCACGCGGCGTCGAGCAGCGCGTTGTCCAATTCGATGCCGAGACGCCTCACCATGCGAGCTTCACGACGACTTTGCCTCGAACGTGACGGCTGGCCTGGAGCGTGACCGCGTCGCGGATCTCTTCGATCGGATAGGTCGCCGCGATCGGCACCGTGAGCTTGCCCTCCGCGATCCACGCGGCGACGCGCTCGAGCGTGCCCTCCACGGCTTGAAAACCCGCGACGGTGGTCACGCCAGGCAACTGCCCCGCGATCATCGCGATGCGGCCCGCAGGGACGCCGAGCTCGAGGGCCAGCTCGGCGGTCTCCGTCCCGAACAGGTCCGCGGCGGCGGTGAGGCGGATCGAAGCGAGCCGCTCACGGAGCCCGTCCCCGTATTGCACGGGCTCGGCGCCGAGGCCACGCAGGTAGTCGAACGACGCCTCCGACGCGGTGCCGAGGACCCTGGCCCCGGCGAGCCGCGCGAGCTGCACGGCGAACGTCCCGACGCCGCCAGCCGCGCCTCCCATCAACACCGTGTCACCCGCGCCGGGCTGGATCACGGCGAGCGCCGCGGCGGCCGTCCGCGCGGCGACGTCGAGCGTGGCGGCGGTGACGTCGTCGACGCCGCTCGGCGTGTGGTGCACCTCGCTCGGCACGACGACCGCATACTCGGCGACCGCCCGCGAGAGCGCGCCGCCGAACACACGGTCGCCGGGCGCGAACCCGGTCACCCCCGCGCCGACTTCGTCGACGACGCCGGCGAGATCGTGGCCGAAGACGGCGGGCAACGTCATCCCGAGCCCTGGTTGGGCCGCGCGCGCGTCCCTGAGCCGCCGGCCCAAGTCATCGTCGGCGATGAACATCCAATCCATCGGGTTCAAGCCTGCCGCCGAGACGCGCACGCGCAGTTGCCCGGCCCCCGCGTGAGGCTCCGCGACCTCTCGGACCTCGAGGACCTCGGGCCCACCGAACCTCTCGTTGAGAACGGCTCTCATCCCGACAGCGTACGCGAAGGCTGGCCATCAAGATACACGTTTGTATCTTGGGAGAGTCGTTGATGTCTCTCTCCGGAGCTCGCGCGACGCCTACACCGAGAGAGCCTGAGCCACGTGTTGGCTCGCGTGGTCGAGGAACTGTCGAACGAGCGGCGACATCGATCGTCGCTCGATGACGAGCGCGCGCATGGGTTGCTCCGGGAGGGGATGCTTCTCGAGCGGCTCGACCAGACGTCCGCGCGCGAGGCCTCTCGCGGCGAGGAACGGCGGCACCTCGGTGACGACGTCGCCGCCCTCGGCGAGCCGCAGCAGATGGAGGTAGTCGTTCGTGACGAAGACCGGCTCGAGGTCCACCTTCACATCGCCGAGGTGCCAGACGCTCGCCCCGCTTCGCCAGCACGCGCACGGCACCCGGCGGAGATCGCGCGGGCGGGTGACGGGATGCGCGGCGAGGAACTTCGGTGAGGCGACGAGCCGATGGCGATAGCGCGCGAGCGTACGTCCCACATACCCGGCCGCGCCTCCCTCTCCGACGCGGATCGCGATGTCGATGCCATCGGCGACCAGGTCGACGCGTCGATCCGTGACGAAGACGTCGAACGTCACGGCCGGATACCGGCGCCCGAAGGAGCGGAAGACCGGCCAGAGCGCGTCGAGGTGCGGCGGCACGGAGAGGCGCAGCCGACCGGCCACGCCCGACGCGTCGTGGAGGCGTTGCTCTGCCTGCGTGAGCGAAGCCAGCGCGGGCTCCGCGTCCGACAAGAGCTGGGTGCCGGCCGGGGTCAGCGCGAGTCCTCGGGGCCCGCGATCGAGCAGCCGCATGCCGAGCTCGTCCTCGAGCTTGCGCAGCTGGCGACTCAGCGTGGGAAGGGGCATGCCGGTCCGTCGAGCCGCCTCCGAGATGCTCCCCGCGGCGGCCGCCTGCACGAAGAGCTTCAGCGCGTTGAGATCCATCGTCGACCCTCTCATTTTCGAGAGGGTACATCTCGACTTCGGCGTCTACCGAATGAAAATCGAGAGGGCTACGTTGCTCGTATGAACCACGACATCAAGGCCCTTCTCGAGACGTATCAACGCAGCCTGAACGAGGCGAACCTGGATCTGGTCAAGAGCGTCTACGCCGAGGACGCCGTCTTCATCGGGGCGCCCTTCCCTACCGCGACGGGCTTGTCCGAAATCGCGGCGCTCTATGCCGACTTCCTGTCGAAGCTCGACTTCGACGTCACGTTCGAGATCCTCGAAGTCGAGCTCCGCGACGGCCTCGGCTTCGTGCGAACTCGATCGAAGGGGACCATCGTGCCGAAAGGTCAGACGCCCACGGGCACCGAAGGCAACCGAGAGGTGTTCATCGTGAAGAAGTCCGCGACCGTGAGCGCGCCCGGGGGCGCCTGGAAGATCTACCGGTACATCTTCAACCCGGAGGTCGCATGAAGGCCTGGAGGCTGCGCGAGACGTCTCAGGCCGGGACTTCGCCGAACCCGCGCCCGACCGGCAGCTCGCCCAGCCGCACGAGGCGCGAGTCGAGGACGGCAGCCTGCCTGTGCTTGACCGCTTCCCGATAGACGGGATCGCGGATCATCTCGACGAACGCAGCGACGCTCGGATACTCGGCGATGAAGCATCGATCCCAACGCTCGTCCGTCGGCCCGATGAGCGTGAGCTCGAACCTCCCTTGCCAGACGATGCGCCCGCCGAGCCGCTCGAACACCGGGCGAGACTCGCGACCATAGGCGGCATAGGCCTCTGCGCCCGTCGCGACGCGTCCGTCCTGGTACTCCGCGCTCGCGCGCAGTCGCACGAGATTGAGCATTTGGATCGGGCCGGGCCGATCATCGTCGCGGAACTTCGCGAAGGTCTCTTTGGTCGGATCGACGTATCCCATCTCGGCCTCGCCCGGAGCATAGCAACCCGGGCAGGCGGAGCGCGTCGGGTTCTCTCCAGCGCGCCCGAGGGCTTCGTCGCCTCACCGGGGCCGAGCTCGCCGCTCGTCAGCGCGACCAAGCCCGCACGAAGCGCCGCACGTGCGTGTCCACGAACGCTCGGAGGTCGAGCGGTCGGCACGCGCGACCCGACAGCTGCTCTTGGTGGAGGAGCGCGACCAAGAGCGGCGAGACGAAGGCGAGGGCGGCAGCGCGCAGGGACGCGCTGTCGTCCGGGCGCGCGTCGAGCTCGCCCCGCGACGCGTGCACGCCGAGGCGGGCCTCGAAAGCGCGCACGGTGGGCTCGAGGACGCCGTCGAGATAGGCCGGCCCCGTGCTCGGCTCGCCGAGCCCTGCTGCCATGCCGGCGGAGAACACCGCGCCCACGCCGAAGCGCACCCACGCCGTGACGAGATCGCTCGCGGCGACGTGGAGCGAGCGCCCCAGGCCCAGGCGGCCCGGATCGGCCACCCTCGCGAGGTGCGGCGCGGCGTCGGCTTGGACGCTGCGCAGCGCCGCGGCCACCGCGCCCGCGCGATCGCCGAAGTAATGCTTGATGGTCGGGATCGACGTGTCGCTCACGCGCGCGAGCTCGTGGAGACTCGGTGGCCCGTGGTGGGAGACGACCGCCGACAGGAAGCTCTTCGCCAGCTCGCGGCGCCTCTCGTCGTAGCCAGGGTTCCGCGCGCCTCGCCTGCGTCCGGGGCCCGGCCGTGCGGGCGTGATGCTGGGCTGCCTTGACGCCACGTCATTCTCTATTACACTCGTAATAAGTAAAGCAAGGTGCTCATGTTCGAAGGCTTTGCCAACGTGTGGACGCCCGTCGTCGGCGCCGCCGAGCTCGGGCGCAAGAGGCCCCTCGGCGTGCTTCTCGCCGGCGCTCCCCTGGTCCTGTTCCGCGACGAGCAGGGGCGACCCGCGGCGCTCGTCGATCGGTGCCCGCACCGCGGCGCCGCGCTGTCGCTCGGGGAGGTCTGCGAGGGGCGGGTGGTCTGCCCTTTCCACGGCTGGGAGCTCGACCGCGACGGCGCGAATCGTCACGTGCCGTGGAACCCCGACGCGCGCCGCGAGCGGCTCGGCGTGATGGCGTTTCCGGCGCGGGAGGTCGGCGGGCAGATCTGGGTCTACACCGGACGAGAGCCGACCGAAGAGCCCGCCGTCGACGAGGTCTTTTCCATGCCGAGCGTGCGGGTCACCGCGTTCTCGATCCCGCTCGCCACGCACTGGACGCGAGCGATGGAGAACATGCTCGACTGGCCGCACCTGCCGTTCGTCCACAAGAAGACGATCGGTCGGAGCATGGTGACCCAGGCGCGGCGCGGCAGGATGGACATCGAGCTCGAAGAGCGCGACTACGGCTTCACGACCCGCATTCGCGTCGACGGCGAGCCCCAGCCGGGGCGGCTCGATTACCGATTTCCCAACGTGATGAACCTCTTCATCGGCATCCCCGGACGGACGCTCGTGATGCAGGTCGCCTGCGTCCCCGAGACGCCGAGCACGTCGCGCATGGTCGTCACCACCGCCCGCGACTTCGCCAAGCTCGGCGTCCTCGATTGGCTCTTCCGCCGCCAGAACATGAAGATCGTGTCGGAGGACAAGGCCGTCGTCGCGTCGTCGTTCCCCGTCGAGGTGCCGCCCGCGGGGGAGGAGCGCTCGGTCCGCACCGACGCGCCCACGCTCGCGTTCCGGAAAACCTACTTCACTCGTCTCCACGGCTCGGCGTTCTCGCCCGCCGGCGAGCCACGACGAGCGGCGAGCGAGGTCGACGTGGCAGAGCTTCGCCTCGTCCGGGCCCGTCCGTCGACGGGTGCGCCCGCAGGGGCGGAGTGACGCTGCACATGAACGACGACCTCGGCGCGCTGCTCGACGGCGCATGGAACATCGAGCGGTCCATCTTCGACCCGGAGGTCACATGAAGGCCTGGAGGCTGCATCGTCCCGGCGGTCCCGACGCGTTCGTCCTCGAGGAGATCCCGAGACCGGAGCCCCGAGAAGGAGAGGTGCTCATCGCGATCCGCGCCTTCGGCCTGAACCGCTCCGAGTGGTTCACCCGCATCGGCGACTCCCCGTCGGTGACGCTCCCGCGCGTGCTGGGCATCGAATGCGTGGGGACGGTGGTCCGTGATCCGAGCGGGCAGCTCGCGCCCGGACAGCGCGTCGCGGCGATGATGGGCGGCATGGGCCGGCAGTTCGACGGGTCGTACGCCGAATACACGAGCGTGCCCGCGTCGAGCGTGTTTCCGCTCGAAACGG
Organism: uncultured Polyangiaceae bacterium; assembly: GCA_964467935.1. Classification (GTDB taxonomy): domain Bacteria; phylum Myxococcota_A; class Polyangia; order Polyangiales; family Polyangiaceae; genus CAYYKK01. The sequence goes on from CAYYKK010000038.1 coordinate 6,223, forward strand.
AGCTCCCTTGGGAGGTCCTCGGCGCGCTGCCCGAGATGCTGCAGACGTGCCACGGCTCCCTTCACACGGGGCTCGACGCGCGAGCGGGCGAGACGCTCTTGATTCGAGGCGGCACGTCGTCCATCGGCCTGGCGACGCTCACGCTCGCGAAGCACGCCGGCCTGAAGGTCCTCTCGACGTCGCGAAGCGAGGCGAAGGTGCACGTGCTCGAGGCCGCAGGCGCGGACGAGGTGGTCATCGACACCGGCGACATCGCCGATCGCATTCGTGCGGCGCACCCGCGTGGGGTCGATCGCGTGCTCGAGCTCATCGGGGCCACGACGCTGCTCGACTCGCTGCGGTGCGCGCGCCCCGGCGGGGTCGTCTGCATGACGGGCATCCTCGGCGGGAAATGGGAGCTGCCGTCGTTTCGCCCGATGGATCAGATCCCGACGGCCGTCCGCCTGACGTCGTATTCGGGCGGCGCGGGCGACATCTCGCGCGAAGCGCTGCAGCGCTACGTCTCGATGGTGGAGGCCGGCGAGCTCGAGATCCTCCGCGGCCCCGTGTGGCGCTTCGCCGAGCTGCCGATGGCCCACCAGGCCATGGACGAGAACCGCGCGAACGGCAAAATGGTCGTCGTCGTTCCCTAGGGGCCACGGTCCTCGCTCGTCGCCGCCGGAGCTGCCCCTTCTCGGTGTGCCTCCGCTGTTGGGGACCCACCGGAGCGCTCCTCGATCACCCGAACGCCCGGGCGATCTCACGCACTCGATGAGCGTGAGCGATCACCTCGGCCGCACACGCGCCACATGCTTCGCGCGATGGCGGCGTAGGTGAGGCCGAAGAGGGCGGTCGCCGGTAGCTCGACCAGGAACGGCAATGGCGGGCAGAAGGCGATGAGGAGCGCGCTCACCCCATACGCCACGCCGGACCAGCCAGGCAGCGCGGGCGCCCGCGGGCGAGGAGCGTCGTGAGGCGCGAGACGAGCGGCTGGCGCAGGGTCTGCGAGAATGGGCGCACGCCGCGAGCCTACCGCGAAAGCTCGGCGACGGGCGCGCGTACGCGGCGGGCACGACGGGTGACCCGGATTGAAGGGAGCGCCGTGGACGCGTAGGCTCGAACGATGTCGCTCGCCTCTCTCCGCCGCTTCTGGCCGATCGGTCTGCTCCTCCTCTCGATGGCGCTCGCCGCGTCGGCGGCCTCGTGCTCCGGCGGCGGCGACACCACGTCGACGACGTCGACCGGCACCGGGTCGGGAGGCGCGGGAGGGACGGGGACGACGACGACAGGCGGTTTCTCGACCGGCACGTCGCCCGACACGTTCGACGTCGAGCCGACCCCGCTCCAGACGATCGACGTGACGATCGGGGCCCACACGCCGACCGTCACCTATACCGCGACGCTCGGAGGCAATGCGACCAACGCGGGCTGGAAGCTCGATCGCGGCGACGCGGGCAGCATGCCGGTCGGACCGTCGTCGAGCGCGATCTTCACGCCTTCTGGCGCGGCAGGCGGGCTCGTCAACGTCTCGGTGACCGACGCTGCTCACACGGCGAAGCGGCAAATCCTCGTGCGACTCTCGGGCGTCCAGAACGGCGCCGATCCGACCAAACCGGGCGAGGCCGCGCAGATCCCGACATCGATCGGGGACCTCAAGGCCGGCGGCGGCGTCGGGGGCGTCGGCGGCGAAGGCCTCGGCGGCGCCGTGACCAATGCGACGCTGATCGCCGCGCTCGCCGCGCCGACCGATCCGACGAGCCAGGGCCTGAAGTTCCTCTACCCGTACGACAAGACGGTCTGGCCGAGGGGAATGCTCGCGCCGCTCGTCATGTGGGACTCGGCGTTGGGCGGCGTGGACGCGATTCAAATGCGGCTCACCACGTCGAGCGGATCGTTCTCGTGGACGGGCAGCTTCGGGCCGCCCCCGATCCTCTCGCAGACGGGCGGCGCCTTCATTCGCCAGCCCATTCCGCAGGACGTCTGGGAGATGGCGACGAACACGGCGGGCGGACAGACGGTCAATGGTCAGGCCGACACGTTGACGCTCTCGCTGGTCGTCGCGAAGGGCGCGACCGCCTATGGTCCCATCACCCAGACGTGGCGCGTCGCGCCCGGGCGCCTCACCGGCTCGGTCTATTACAACTCTTATGGCACGCAGCTCGTGAAGAACTGGGCCGCGACCGACGCAGCGGGTCACCCGATCGGCGCTGCGATCCTCGGCATTCGGTCGGGCGACACCGCGCCGAAGCTCGTCGTCGGCCAGAACAGCCCGCTGAACGCCAATGGCATCCCGACGGACGACTCCGGCTGCCGCGTGTGCCACGTGGTCGCCTCGCGCGGCCGATGGCTGCTCACGCAATCGGAGCAGGGCAGCCCGGGCGACGGCAGGAGCTACCTCTACGATCTGCAGGCGATGAACGTGCAAGCCTCGGTGCAGCAGATCCCGCAAGACGGCGTCTTCACGTGGGCGGCGCTGACGGGCGACGCGACGTTCGCGCTGACGAACACCATCAATCCGTCGTCGACGAACCCGGGAATCACCAACAGCTCGGCCGGCACCGCGGTGAGCTCGTTCTGGTCGTTCGGCGCCACGCCGACGGCCGCGACCGCGACGGGGCTGCCCAACCCGCTCTCGGCGGGCTATCCGTCGTATTCGCCGGACGACAAGCGGATCGCCTTCGTCGACGTGCAGGGCCAGACGCAGAACTTCCACGGGCCCATCGAGGCCGGCGTCTACGATCCGGCGAGCCAGACGTTCTCGGGGATCCACACCCTGGTCACGCCGTCGGGCAACCAGCGAATCGGCTATCCGGTCTTCACGCCCGACGACAAGGGCGTGCTCTACGAGACGCAGGTGCGCACGAGCCAGACCGACTCGGTCATGGTGACGCGCGACGGGGCTCGGAGCGAGCTCTGGTGGGTGAACGTCGACGGCACGCCGACGCCCGTCGCCTTGAACGCGCTCAACGGCAAAGACACGGGCGGCACGGCCTATTTGCCCGTTGGCCCGAACAACCACGGCACGGCGGGCGCGCCCGATCCGCGCAGCAGCTACGACGAGACCGGCTTCGACGACACGACGCTCAACTACGAGCCCACGGTCCTCCCCGTCGTGTCCGGCGGCTATGCGTGGGTGGTCTTCACCAGCCGGCGCGAATACGGCAACATGCTGCAATCGGTGCCGTGGCGGAGCTGGCCTCCCGATTACGACACGACGGACCTGGGCAAGGCGACGGTCAAGAAGCTCTGGGTCGCCGCGATCGATCTCAGCGCGCCGCCCGGATCGGATCCGAGCTTCCCGGCGTTCTATCTGCCCGCGCAGGAGATCCTCGCCGGCAACTCGCGCGGCTTCTGGGTGCTCGATCCCTGCAAAGCCGACACGCAATCGTGCACGACCGGCGACCAATGCTGCGGCGGCTTCTGCGAGCCCGACGGGAACGGCAACCTCGTGTGCGCGCCGCCCACCGGGTGCTCGGGGCTCCAGGAGAAGTGCGGCAGCGCGGCGGACTGCTGCGATCCCACGAACCTCTGCATCAACGGGTTCTGCGCGCAGCAAGTCCCCAACTGATCGAGCCCCGAGCTTCAGGGGCAATGCAGCGCGGTGCGGCGCGCTTCTGCGGCCTTGGCCGTCGCGACGCGGTGCGTGTCGGATCACGCCCCTCATGGAATCGATCGGCGGTAACACCTCGCCCTCGAAGCGACGAGACCTCTCCGGCTTCCACGGGGCGCGCCCTCGGAGATGGGGAATCGCGCGCGGCCTCTCCCCGCGCTTCACGTCATCTTTTCGAGCAGCGTCTTGAGCGTGGCCTGCTCGGCGGCGGTGAGACGCGCGAGGCGGGCGCCGAAGGCGTCGGAGAGGAGCGCGAGACCGCGCGACAGCATCTTGCGGCCGGCCGCCGTGACGAGGAGCTTGTGACGACGGAGATCGCCCGGATCGATCTCGCGCCGGACGTGACCGGCCACTTCGAGGCGCTTCAGGTACACGGTCACCGTCGGCTTCGGCATGGAGAGCCGAACGGCGAGCGCCGCCGGGTGCGGGTGCTCGTCGATCTCGGCGAGGACGAAGAGCTCCTTCACCTCGAGCCCCAGCGCGGCGAGATCGGGCGCGACGCTCGTGATGACCGAGGTGAGGAGGCGGTAGTCGAGCGACCACACCTCCACGGCATCTATTTTCTTCATGGCCCCTTGCTCGGCATGTAGTTCAAGATTAAACCATCGCGCAGTTGAACGACACGTTCTTCGAACGACCCGTTCGCTGAACAATCTATCAGAAGAAGGAAAGCCATGTCCCTCGACCATTACGTGACCCTCGGCCGCTCCGGGCTGCGCGTGAGCCCGCTCTGCCTCGGCGCGATGACGTTCGGCGAAGACCTCGGCTGGGGATCCTCCGTCGAAGAGTCGCAGCAGATCATGGATCGCTACATCGCCCGCGGCGGCAACTTCATCGACACCGCGAACTTCTACACGAAGAGCCACTCGGAGAAGATCATCGGCGATCACCTCGGGCGGCACCCGTCGCGTCGCGACCGGCTCGTCATCGCGACGAAGTTCAGCGGCAACCTCTACCCCGGCGATCCCAACGGCGGGGGCTCGGGCCGCAAGTCGATCCTCAATGCGTGCGAGCACTCGCTGCGGCGGCTGCAGACCGACTACATCGATCTCTATTGGCTCCACAACTGGGACGTCCACACGCCCATCGAAGAGACCATGTCGGCGCTCGAAGACCTCGTCCGCTCGGGCAAGGTTCGGTACGTCGGCGTGTCCGACACGCCCGCGTGGAAGGTGGCCGAGGCGAACGGGATCGCGCGCTTCCGCGGGTGGTCGGCGTTCATCGGTCTCCAGATCGAGTATTCGCTCCTCGAGCGGAGCGTGGAGCAAGAGCTCGTGCCGATGGCGCTCGAGCTCGGCCTCGGCGTCACGCCCTGGTCGCCCCTCAAGAGCGGCGTGCTCAGCGGCAAGTACACGCGAGCCAACGCGACGGCGGAGAAGTCCGATCGGGCGATGTTCATGCAGCACATGCTCGTCGACTCGACGTTCACCCTCGTGGACGAGCTCGCCGCCATCGCCAAGGCGCACGACACCACGGTCGCGCGCGTGGCGCTCGCGTGGGTGCGCATGCAGCCCGGGGTGACCTCCACGATCATCGGCGCGAGGCGCATCGCGCAGCTCGACGACAACCTCGAATCGCTGAGCGTCACCCTCACGCCGGCCGAGCTCGCGAAGCTCGACGGGCTGACCAAGCCGAAGCTCGGCTTCCCCCAGAGCATGCAGCCGTTCTTCCCCGCCATTCACAACGGGGGGACCACGGTGAACGGGACCTCGGCCCCGCTCTCGCCCTTCGTGATCGGCAAGGACGACAAGCCCTATTGAGGTGCCGCGCGCGGCCGAGCGCCGCGGCCTGTGACGAGACGGTCCGCAGCGTGCCTTCGACCTGCAGCCAGGGCTCGATCCGAGATGCTTCGGTCGCGCGGGCCGTCAGCAGCGCTGCGCTCGGCACCGGCGACGGCGCATCTCGCGTCGCTCGCGCAACGCGACGAGCGCCGCGAGCGCAGCCATAGCGAGGGCGAAGGAGCACGGCCGCTCGGCTCCAGCCACTGCGCAGCCGGGCGCGGCGGGGCCCTCGTCGACGATCGCTTCGCAGGCTCCCCGGGCGGAACAGACCCAGCCATCGACGCATTGGAGCGACGTCGTGCAGCTCTTCACGCAGCGGTTGTCGGTGGTGGAGCACCGGTAGGGCGAACAGTCGACCGTCGAGCCGACACCGTCGTCGAGGGTGTGGTCGCCGTCGCACGCGATGAACGTGACACACGCTGCTCCCGAGCAGTGGAGCTTGTCCCCGCAGCTCGTGCCGTCCGGGTAGCGCTCGCAGGATCCTTCCTCCGTGCACGCCCCATCCTGTCCGCATGTGCTCGGCGCGTCGGTGACGCAGCGGCTATCGCTCGCATGCGCAGGGAGGGGCCCGCACATGCCATCGACGCCGGATCCCTTCCTCACCATCGAACAGCCCGTGCACGTCGCCGCGCAGGGCGAGTCGCAGCACACTCCATCGACGCAATACCCCGACGGGCACGCGCCGTCGGAGGAGCATGGAGCCCCCTGCTCCACCGACCCGATCGACACGAATCGAGGGTGGCTGTAGACGCCATTCGTCACGACGTAGAGAAGGCCGAGCCCCGGAAACGGCGTGGAGGGCACTTCCCAGGTCGCTGTCGTATCGTTCCAGGCACGAATGGTCCCGACGGCAGCGACGCCGCCTGTCAGCGGCATCCACACGGCGATCGGATGGTTCGTGGCCGATGCATTCGTCTTGCCGCTGCTCGCCTCCGACACGCCTTCGAAGCGACTGCCTTCGAGCTCGACGAGCTGCCCCGGCTTCACGCTCGGAGGAGCGCTGTCGAGTCGCGGCGAGGTGCCCGAGGGCAAATCGGGTTGCCAGGTCGAATAGCGATCGGTGTGGAGGATGAGGACCGCGGGCTCCGCCCCGTCTGCCGAGATCGAGGGGATCAGGGTCGCCGCGGCCGTGCGCATGGGCGCGGGTGCCGCGCCGCTGCAGTCCGCGATGGCGTCCGATCCGACATCGACGAACGCGCCGCGGGAGGGATCGTAGATCTCCGCAGGGCTCCCGGCGCTCGCACCGCAAGCGACGAGGACCTCTCCTGAAGGAAGACCCACGGCAGCTTGTCCCGCCCTCGCGTGCGACATCGGCCCGGTGAGGCTGAAGCTGGCGGTCGCAGGATCGTAGATCTCCGCGGTGAACGTCGGGACGCCGTCGGAATCAGCGCCGCCCGCGACGAGCACGCGTCCGTCCGGAAGGAGGGTCGCGCTCGGTTGGGTGCGGGCTTGAAGCATCGGCCCAGCGGCGCGGAAGCTCGCGTCGTAGGGTCGGAAGACCTGCGCTCCAGTCGTCGCATGGCTGCCGCCGACGAAGAGCACCTCCCCGTCCAAGAGACGAACGGCGATGGCGCCGTCGAGCGAAGAACCGGGCGCCTGCGTGGGCGTGAATGCGCCCGTCTTGGGGTCGAAGAGCTCCGCCGACGTCCCGCCTGCGACGAGCACGCGGCCGTCCACGAGCGCCGACGCCGATTGCCCGGGGTGCATCCCGACGGGACCCAGGGGCGTAGAGTACGAGGCGGTCTTCGGATCGAAGAGACGCGCCTCGCTCGCGCCGTTGACCTCGGTCACGACCAGGACCGTTCCGTCCGGGAGCAGCGTGGAGGTCGAGTTCGAGTGGAAATAGCCCGGCAGCTGCGGACCGACGGCGACACCGGTGTTCACATCGAGCACGCGGACCGGCTCGAGATCCAAGACCGCCGATGTCATGAGCACGCTGCGGTCGGCGAGGAGCTGGAGCGCGAAGTTGCCTGGCGGGAGCGGCCCGAGAGGGTCGGAGTCGGTCAGCGTGGCGATGTGCGCGACGTCGGCGCGCGGCGGGACCTGCTGGAGAAACTGCTCTCCGAAGAGCGCGTCACTCCCGCCGGCGACGAGGATCGAGGCGCTCGGGAGCAGGGTGGAGGTGTGGTCGGCGCGAGCGACGTTCATGACCAACGATTGCCGATCCGACGAGAAAGGATCCACGAGCTCCGCGGAGGCGGTCACGGCACTGAAGTTCGTCAGTCCACCGCTCAGGAGCACTTTGCCGCTGGGGAGGAGGGTCGCCGCGTGACGGTCACTCCGTATCGTGAGCAAGGGGGGAAGGGACGTCGCTTGACCCGTCGCCGGATCGAACAGACTCGCCGGATTCGACATGTACGGCGTTCCCGCCCCCAGAAAGACCAATCCGCCCGGCAGCAGCGTCGCCGTCGAGTCCAGCTGCTCGATCGTCCCGAGCGGCGTGACCTGTCCTCCAGAGAGGATCATGGGGTCATGGGACGCGAAGGCGGCGACACGCCCATCGCTCAGCTTCGCCGCCGCCAGAGAGCCGTAGGGATCGCTGTTGAGGTTCGGGCCGAGCGCGAATGACTTCGAAGCGGGATCGTAGATCTCGGTCTCTTGCCCGAAGGTGGCCAGCGTGCCTCCTTGCGTCCCGCTCATCAGGAGCACCCGTCCGTCGGAGAGCCGAGTCGCGACGTGGAGGCTGTGCGTGAAGAGCATTTCGTGCGGGACGGCGCTGAACGTCTCCGTGCGCGGATCGAAGGTCTCAGCGGTCTTCAGCGGAGCCCCGTCCCCCCCTGCGAGGAGCACGGTCCCGTCGCGGAGATTCGTCGCCGTGCCCGCCGATCGCGCGTGCGTCATCGGCTTCCAGACCGCGGAGAAGGACTCCGTCGCCGGATCGTAGATCTCGGCCGCCGGCGGGCCACCTCCGCCCGCGTAGAGGACGCGCCCATCGGGGAGCAGCGAGGCCGTGTGCTTCACGCGCTTCGCGAGCATCAGACCTGCTTCCTGCCACTCCGGATCGATGACCACCGGCCACGTCGGCTTGCCTTCCGGCATCCACCGCACCTCGTTGCCTCGCACGAGCGTTTGCACGGAAACGCCATGGCCATCGGCGTCCCACGCCTCGCGCACCCACGCTCGGAGGCGGGAGACGCCGCGCTCGTCTCGGATCTCGATGAGCCCGATCGACGGCATCGCGGACAATCGATAGCCACTCGGCAGCTCGAACACATAGCCCGGCTCGGCGTCCGGCGACTTCGCGATGAGCAGCTCCTCGATGTCGCCTCGCCGCGGGAAGATCAGGGCGTCGACGTCCGCCCCGGCGTCGGGCAAGGAGAGCACACCATCGTTCCGAAGCACGGCGGCGCCGCGCGTGCGCGCGCCGAGGTGCCGCGCTCGGATCGTCGGTCCTCGCTCCACGGCCAAGGAGAACACCCCGTCGTCCTCGGCCGCGCTGTAAGACAGCGCGTGCGTCGTCGGCACCCAGGTCCCCACAGGACTCGACTTCGGGGTCGCCCGCGCTGGCTGAACGAGCTGGTATACGCCGTGCCCCGCTTCTCCATGTTTCGAAAACGGGACCGGATCACGCTCGGCGACCAAGGTCGCGACGCGCGGCAGCCAGCCGGCGGCGTCGTCGGAAGCGACGGTCGTCCGAGCGATCTGCGTCCGCTCCGTGGTCGCGCCGGTGGAGAGCGCGAGCAGCAGGGCACCGAAGGAGGCGCACGCCAAGGCGCCGAGGCTGCGGCTAGAGCGCATGCGGCACCTCGACCAGCGATCTGCCGACCGCGACGGGGTGGGCGGAATGGTGCGCGACGACGAGCTTGAACGAAGAGGGCATCGAACGTCGCTTTTCCGTCTCAACTCCGGCGTCGAGGACGAGGAAGGTTGAACTCCGAGAGGCGCGAGACGAGCGTGCGACGGGACATCCCGAGGCGCTCGGCAGCGTGTGTCTGGTTGCCGCCGCAAGCCGCGAGGGCCTCCGTGATCCTTTGACGCTCGAGCTCGTCGATCTCCGCTCGAAGCGGCGCGCCCGGCCGCGCGCCGCCGGGGGTGGGGATCGTGGAGGCTCGTTCGACCGCCGCCGGCGAGAGCACGGAGGCCTGCGCGGTCACCTTCTTCGGCAGGTGCTCGGCGAGCAGCTCGTCGCCCGTGCAGAGCAGCACCGAGAGCTCGATCACGTTCTTCATCTCCCTGACGTTGCCAGGCCATTCGTAGCGGCGGAGGGCCTCGATGAACTCGTCCGAGAGGGCGAGGTGGGGCCGGTCCATCTGATCGCACGCGCGGCCCATGAAGATGCGCGCGAGGGGCTCGATCTCGACGACGCGCTCTCGGAGCGGGGGAATGGTGAGGGTCAGGCCGTTGAGGCGAAAGAAGAGATCACGACGAAACTCGTTGCGGAGGACCGCCGCTTCGAGATCGCGGTTCGTCGCCGCGATGAAGCGCACGTCCACGTCGCGTGGCGTTCGGGCGCCGATGCGCATCACGCGTCGCTCTTCGATGACACGCAGGAGCTTGGCCTGCGTCGACATGGGCAGCTCGCCGACCTCGTCGAGGAACACCGTCCCGCCGTGCGCCGCCTCGAACAGTCCGGGGCTGGCCTCCACCGCGCCGGTGTACGCGCCGCGTTCATGGCCGAACAGCTCGTTCTCGAGGAGGGTCTCGGCAAGGGTCGCGCAGTTGAGGCCGAGGAAGGGCTTTCGGCTGCGAGGCGAGCTCTTGTGGATCTCGTTCGCGATGACCTCTTTGCCCGCTCCGGTCTCACCGAGGATCAGGATCGAAATCGGGGTGCCGGCGGCTCGCCGTGCGAGCTCGTAGAGCTCTCGCATCGCGTCCGCGCGAACGACGACTCCCGCTTGGAGCACGCTCGCTTTGCGCGGGCTGCCGCCGTCCGGCGTCGCGGCCTCGACCGCGCCGCGACGAACGACGAGGAGCGCGGACCCGACGTTGAACCGCTCACCGATCGCGATCTCCGCCGAGCCGTTCGAGATTCGACGCTGCTCCTCGGTCGCGTTGGAATCCGTGGAAGGGGCGTCGGGTCCGAGGAGGACGCCGTTCGCGCTCCCCAGATCCTCGACGCGGAGGCTCGTACCGATGTGCAACATCGCGTGCCGGCGCGAAACGGAGGCGTGATCGATGCGGACGTCGTTCTCCTCGGCGCGACCGATCGTCAGTCGGCCGGTCGAAGGCAAGGGGAAGCACGCGACGTCGATTCCGATGAATACCGCGAGGTGACAGGCGGTCGAGCGCGGCTCCTCGCCATCGGTGTGATCCGTGTTCATGACGTCGACTATATCCGCGGTCGACCTCCGGACGGTGGCCCGTTTCCCGATGGGGCGCCCCGCGTTCGCGGCGCTTCCACGGAATTCGGTTTCACGAACGACGCCCACCATGCGCGGCCTCAGAATGCGTAGGCCGCGTCGAGCGTGGGCAGCCACGCGACGAACGGTCCGCTCGCCCGCTCGCGAGCGAGCAGATCGGAGTTGGCAATGCAACCGACGCCGTTGGCATCGGCCGTCGTCGGGCAGCTCGGCGCGACGCCGATCTCGTCGTGGGGGAATGCGCCGGTCTCGAGGGGGAAGAACCCGACGCCGAGGCCGAGACCGCCGCTGAATCCACCCGAAGAGAGCTCCAAACCCGCGAAGGGCTCGACGAACGGAAGGACCCCGGACACCGAGGTCGACTTGTTCGCGACGCGGAGAGGGAGGGACTCTCCGTTCACGCTGGCGGTCCCGGCGATCGGATCGCGGCTCGACGTCGAGACGAGCCCCGCGCGCGTTCGGAGCGCGAAGCCGAGCGGGCCCGTGAGCCGCCTCCGATAGCCGACGCCCAGCGCACCGAAGCCCCCGCGCAGCGAGAGCGCATCTTCGAGTCGATAGTCCACCGGCGCGAGATCCGCGCGCGGCACCGTGATCGAGCGGACGAGGTCGCGCCGAAGGGAGATGTAGCCGCCGCTCGCTTCGATCTCGAAGCCCGCGTTGAACCGAAATCCGACGCGGAGCTCCGCCGTGCCCCCCCACGCGGGACCGTGGCTCGCGCACTGGCTCGCGCATTGGGCCTCTGCGTCGCTGCGGAGCGACGCGCTCACCGCCGCGGAGCCGCGTGCACCGACGTAGAAGGACCCAACGGCGGGGCGCGCCCAACGAGGTTGCGTCGGATCGATCGTGAGCGACACGCGAATACGAGCGTCGGTCGAGCCGGCTTGGACGGTCACCGCCCGACGCTCCGTCCGATACCCGCGGTCCGCGACCACCAATTCATGCGTGCCGGTGGGGAGTCGCCCGCTCCACCTGCGGACGCCGATCTCGACGCCGTCGAGCACGAGCGTGGCAGTGGGGGGCTCGGCTTGGATGTCGAGCTCCGGCCCGAGCGGCGCGCTCGTGACGCGCGCGAGCGTCGTCTGCCCCTCGAGAATGGTCACGACGGCCGGCGCGGATCCGCGCTCGCCGCGCTCCGTCCGCAAGATGTGCCTCCCGGGAGGCAGCGTGCTCTCCCACGGCGTGACGCCGACCTCCACGTCATCGACGAACACGCGGGCGTCCTTGAGGAGCGGATCCTCGACCCGGAGGATTCCCACGCCGCGTAGCGGTGAGAGCGTCACGTCGAGCCGCGTCACGACGCCGACCTCGACGTCGAAGCGCACCTCGATGGGCTCGTAGCCGTCCTTCGCGAGGCGCAAGAGGTGCGTTCCCGGAGCCAGGCGAAACGGGTTGCGCGTCGGCAGCGCGCCGCGTGGCCGCCCGTCGATCACGGCCGTCGCGTCGACGTTCGTGGCGATCTGCACGCCGCCGACCTTCGCTCGCAGCGTGGCCATGGCCGGGCCGATGGCCGCGCGGTCGTCATCATCGAGCTCGGATTGGTACTCGGTGACGAGCTGCTCGTACATCTCGAGGGCCTCGTCGTACCGACCGAGCTTGTCGAGGCAAATGGCGGCGTTCGCAGTGTTCTTGCTCGATGGGTAAAGCTCCTTCGATTGCAGGAAGTAATCGAGCGCGCGCTCGTAATCGCCTGCGTCGAGCAGAGCGAGGCCACGGAGGAAGAGATCCTTCGCGTCGCCGAGCGACGATCCCTCGCGAGATGGAGGCGCCGCCGCTGCGACGCTTCCCGTCACGAGAGTCGCTGCCACGAGCCCCGCGACGAAGAACCGCAGGCCGGGTTTCATGGCCAGGACCTCTGCACCTTGATCGACGTCGACGTCGGGGCGGTCGCCGGCGTGACCGGGGTGGGCGCAGGGGCGGCGACGACCCGCGGGGGCGCGGCCGGGCCCACAGCCACGGTGGACGCCGCCACGGGCACCACGGGGGGTAGCCCTTGAGCATCGTGGATCTCGTTCTGGAGGGCGACGGCCTTCCGCTTCGTGTCGGAGTCCTCGATGCCTTTGAGGAGCGCGTCGATCTGCGCCTGCTTCTCTTCGATCGCAGCCTGCTTATCGTGCTCCGCGCGGAAGCGTTGCTCCTGGTCGGCGCGCGCATCTCGCTCGGCCTTCAGATAGACGATCGCGGTGGTGGACAGCGAGAGCACAAGCGCGGCGCCCGCAGCGGCGATGCCGAGCCGTGCCCGCCGCGCGCTCGACCTGCTCGCCCGAAGAAAGGCGCTCGCCGCCTCGCCGATTTCGACGGTGTCCCGGCGGACGACTTCTTCGGCGGTCGCGAGGCGGCGCCCCCGCCAGAGCGAGGCCGAGCTCCGGTCCTCGAGCCACGTCGCGGCGTCGCGCTCGAGCTCCTCCACGATGGTTCGATCCGCTCGCGCCTCGGCGACCCAGACGCGAAGGCGCGTCCATTGCGTGAGGACCGCCTCGTGTGCGAGGCCTAGGCCGTCGCTGTCCTTCACGATGAGCCGCGATCGCTCGAACAAGGTCGCGATTCTCGTTCCGAGCGATCCGGCGATGCGCTCGATGTCGGAGGCACTGCGTGTGCGGCGCGTGCCCTGGGCGGTCGTCAGCGAAAGGAGCACCCGCCTCACCGCTTCCGCCATCCTGGCCTCGTCGCGCGTCGCGCTCGTGCCGCGTCCTCGGCCGAGCTCCGCGAGCGTGGCCTCCGCATGTCGCTCGAGGGCGCCCGAAATCCCGCCTAGAGCCACCAGACTCTTGCGCGTCAATCGCTTCTTCGCGACGTCACGCGCGTCCCAGAGCTCCGTCAGCGCGAATTGCACGAGCGGCATGGCGCTAGCCGTTTGGCGGAGCTCGGCGAGGATCTCGTCCCGCATCTCGGCGTCCTCGAACGTGTATCCGTAGAGGCCGAGCGCGCGGTCCAGTATCTCGCCCCACGCATACTCACGCACCGGCTCGACGAGGACGAGCCCGCGGACGAGCGGCTCGCCGAGCCCCTCGAGCGCGAGCAGCCCGTCGAGCAGATCTCTCCGCGCCGCGACGACCGCGCGCACCCCCGGCAGCGCATCGCGGCCGAACGCACCGAGGAGCCTCGCGGCCCACCGTGCGCTCTCGCCCAGCGTGACCGTGGCGAGCTCTTCCAGCTGGTCGACGACGAGGAGGAAGCCCCAACCCGTCATCTCGGTTCGCGCAGCGAGCGCGGCGACGATTTCGGAGGGCTCGCGGTCCGCCACGTCGCCGACGAATGGACGGAGGGCTGCGCGGATCGTCTCTCTCGGCTCCTCGCCGGGCGAGACGACGACGCGATCCCAACGCTTCGGCCAGACGCCGAGGGCGCCGCTCGCGAGCGCGGGCACGAGCCCCGCTCGAGCGAGGCTGCTCTTGCCGCTGCCAGAAGGCCCCACGAGAGCGACCAGCCCGCGTCCGCGGAGCATCTCGAGCGCAGAGGCGACCTCGCTCGTTCGTCCGAAATAGACGTCACGGTCGCTCTCCTCGAAGCGCCCGAGGCCACGAAAGGGACCGACGCTCTCCGGCGGGGGGGCGCGCTTGGCATCCGCGAGCCCGCTCCGGATTTGCTCGAGCTGAATCGCGACCGATTCCGCCGACCGAGGCCGCTCCTGCGGGTCGCGCGCGAGCAGAGAGTCGACCAACCGCGCGAGCGCCGCCGGCGCGTCCGGCTCCACCACCGAGAGTGAAGGGGCGGGCGCGCGGCCGTCGAGCACGTCGCCACGCAGCCGTGTCTCACCTTCGCGGGCTGACGGAAGAAGGCCGGTGAGGCATTGAAAGAGCGTGACCCCGAGCCCATAGAGATCGCTGCTCGCAGTGGCCGGCGCGCCGCGCGCGATGCAATCGGGATCGATGTACCCGACGGTGCCCGCGCGCACCGCGAGGGGGGCCGTCTCGTCTGCGTCGCCGCCGTTGGAGAGACGGCTGCGATCAATCTCCGACGGACGCGAGCCCGCAGCGCCGATGGGCAGATCCGGCCACCGCGTCCGCTCTGCTGCGCGGAGGCGCAGAGGGCGCACCTCGTCCGCCGCGGCGATGCCGAAATCGATGAGCTTGTACACGCCGCCTGCCTCGACGATGTTCGCGGGTTTCACGTCACGGTGGACGAGCCCCGCGCGGTGCACGGCACCGAGCGCGGAGGCGACCGCGACTCCGATCGCGAGGCTCTCGTCGAGCGAGAGACGTCCGCGCGCGGCGAGCCGACGATCGATCGACGTTCCGGCGACGTACTCCATCGCTACGCCGACCACACCCGCCTGCTCGTCGACGGGCAGCGCGTAGAACCGCACGACGTTCGGGTGCTCGACACGGCAGAGCGCGCGAGCTTCCTCGAGGATTCGACTTCGAAGGCTCGCGTCCGGCGAGCCCTCCCCTCGGTCGAGAGCGAAGAGCTTGACCGCGGCGGCGCGCAGCTCGGTCGTCCCGTAGGTCTCGCGCGCGAGCCAGACGGGAGCGAAGCCCCCGCGACCGAGCTGTTCGACCAGAACGAACGGCCCCATGCGTCGTTCACGTCCGTCGCGTCCGAGGAGTGTCTGCAGCGAAGACGGTAATTCCATGCGCCGGGATTCCGAGAATCATAGGCCGAAAGGTCGCGTGTCGTCGCAGCCAAGCGATGCGAGCCACTTCAGGCGTCGAGGGGAGGCGTCCGCGCCCCAGCGAGCGCACGAGCCCGCAGGCGGTGACCCCCGAGCGGGGGACGGGTCTCCCTCGTGCGCGAGGCGTTCAATTCTTGCAGTCGCTCGACAAGTCGATCGTCGGCGTCGCGCACTTCGCGCCCGAGCCGTAGTCCTGGCATTCGCCCGTCGTTGCGCAGTACGCGCAGCCCGCGTCGGTGCACGCGCCGCAGCCCACGTTCTTCGCGCACCCGCCCGCGATCGCCGGCGTGCAGTCGCTCGACAGATCGATCGTCGGCGTCGCGCACTTCGCGCCCGAGCCGTAGTCCTGGCATTCGCCCGTCGTTGCGCAGTACGCGCAGCCCGCGTTGGTGCACGCGTCGCAACCGACGTTGGTGGCGCACTTGCCTCCAGAGCTCGTGGGCTCGGTGCCGCTGCACGTGGCGTCGCCGGCGACGTTGGTCGCGGCGAAGCACGCGTCGCGCGCGCTCTTGTCGGATGTGTCGTAGTCGCACGAATGGACCGAATCGCCCTTCGCATTGCGTGCCTCATAGGTGCAGGAGTCGCCGTAGCAGGCGATGCAGCGCCCCCACGAGGTGCCGTCGCCGCACGCCTCGGGCGTGCACGTGTAGGCATCGCAATGGGTCGTGAGGAGCGCCGCCGCGAGCCCGGCGATCACGATCGCGAACGTGGAGCGCGTGGCGCGCCAGCGAGGAGCCGGAGAGGGGGGACGAGGATGGATGAGCATTCGGCGCGGAGCAGCAATGGCCATACCAAGGGAGCTCTCGCTGCCGCTCGCGTCAGGACCCGAGCGCGTCGAAGCGCGAGGCGGCGCGACGGGCGTCCCTGCGCAATCCAGAGCAAGTTCTGCACTGTACGTTGCGCAGAATCTGCCCAGTTGCGCATCGGCGAAGGATCGAGCCGAGCCCTTTGCACCGAAGAGGATACTTCGGGCCGTCGCGACGCCACGCTGGCACGCGAGCTGCCATCGGTGACGACGACATCGGCGGGCCGGCCTTCGCGTCGGGGGCCCCTGACCGCCTGCACCACCCCCCAGGAGGGTTTGCCGTGACTACCCGAACTCGAGCTCTCTTGCTCTCGCTCCTCATGACCGTTGTCGGCGCTTGCTACCAACTTCCTCCTCCGGAGATCGTGAAGCAGGCGGATCCCTCTCCGCTCAAGGGCGCGACGGCTTTCGTCGTCATGCCCGTCACATTCGATGGCTTCACGTATTCGGGCCAGAGCGAGTCGACGTGGCTGCAAACGCGGAATCCCGAGCAGGTCGACTCGTGGCGACAGGACAAGGTCGCGATGACCGACAAGCTCGTGAAGCGGCTGAACATGGAGGCGGCGTCCGGCCAGACGTTCTCGAAGGGCGCCCATGCCTCGGAGGGCGCGTTCGCGGTCGCCGTCAACTTCGACGCCTACGACGGGCAGATGCGGTGGACGGCGACGATCCTCGACGCGTCCGGCAGCGTCATCGACGTCGTACGCGACCCCAAGGCCGTGACGGCGACGTTCAACACCTGGGCGGCCGAGGAAGCCGGCGCTGCCACGTGCGGCGCGATGGTCGCGAGGTACCTCCATGACCTGGCGTCGCCGTCCGCGACGCCCTGACGCGAGCGAGAAGACGCGGCGCCTTCTTGGTGGGCGCAATCGAGACCTCGGGCCGAGGCCGATGCGGTCACGAGGCGGGCGCCTCAGGGACGCTTTCGGACCCGCTCGAGGCGCCCTTCGAGGAGCCGTCGCTCCGCGTCGTTGGTCGCGAGCGAGAGCGCCTTGTCGAGGTCTTGCGTCGGGTCCTGCCCGGCGCGAGATCGGAGGTCGGCGCGCGTCGCGTAGAAGAGGTGGTAGTCGTCGAGGTCCCCCTCGATCTCTCTCAAGGCCTCGAGCCCGACGTCGGGGCCGCGCAGCATCGAGAGCGCGATCGCGCGATTCATCTTCACGAGCGGCGAGGGCGCCTCGGCGAGGAGCGCGTCGTAGAGGCGGACGAGCGCGGCCCAATCGGTGCTCTCCCACGTGAGCGCGGTCGCGTGCACGGCCGCGAGCTCCGCCTGCAATGCGTAGTTGCCGCGGCCGCCGAGCGAACGAGCGCGCGCGCGGGCCATGAGCCCTTCGCGGAGCAGCTCCTTGTCCCATCGCGATCGGTCTTGCTCGCTGAGCAAGATGGGCTCTCCGTCGGCCCCCACCCGCGTGCGCGCGCGTGAGGCGTGGAAGGCCATGAGCGAGAGGAGGCCGAACGCCTCGGGCTCGCGCGGCGAGAGGTCGCACACGAGGCGGCCGAGCCGCAGCGCCTCCGCTTGCAGATCGACGCGCATGAGCGATCCGGTGTGGCCGATGTGGCCCTCGTTGAACATCGCATAGACGACGCCGAGCACGGCCATCACGCGCTCGCCGAGCTCGGATCGCTCGGGCGCAGCCATGGCGGGGCCGACCTCTTCGAGAGCGCGCTTCGCGCGGAGGATGCGCTGCGAGACGGTGGCCTCCGTGCCGAGGAACGACCGGGCGATCTCTTCGGTGGAGAACCCGCAGACGACCTTGAGGGTCAGCGCGATTTGGCTGTCGGTCGCGAGCGCCGGGTGACAGCACGTGAAGAGCAATCGCAGATGATCGTCCGCCACCGTATCGAGATCGCTGGGCTCGATCACGTCGTTCTCCGAGAGGAGAGGCGCCTTGGCGCGAACCACGGCGAGGTGGCGCCGCGCATCTCGGACGCTGTTCTTCGCCGCGGTCATCAGCCACGCGGCGGGGTTCGGCGGAACGTCTTCGCGAAAAGACGTGAGCGCCGCGACGACGGCCTCCTGCAGCGCGTCCTCGGCGACGTCGAGGCTTCCCGTGAAGCGCAGGAGGCCCCCGAGCAGGGGGCCCCGCTCGCGACGCACGATCTCGGCGACGATCCCGGCTACGTCCGCCATCGCTCCCGAATCTCGAGCGCGCCGTGCGCGATGAAGCCCGTCGTCTCGGTCCATCGCACCACGTCGTCGATGCGGGTCCTGCGCAGGAAGAAGATCCCGCCGATGACCTCTTTGCTCTCGAGGAAGGGGCCGTCGAAGGTGGCGCGGCGCTCGCCGCGCGTGGCGACGCGACGGCCGGCGCGGGGCGGCTCGAGGCGCACGCCGCCGAGGAACGACGCGTCGAAGCGCTCGCTCGTCGCGGCGTCGATGCGGTCCATCACCTCGACCCACGCGTCTTCGGTCTTCGCGTTGCCGAGCACGGCGCACACGAAGACTTTACCGGGCTCGTCGAGCGAGCGCTCCGGGAGCTTGCCCTTCATCAGAGGGCGGACGTCGATCTCGTCGGAGGCGAGCGCCGGGCACGCTTCGGCGAGCTTCGCAGCGGCCTCGGCGCTCGGCGCGGCGATCCAGTAGTACGCGCCGAGCGCCTTCTCGTCGTCGGCGAACGGCCCCGAGCGGACGTCGAGCTTCGCCCCGTCGCGCCGCACGCGCTTGCCCTCTTTGCTTGGTCGGAGCTGCCCGCTCTCCTTGAGGTGCCCGCCGTGGCGGAGCTCGCTCTCGAACGCGCTCTGCCTCTCGATGAGATCCGCGAGCGCCTGCGCCGACAGGGCCGCGTGGGCGGCCTCGTCCTCGAGCACCATCAACATGTACTCGCCCATTCGATCACCCCTCACACGCGGCGGACTTCGATTCTGCGCCCGAGGCTCCCTTGCCCGCAAGGATCCGCTTCTCGAGGCTCTGGGTGATGAAGTAGCTCCACGCCCGCGAGCACCGATCGAAGCACTCGATCTCGGGCTCGAGCCCCACGTGGGTGAAGCGGACCTCGGTCTCGTCGCCGCGCCTCGCGATGTCGAAGACGATCTCCGTGCCGTCCCACTCCTTCTCGTTCGCGAACGCCGAGAGGCGGCTCTCGGTGACGCGCCACGCGACGCGCTTGCCCGGGACGAGCTCGGTCACCTCGTGCGTCGTTCGGTGGATGTCCTTGTGGCTGTACGTGAACTTCTCGCCGACCACGTCGGTGCGTCCCTCGATGTCGCCCGTCCACCAGCTGCGGACGTCGTTGATGGCGGCGAACGCCTCCTCGGGCGACCGGGAGACCAGGATCGTGGCGGTGAAGTCTTGCTTGCTCATCGGGAGACCTCGCTTTCGTCTGCACAGCGATCGAGGTCGAACGGATCCGACATGGTCCGAGAAGAAAAGGCACGAACGGACGGGCGGGTCGTTCGGGTCGTCGGTCACCGGCTCGCTCGCCTCACGCGGCAGAAGCCGGGCGCACCCACGCCTCGGAGCGGCGCTACCTCTTCTCGAATTCGACGATGCCGTCGTGTCGGCGCTCGACGATCGACGGCGCGACCGCCTTTTCGACGCTCGCCTCCGGGGCGCGACCGCCCCACAGATCGAACCTCGACGAGAGCGCGAGCGTGAACGTGCCGGCGCTCTTGAACGTCGGCGCGTCCGTCAGCGAGGCGACGCGGCCGCTCGCGGCTCCCTCGATCGACCACCTTGCGTCGAGGCGCCAAGCGAGGCCGCCTCCGACGTAGATCTCGGTCCGGACGTTCGAGCCCTCGCCGCCGATCGCGCCGTGCCAGTACTCCTCGCCCTCGTGAGCGAGGGTCGCCTCGCCGAAGGGAGTCAGCGCGCCCTTCAGCAAGCCGACGGAGACACGATGGCTCACGTAGAATCGAGCAGGCGCTCGATAGTGCTGGGCGCTCTCGTAGCTGCTGAAGAAGCCCGTTCCGCCGAGGCCGATCGTCACGGGCGCGATCGTGAACGCGAGACCGAGTCCGACGATCGGTACGAACGTCCCCGTGCCGTTCTGCAAGTGCTCGTGCCATCGACCCTCTCGCCCGAGGGCGTACGGATCGGGCACCGTCTTCCCGACGGGAAGCGAGAGGCCGAGGCGGGCGACGCTGATGAAGTTGCGCGCCGCAGCCGCGAAGCGAGCGAGCAGCCAAGGGTCGGTCACACCTCCCACCGTCTCCTCGTGGTGGTGAATCTCGTTCGGCACCGACTTCGGCCGCCCGTCGAGCTCCGTGTAGGTCGGATGGACGCCGACGACGCGCAGCGACCAACGTGTGTCGAAGCCGAACCATGGAGTGATGCCCACGGAGGCATCCAGCGCCGTCTCCGAGACCAGCTCGCGGACGTGATGGTAGTAGGGTCGCGGTGGGGTCGGACCCGCGCACGAGGGCCCGAGGTCGGGGCACCCCTCGACGTGGCTGACCGTCAGCGGGACGAGGGACTCCGAGAGGCGGAGCGTGAGCTCGCCGGGATCGATCGCCGAGGGGTCCGACCCGCCGACCGGCAGGTTAGGGTTCGTTCACGCCGCTCACGCGAAGCCCACCGACGGCCACGCGACCGCGAGCGCGGCGAGACCGATGCCGATGAGCTTCATGGCCGCTCCGCTGCGCGGTCGAGGGTCCGATCGAAGCGCTCGAGATCGAGTCCGGTCATGGTGTCGACCTTACGCCCCTTCTTGTCGAAGAACATCACGAACGGCAGCTCCTTCACACCACCGAGGTAGTGCGTACCGACTGGGGAGTCCCAGTCGCCGACGTCGACCTTGCGGTAGGCGACGTCGGACCGCAGCGACACGATCCGGACCACGTGCTCGTCCAGCGCGCGGCACGGCGCGCACCACTTGGCCGAGAAGTCGACGATCGTCACCTTGCCGGGGACGAGGTGGGCCGCGAGATCGGGGACATCCGCCCCATCCTCGGCGATCACCGACACGTCCGCGTGGTCGGGTGGCGCCCGCCAAGGGACGTAACGCCCGAGGCCGGCACCCAGGACGAGGTGCCAGCGCTCGTCGGCGGGCTTCTTGGCGCGCGCGAGCGCGAGCGCGTCGATGCGCGGATCAGCGACGACGCTGAGCTCGACGCGGCGTTTGTCGAAGGCCGTCTTGTAGACGCCATCCTCGTCGATCAGCGCGCGCGCCATGGTCTCTCCGCAGTCGGCGCAGTCGAGATCGGGGAAGGACATCACCGTCGTCCTCGCGTCGTGTCGGGACGTCGCGCTCGCGCAGCCGGCGAGGAGGAAGAGCAGCAGGGGCGCGAGGAATCGTCCGGCGCGCCCCTCATGGTCCGCCTCGGGCGTGGACGGGTCTCCGCCGAACCGCCCGATCGAGCGACGCGCGATGGTCTCTCTCGTCGCGTGGATCACGGATCGAGTCTCGCGCGCATCCCCGGCGTGCTCAAGGGTCAGTTCCTCTCCCCGCCGACGATGACCCGCGGGGAGAGACGACGAAGCCGCTCGTCCGCGAGCGCTCAGGACGTGGCATCGCGGGCGCAGGCGTCGAGGCGCCTTTGCAGCAATCGCCGCTCCGCCTCGTTGCGCGCGAACCCCTTCGCGATCTCGAAGTGCTCTCTCGCGACGTGATGCCGCCCGAGCCGGAGCTCGAGCTCGGCGACGGCCGCCGGATGGAACGGATACCGGGCGAGCCGCTCGACGCCTTCGATCGCCGCGATCGCCACGAGACCGCGCTCCGCCCCTTCGTGCTCCGCGACGGCCATGGCCCGATTCAGCGCGACCACGGGCGAGGGGCGGAGCCTCATGAGGACGTCGTAGAGGCGCACGATCTCCGCCCAATTCGTGTCCTTCGCGCTCGCGGCCGCCGCGTGGTGCGCGGCGATGCCCGCCTCGACGTGGTATTCGGAGAGAGCGTCTCCGTCCGCCGATTGCCCGAGCAGGAGCATACCTTCGGCGACCAGATCCGCGTCCCAACGGGATCGGTCTTGCGCGAAGAGAGGGCACAGCTCACCGTCGTCTCCGACGCGCGCCGGGAGCCTCGCCGCGTCGAGCCACAAGAGGGAGGCGAGCGCGAAGGTGGCGGGCGTGGCGGCGGGCGCGTGATCGACCAGCAGCCGCACGAGACGCATCGCCTCGCGGCAGAGGTCGATCCGCACGACCGCCTCGGAGCTCGCGCCGTGGTAGCCCTCGTTGAAGAGGAGGTAGAGGGCGCGGTGGACGGCGGAGAGCCGCGGCGCAAAGTCCTCGGCGGTGAGCTCGAACAGGCGCTTCGACTCCGCGAGCGTCTTCTTGCCTCGCGAGAGTCGCTTCTCGATCGCCGCCGGTGACACGAGGAACGCGCTCGCGATCTCGTCGACCCCGAGCGCGGCGAGCATGTGCAGCACGAGCGCCACCTGGACGTCCTCGTGCAGCCTGGGGTGGCAGCACGAGAACATCATCCGGAGCTCGTCGTCCTTGAGCGCGTCGGGGAGAAAGAGCGCGTCGAGCGCGGGCCGCAGCGTCCACTCGCTCTCCATGAAGCGACCGAGCTCGGGCGCGAACCGCCGCGCCGTGCGCTCCCGCCGAAAGACGTCGAGCGCGCGGTTCTTGGCGGAGGTCGTGAGGAGCGCCGCGTAGTGCGCAGGCACGCCCGCGTAGCTCCACGTCTCGAACGCGCCCGCGAGCGTCTCCTGCACGACGTCTTCCGCGAGGGCGATGTTCTCGACGCCGAACGCGCGGGTGAGCGTCGCCAGGAGGCGCGCGGCTTCTCGTCGAAAGAGGGCGTCGTCCGGCTTCACTAGAGCTTCAAGATCGGTCGGATCTCGATCATCCCGCCCTCGTCGAAGATCGGGTGGCCCTTCGTGAGCGCGACGGCCTCGTCGAGATCCTTCGCGGCGATGACCGAATACCCCATCAGGACGTCCTTGGTCTCGGCGTACGGGCCGTCGCTGAAGCTACCGTTCTTGTCGTTCACGACGCGCCCGGCTCTGGGCTCGAGCGGCTGGCCGTATTGCGCGAGATGCCCGCGCGCCTCCATCTCCTTGAACCATGCTTGATACCGTTGCATCCACTCCTGCATCTGCTGGGGCGTTCGGGCGGGCCGCTGGGGACGGCGCCAGAGGTAGACGAATTCGTTCATGCTCGGACTCCTCACGTGCTCACGTCGGACCGCTCGGCGGTCCGAGGATTTCTCGCTCCGCGGCGTCGGCCGCGGGCCTCGTCACAGCTTCTCGACGGCAGCCTTCACTCGCTCGACGTTCGGTCCCTCGGTCGCGCCCTCGTAGAAGGACAAATCCTCGTCCCTTCCGACGAGCCGCCAGCATTGCCCGCCGGGCGCCTGGAAGTAGAGGTGGGGGTCGGGCACCTCGAGCTTCTTCGCGAGCCCGGACGCGAGGATGCGCCGCTGGGTCTCTTCGACGTCGTCCGATCGGATCTCGAGCCACATGGTTCGCGCCGAGCGAACGAGCTCGCTCGCGTCGGGCACGTCACCGTAGAGGAAGGCGACGAAGAAGTCCTCTCCGAGGCGGACGAAGTCCCGCTCGTCCTCGGCCCTCGTGATCGTGCCGCCGAGCACGTCGCCATAGAACTTCCGAATGCCGTCCCGAGCCTGCCGCGGAACGATGACCGAGGCGTGATTTCCGAACTTCAGCTTTGCCATGCGCAATCTCCTTTCGAATCGACGCTCTCCGAGGCATCGAAGAGGGGCTTCATCCGCCGACGTAGATCATCACCTCGTCGGGCGCCGGCCGACCTCGGCCGGTCTCGACGAGTGCCTTGAGGCTGAGGAGGAAGGTCGCCCACTTCGTGCTGCAGTGGTGCATGAGCTCCTCCGGCTTCTTCCAGTCGGCGTGCGTGAACAAGACGAAGGTCTGGTCGTCCCGGTACACCAGCTGGAACGTGACCTCGGTGTTCATCCATGCTTCCGGACCGCGGACGCAGCGCCATTTCACGAGCTCGTCGGGCCGGGTCTCGACCACCCTCATGTCGACGTGCTGGAAGAAGGTGAGCAGGCCACCGCGCTTCGCGTCGCCCGTGGCGCTCTGGTCCCACCAGCCGCGATGACCGTCGACGGAGGTCAAGACGTCGTAGACCCGGCTGCTCGGTGCAGCGATCCCGACCCGATGAAGGATGTCCGGCATGTCGTTCTCTTCCTCGGCGAGCCCGTTGGCATCGAAGGCAGCGCCCTCGGCGCCGTCCTTCGCCCCGTCAACGTTCGAGCCACCCCTCGGCGGACAACTATTTTTCGGGAACGCCTCGGCGCGGCTCGAACCGTCGGGCTCGGCGTTTCCTCCACCATCGTACGGGCACACGTCGAGCCTGCGGCTTCGGGGTACGCTGCGCGCGTGGGTCTCTTTCGCTGGCTCTTCGGACCGGACGCTGCGGCGCGACCGCCGGCGTGGTCGACGTTCGACGACGACGCTGCGTTCGGGCGCTTCGTCGAGGCCGTGCGCGCGCGCCTCGTCGAGCGCGATCACGAGGTCGAGGCACACGTCGTCCGCACCGGGTCGGTGATGCTGCGGGATGGCGAGCGGCGACGCGAGTGGATCCTGCACCGCTTGGCCGAGGGCTGCGCGGCCCTCCCCGAAGCGCGATGGGAGGAGACCATCGCCTCGGCGCTCGATCGTTTTCTCAGCAAGGTGTCGAGCGAAGAGGACTTCCCGGAGATGGTGGGGAAGCGGCGCAAACGGAAGAAGAAGCGCGACGCGGAGGATCTCGCGCTGCGCACCGAGCCGGCGCTCACGCGCGCCGACTTGCGCTTGCAGATCTTCTCCTCGGACTACGTGCGCCACCTCGACCAGGCGACCAGCGTGCGGCGTCCGCTCGCCCCCGGGCTCGAGCAGGTGCTCGTCGCAGTGTTCGCTGGCTCGGAGATCACGCTGGCTCCTGCCGATCTCGACCGCATGGGGCTCGGTGAGGAGGAAGCATGGCGGCTCGGCAGCGAGATGGCGATCGCCTCGGACATCGAGCACGTCGTCACGCGGGAGCTCGCTGTCGCGGGCGGCGGCAAGCTCTCGCTCCTCGTCTCGAATGGCTTCTTCACGGGCGCGTGCGTGCTGCGCGCGCTCGAGCTGCAAGAAGAGGAGCTCGCGCTCGTGACGCTCCTGACGTGGCATCACGCGGTGCTCTACGTCCCGGAGGGTCCGCCGACGCTGGCGGCGCTGACGCAGATGACCGAGCTCGTCGCGACGCTCGAACGCGAGGTCGCGGTGTCGACGGCCGAGTGGCTGTCGAACGCGGTGCTCTGCTATCGACGTAGCGATCGATCCCTGTCGGCGCTCGCGATCGCGCGCGACGACGCGGACCACATCGTCGGTGTCACGCCTGACGTCGGGCTCTCGATCGCGGAGGCCGAATCACGCTGAGCGCCCCGCCCGCGCCTGCGCTGACGGCCGCCACCCAGCTTGGCCCGCCCGCCAGCCCGCGAGGGGGTGGCGACAGGAGGAATCGAGGCGTTCTGCGCTCGCTCGTGGGGGCATGGCCATTGCGCTGCGACGCGCGTGGCTCCTGTATCCCTCGCGCACGAAGCACCTCTCGAGGTGCTTCGACGTCATCCGGAAGCGGTCTTGGATCTGCTCCAAATCGCGGGGACGCCGCCGTCGGCGAACCTCGCCGTCGAGGTCCTCGATTCGGAGCTCACCGAGGCGATCCCTTCGGTGCGTCGCGCCGATCTCGTCGTCCTCGCTCGCGACCGAAAGGGTCGCGCGCGCCACGCGATCATCGTCGAGATTCAGCGCGACCGCGACGAAGACAAGATCTTCTCCTGGCCGCTCTACATCGCCTACCTGCACGCGCACCACCGGGTGACGACGACGCTGCTCGTCCTCGCTTTCGACGAGGAGACCGCGCGGTGGGCGCGAAAGCGGCGTCGCATCGGCTCCAGCCTGGCCTTCGCGCCGACCGTGCTCGGCCCGGGCGACTTTCCTGAGATCGCGACCATCGACCAAGCGTCGGCGCGACCCGAGCTCAGCGTGCTCACGGCGCTCACGCGTCTCGGAGCGCGAGATCCGACAGCCGTAGCGCGTCACGAAGCGGAGGTCGCGCGGATCTTCGAGGCGATGTTGCGGAGCAGGCGCTCGCGCGCGCGGCGAATCTACCTCTCGCTCTTGCACGGCACCTCACGGGGCGCGTTGCGAGGTACACTGGAGAAGCTGCTGGAGGCATACGGCATGGGTGCTCTCGAGATCATTTTCAACGACGGGAAGGCCGAAGGGAAGGCCGAAGGGAAGGCCGAAGGGAAGGCCGAAGGAGAGGCCATCGCGCTCCTCAAGGTTCTCCGCGCGCGGGGGCTCCACGTCGACGCGGCCTCGGAGGCACACATCCTCGCGACACGGGACCTCGCCGTCTTCGATCGGTGGCTCGAGCGCGCGGTCGTGGCGACCTCGGTCGACGAGGTGCTCGCGCAGCGCTAGCTCACCGAGGCGCAGCGCAGCGCAGCGCGCGGAACGGGTCACCCCTGCGGAGTCGCCTCGCCCAGGGTGACACGACGCGCCGGGGCAAGTACCGTCGATGCCGTGGGCATCGGACGAATCGCGACCGGAGGGGTAGCGTTCTTCTCGGCGGGGCTCGCGCTCGCGTGCGGCGCGCACGAGGCTCCCACCCGAGCGCCCGCCACCGCCGCGTCCACCGAGCGCCCACGCGCGCCGCTCCCGCCGCCCGCAGCATCGACGCCTTCGAAGGCCGCGCCGACCCCGGCGAAGCCCGGGCGCGGCCTCCTCAGCGTGCACACCGATCCGCCCGGCGCGATGGTGATCATCGAAGGCGGCGTCATGGCGCAGACGCCCCTCGATCGCGTCGACATCGCCGCGGGCAAGCACCAGATGCTCATCGCGATGCCGGGCTACGAGGCGGTCGGCGCCATGGTGAACATCGTCGCGGGGGAGCACACGGTGCAAGAGGTCATTCTGTCCCGCGGCGACGCGCCGCGGACCGCTGGGGAAATCGAGCGAGGCGGCTGCTCTGCGAGCCTGTGTCAGCGCGACTGCTTTCAGGAGCACGCGCATTGCGAGAACGACTGCGGCTTCTGCACCGACTGCGGGTCTCCCGTCGACGGGAGCGCGGTCGATTGCTCGGTGTGCCTCAGCTGCAAAGAGACGTGCCGGCAGATGCAGCGCGCCTGCGAACGCGGCTGCGAGGCCTGCGATTGAGCGCGGGGTCCAGGCGGTCTCGGCGTTCGACGCGAAGGCCCTCGCGCGAGCGACGGCGGCGGGCTCCTCGCTCCGACGAAGGCGAGCCTAGGCCTCGGCGACGACGACCACGACGTTTCCCCGCTTGTGGCCGGTGTCCACGTAGCGATGCGCCTCCACGATGTCGGCGAGGCGGTAGGTCCGATCGATTACCGTCCTCAGCTCTCCAGCCTCGATCAGGTCTTTGATGTGCTCGAGGTCGCCCCGGTCGAGCTTCATGCTCGTACCGGCGTCGTGGAGGACGTCGAGGAAGATGCCTTTCTTCGTCAGCGATCCCTTCACCTTCGCGCGCGAGAGCTTCCCGACGGCGTCGAAGATGACGTCGTACGTCTCACCGTTCGTCGTGAAGTCCGAGACCGTGTAGTCGACGACCTTCTCGGCGCCGAGTGAACGCACGAGATCCAGGTTCCTGCCGCTCGAGACACCCGTGACCTCGGCGCCGAGGTTGCGGGCGAGCTGCACGGCGAACGTGCCGACGCTCCCCGACGCGCCGTAGACGAGCACCTTCTGTCCGGGCGCGACGTGGGCTTTGCGGAGGATCATGAGCGCCGTGGTGGCGCCGTTCGCGACGGTGGCCGCCTCCTCGTGGGTCATGTTGACGGGCTTCCTCGCGAGCGGATTGTCCTCGGGC
>CAYYKK010000039.1:0-26301 GCA_964467935.1 uncultured Polyangiaceae bacterium
GGTCGAGCACGGCTTGCGAGAAGGTGGCGCCCGGAAGCCCGGGCCCGAGGGACCGGGCATCGAAGCCGCGCTCGCGGAGCACCAGCTCGACGAGAGCGGACGGCAGCGTGAACGGGTCACCGTCGAGCGTGCCTCCGATGGCTCGGGGCGCATCGGCGGCCACGGGAACGAGCTCATCGCCCATGCGGCGAAGGCACCGATGGATGAGCTCGCACGCGCGGCGTTCCTCGTAGATCTCGGCGCGGTGCTCGGCCCAACGCTCACCGATCTCGGCGAGCGCCGGGGCGAGCAGCTCGTCGGCGATTCGGTCGAGCGGGACGCCTGCGCTACGTCGACCGAGGAGCAAGCTCGTGACGGTTGCCTCATCGTCTCCGAGTAGGGCGTGGACGAGCGCGCGACGCTCGCCGCGCGCGCCGCGCTCGGCAGCGGGGGTGGGCGATCCGAAGACGTGCAGCGCCGCCGGGGAGGCGAGCCCGGGTCCGCTCTCGCGCGCGAAACGCAGGACGGCGTCCACGGGGATCCTTCGATGCCCGCCGGGTGTGCGCACCGTGGCCAAGCGGTCCTGGTCGCACCAGCGCTTGACCGAAGACTCGCTGACCCCGAGCGCTTCCGCGGCGCGCCGAGGTGATACAAGGACCGTTTTGGACGAAACGACCACCTGACCACGCTTAGTAGAGCCGACATTTGCCCGATGTCAACCCATTGAATGTCCGAGCACGCGCCCTATCTACGTCTGCATTGGTGACCGATTTGACCGATCTGAACCTTTGGCGAGGGCCCGCCCGGGCGAGCTCGAGCTCGCGAAGCAATGAACAGCGAGGAACCATGTCCGACGATCGTGCAGAGACGCGGCTCCCGTCCCTCGGACTGGGATCTGTCGACGAGCACCGCGAGGGAGAGCTCATCGCAGGGCGCTACCGGCTCGAGCGCCGACTCGCCTCGGGCGGCATGGGGGAGGTGTGGGTCGCGACGAACGTCCTGCTCGACCAGCTGGTCGCGGTGAAGCTCCTGGGTAGCGCTGCGCGGTCGTCCACCGGCGCAGAGCGACTGCTCCGCGAGGCCCGCATCGCCGCGAGACTGCGACACCCGGCGATCGTCCAGGTGTTCGACGTCGGTGTCACCCAAGCGAACGAGCCCTTCCTGGTGATGGAATTGCTCGAGGGCAAGACGGCGGCGGAGCTCGTCGCGACCGCGGGGCCCGTGCACGCGGAGCACGCGGCGCTCCTCATGCTCCCCGTCGCGTCGGCGCTCGCGACCGCGCACCGATTGGGGATCGTTCACCGCGACCTGAAGCCCGAGAATGTCTTCCTCGCCGACTGCGGGTCGAACCAGGTGCAGCCGAAGATCATCGACTTCGGGATCGCGCGGGTGTCGCTGCCCGCCGTCGCGCCGAAGCTCACCGTCGCGGGGATGCTGATCGGTACGCCGGAGTTCATGGCGCCGGAGCAGATCCACGGGGTCGAGGACGTCGACGGACGCGCGGACCTGTGGGCGTTCGGGGTGACGCTCTATTTCCTGATCGCCGGGCGGCCTCCCTTCGCCGGAGAGACCGCCGGTGTGCTCTTCGACTCCATCCTTCGAACGCACGTCCCCTTCCCGACCGACGCGCGGGGCCTCGACGGGGAGCTGTGGCACCTCGTGACCGAGTGTCTGCGGCGCGAGCGAGCGCAGCGTTGGCAGAGCGCCGAGGCCGTCGAGACCGCCCTTCTCCGGTGGCTCGTGAAGAGAGGCGTGACGGAGGATCTCGCTGGTCGCCGGCTGCGTTCGCCCGACGCGCGCAGCGCGGTCACCGCGCGGGAAATGGCGGCTCCGCTCACCCTGCGCGCTGCCGGACAGAGCACGGCTCCGCCGCCAAGCTCGCACGTTCGACGGAGTCTCTCGTCGCGCGACTCGGCACCTCCGGGGCCCTCGTCGGAGGCGCCCTCGCGCGGGGCCGCCGCGCGGCCGAGCGATCCGCCGCACGACGCGCAGGCACGGCCCTCTCTCGACCAAGCCATCTTCTCCAACCTCAAGAAGAGGCTCACGTGATCTCGCTCGCAGAACCCCCTCCCTCGGGGAGTCCTGTTCCGCTGGATCCCCGGGACATCGACGCGCTGTCCGACGGCGAGCCCGATCGGCTCTCCTTCGGCGTGATCTGCCTCGACGAGCTCGGGACGATCCTGAGGTACAACCTCGCTGAGTCGCGGATGGCGCGCCTCGATCGCAATCAGGTCGTCGGCAAAGACTTCTTCACCGAGGTCGCGCCGTGCACGCGCGGCCCGGCGTTCGAAGGGAGGTTTCGCGCCTACGTCGCAGGGGAAGCGATCGAGGACATCGTCCGGTTCGATTACCTCTTCGATTTCAAGTTCGGCGCTCAAGAGGTGAACATCGAGATCGTGAGGGCGCGCACGGCTCCTCGGTATTACCTGCTCGTCAATCGGCGCAAGGTGCTCGGGCCCCGCTCGAATCTGCCCGAGGGGTTTCCGGCCCCGCGCCAGCGCGAGCTGGCGCCGGACGAGCCGGCGCAGGGTGTGCGGCGCGACGCGGGGGAGCGCCGCGTGCTGGAGGTGCCTTGGTCCCTCCTGGCAGCGCTCCGATACACGTGCGACGAGGTCGCTCCCGAGGGGTGGCCGATTTTCTGCCACACGTGGGGTACGCAATGGGGGAGATCCGTCGCGGTCGATCTCGAGACCGAGGCCATCGAAGCCTTCGCGCTCTCGATCCGCGAGGTCCCGCTCCGAACGGCGATGGAAATGCTCGCTCGCCAGTTGGCGCAGCAGGGATGGGGCGGCCTGCAGATCGACTTCTCCGCCGCGAGATCGGGCGCGCTCGTCGCCCACCTCGAACGCTCCGCCATGGCGGAGGCAGCCGGCCGGGGAGAAGTGCTGCGCTGTCACTTCGTTGCGGGCGCGCTCGGCGCGGTCTTCACGCATCTCGCGTCGAAGCGCCTCATCGTGCGCGAGGTCCTGTGTCGCTCGAGAGGCGACGAGCGCTGCAGCTTCGTCGCCGTGCCCGAGCGCAAACGCCCTACCCTCGAGGCGCTCGTCGCCGCCGACGAGCGGAGCCTATCGACGATCCTGACGCAGCTGGCGAACGAGGGTCGCCGTGGCTGACGCTCGGGGACCTGTGGTCGTCGGGCTCGACGAGGGTCGCTCCGGCGAGCCGGCGGGCGCGTTCTTCGCCGCGCTCGCGCGACGAGAGCCCTTCACCGAATGGGCCGCGCTCCCTGCGTCCGAGGCGTTCGAGCTCTTCTTCGACGAGGACGTGTCCGAAGAGGAAGGGACCGCGCAAGACGAGCGTCGGTCGAGCGCATGACGCCGACGAGCGGCCTCATCCTCCGAAGCTCCAGTCGCTGCGACGGTCGGTCTTTCCGATCGCTCGCGGCGCCCCCACAACCCCGTCTCTCGTAGGAGGTCGAAATGGCACATCTCGATTCACTGATGTCCGTGGTAGGGCGGAACAACGCCGAGGCGGTCGCCGCGATCCTGATCGACGGCTCGGGCCGCGCGGTGAAGACCGAGGGCACCGCGCCCGAGGTCGCTCGGGCCGCCGTCGCATTGGCCGTGCCCCTGCGTGAGCTGCTCGACCGGGCGGCCGCGGAGCTCGGTTGCGGGGCTCTGCGCGCGGCGCTCGTCGAGGGAACGGACGCGTCGATGGTCTTCGCCGACGTGGACGGCAGCGCCACGGCCGTGCTCGTGGGCTCCGCGGGCGCGACGGCGGGCGCGCTCCGCTCCGACGCCCTCTGGCTGGCCGACCAGCTCCGGCAGGGAGCGGTGTCGTGATCGAGGCGCTCTGGCTCACAGGCGCGGCGCTCTCGACGGCGCTCGGCTCTGCCGCGGGATGGGCTTTGGCGACGAGGCGCGAGCGGCGCGGCGCCGACGCCCGCGCGAGAGACGCATCGACTCGGTTCGAGCGTGAGCTCGATCGCCTCCGGGCGCGCAGCGCAGACGCGACGCAGCGGCATCGGGTCGAGAACATGCTCCTGAGGGGCGCGCTCGGGCTCTCCGAGGAGGCGCCGCGTGGGAGCACGGCGAAGGGGCCGCGGCTCGACGCGGTGCTCGAGCGACTACGAAGTGTCGCGTTCGTCGATGCGGCGGTGGTAGCCGACGCGGCCGGGCTCGTCCTTCGAGGCGAGGAGAGCGAGCTCGCGAGAGAAGCCGCGTCGCTCGCCCCGATCGCGGCGCCGCTTTGTCGCTGGCAGGGGGCACCCTGCGCGACCGAGATTCGGGTCACCCTCGCCGACACCACCCACGTGGCGCTCCGCCCATTGCCCCTCTGGGCCGGCGACGCGCTGCTCGTCGCGGCCTCCCGAGGACGGCCGCCGTCGCGGCTGGCGCTCGAGGCGAGCGACGCGATGGCGCGCCTCATGGACGTCGAACGCGTGGAGCTACCCGCGGGCGACGCGGCGCTCTGCGGATGGACGTATCGCGCGGGGGGCGACCGGAGCCAGCGTGCGGCTCAGCTCCTGGACGAGATCGGGCGCTTCCGCGCCTCCGCGGGACTGCGCGCCGTCGCGCTGTCGGTGCTCGACGAGCCGTTGGTCGCAGACGCTGCCGACGGCGCATCCGAGGCCGTCTTCGAATGGATGGGCAAGCACGCGTCGAGCCTCGCCCGGTTCGCGGGACGCCGAATGCGGTCGGCTCCACGCCGCTGCGACGTGTTCACGCAGACCGGCACCGTCTTCAGCTGGATGCAGCTCCCCGACTCCTCCAGGTTCGCGCTCGTGACGCAGTCGGAGCAGCGTCCTGTCGACGATCTCGATCTCGATCGATTGGTGGGCAAGATTCGTCGACTCACCGTGAGGGAGCCGGCTTCGAGCGGGGCGCGCGCACCGGGGGTGACCTCGTGAACCACCCGAGGATGGAGCTGGACGACGCTCGCCGCCACCAGGGGTGCTCCTCGTGCGGTCTCGACGCGAGCGCGTACCTGCGCCTCCTGGCCGAACGCGACGCGCTGCGTGCCGACAATGCCCAGCTCCGCGCCGCGCTCGCCCGCGAGAGCGCTCCGCGCGTGAGGACGCTCGCCCCGCCCGCCTTCGACCGGACGACCCCAGGGCTCGAGCGGCCCGCCTCGTCCAGCTCGCTCGACGACGTGCCCAGGGCATCGTTCGATCCCATCGGTCCAGCGCACGGCTCGGTGGCGAGGCGGGAGCAGGGGCTCGACTTCGGCGCGGTGAGCCGCCTCACTCCCGAAGAGCTCGACAAGCTGCCTTATGGGCTCATCACGCTGGACTCGACCGGCCGCATCATCCATTACAACGACACCGAGAGCCGCATGGTCGGACTGCCGAAGGAGCGGGTGCTCGGCAAATCGTTCTTCGGTCACGTCGCGCCGTGCACCCGCGTGCGCGAGTTTCAGGGGCGCTTCGAGGAGCTCGTCCGGGACCCGCACCGCGTGCGAGTGCAGGCGTTCGACTTCGTCTTCAAGTTCGCGACGGGCGACCAGCAGGTGTCGATCGTCATCACCCCGGCAAAGACGCGCGGCCTCTTCCACGTGGCGCTCCTCCGGCGCTGACGCGCGCGAGTCACGTCTCGTAGCCGTAGGCTGCCCAGTGATTCAGGACGTGCTCGCGCACGTGCTCCGGCCACCCATGGACCAGATCGGAGCGCTTCGGACGTTCCGCGGGAGGAAAGCGGTCGGCCAAGAGCGCGTTGTGAATGACCTTCACGGTTCGGTACGTGTGCTTCTCGTCGGGATCGAGAAACACGGGCAGCGCGTTCTGCGCCTCGTTCTTGAAGTAGATCTCCCCGTGCGCCGGGTGCTGCCGGCTCGCGAACGCCCACACGACCTCGTCGACGTTCGTCACCTCGATGTCGTTCTCGATCATCAGGATCTTCGCGACACCGAACCCCGCCTTCGAAGCGAAGATGCGGTTGCCGATGCGCTCGGCGAGCGCCTTCGAGTCGATTCCCGTCTTCTCGTGCCAGTCGGAGGCGGCGGCGACCACCAGCCAATGACAGGCGCTCTCGAGGACCATCCACACCATCTCGATGGGCTCGCCGTTCGTGCGCAGAAGATGGAGGATCTCAGCGGAGTGGGGGAGCCCCCAGCCCGTGTGGTTCTCGTCGACGGGGGCCCCGGCGGTCGAGAACGGAAGAATGGGCTGGTTGCGATGCGTGATTGCGGTGACGTGGAGGACCGGCTTCGGCGAGCCCTTGTCACCGACGTACCCGGGGTACTCGTCCATCGGACCTTCCATGGCGGTGTCGGTCTGCGAGATGAAACCCTCCACGACGATCTCTGCCGTCGCCGGCACCATGATGTCGACGGTCTCGCCCTTCACGACGTCGAGCGGCTCACCGAAGTAGGCGCCGAGAAACGCAGCCTCATCCATCCCTTCGGGGATGGGCATTCCGCCGGCGTATGGAAGGCCGGGCTCGGTCCCGAGCGCGACAGCGATCGGGGTGGGCTTGCCGAGCGCCTTCCACTTCGCGTGGATGATCCCGAGATGCTGATTGGGGGGGATCAGACAGCCGAGCCGATTCTCGTCGAGGAGCATCATGCGGTTGATCGACCAGTTCGACCACGAGCCATCCGGCGTCCGAACGATGTTCAGCCCATACGTCTGCAGGTAGCGGCCGCCGTCGTGGCCGTGGATGAGCGGCGTCGGCAACGCGAGTAGGTCGACCTCATCGCCCACCAAGACGTTCTCCTTGCACGGGGCCACGTTCACCACGCGAGGGGCGAGCAACGGTCGAGAGCGCGCCGCGGCGAGCGCTCGGACGATCTCGCCCGGAGGCGCGTCGGCGGGGAGCCCCAGCGCGAGGTTCACGCGCGCGTACTTGTACCTGGGGTTGGCGGAGAGCCCGCCGGGCGCGCCCAGCGCGCGAAAGCCCGGCGCGGTATCCTTGATTCGGTTGAAGAGCGGCGCAGGCGCGCGCAGATCCATGGATCGCCGCGCGATCGCGCCCATCTCCAGGTTCCAATCGACCTCCCGATCAATCTCCTGGACGTCGCCGATGGCCTTGAGTTGCGAGAGGAACTCCCTGAGATCCTTGATGTGGTTCGGCATGACGCTGGCTCCTGAATGGGGGACGC
The DNA here is from genome assembly GCA_964467935.1 of uncultured Polyangiaceae bacterium. GTDB lineage: Bacteria > Myxococcota_A > Polyangia > Polyangiales > Polyangiaceae > CAYYKK01. The sequence goes on from CAYYKK010000039.1 coordinate 7,018, forward strand.
TTGGGACTACCGACGGACTCGCGCCGACGCGGCGACCGCGCCCAACACGTGTCCGATGAATTCATGGCGGTTGACGGCCTAAGTCCTCCTCGGGAGAAGGATTGGTTCCCTGCCAACGCGATACGAGGCCCGCGTCGAGGTCGAAGAGGTCCAGGGCGCGCCCGACGATGTGGTCGACGATTTCCTCCACCGAGGTCGGCTTCGTATAGAAGGCCGGAACTGGCGGCATCACGATGGCGCCCGCCTCCGTGGCCGCGACCATCGCCCGCAAATGCACGAGCGAGAGCGGGGACTCGCGCATCAACAGCACGAGGCGACGCCTCTCCTTCAGGACGACGTCCGCCGCCCGCGTCAGCAGGTTGCTCGTCGTCCCATACGCGATGTCCGCGACCGTTCGCGCGGAGCACGGGGCGACGATCATCCCCATGGTGCGGAAAGAACCGCTCGCGATCGACGCGCCGACGTCGCTGATCTTGTGCGCCTTCGATGCGAGCGCTCGAAGCTCGGCCGAGGACAGCGCCGTCTCGTGGTCGCGCGTCATCTCCCCAGCGCCCGAGATCACGAGGTGGGTTTCGACCTCGAGCCGACGGAGCACCTCGAGCAGCCGGATGCCGAAGACGACGCCTGTCGCGCCCGAAATCCCGACGATGAGCCGACGCGACGAGGAGTCCACGGTCGGCTCAACCCGCGGCACGGAGGATGATTTCGGTGAGCTCCGGCGCGTGCGAGAGGAACGGCGAGTGTCCGCTCGAGAGGTCGAACGTGGTCGTCTTCGTGGCGCCGAGCAGCTTCGTCTGCAACGCGGTGCTCACCGCCACGTCAGCCAGCGTCTTGATGTACGCGCGCGGCAGCTTCCCGTAGCGACCTTCGGTCACGTGAATCGGCGTGGCCAGGGGGGCGAGCGGATCGGGTCGGGCCTTCGCGCGCACGGTGGCGACGTCCGCGTCCGAGCACCCCGAGGCGAGCGCGGCCGCGACGCCTTCCTCGGCGACGGCGATGACGCCGCTCGTCTCGTCCGGCCGAAGGTGCCGTCCGAGGGTGGATCCCGCGTCGGTCGTCGCGTGTTGGAAGATCGTCTCCCCGTCCGCGAGGAGATAGGCCGCGACGTAGACGAGCTTCTGCACCTTCTCGGGGTGCCGCTCCCCGAGCTCGGAGAGCACGACACCTGCCATGCTGTGCCCGACGACCACCGCGCTGCCGCCGGCCTCGTCGATCGACCGGGCGACGCGGTCGACGTAGCTCGCGAGCGTCACCTGCGCGGCCGGCGTCTGATCGGCGCCGTGCGCCGGCAGATCCGGAGCGAACACGCGATGGCCGCGAGCGCGCAACCGCTCGGAGACGCGATCCCAACACCACGCGCCATACCAAGATCCGTGAACGAGAACGATGTTCGTCATGCCGATCCCTCCATGTACCGCTGGGCGCATCATTGGAGAGACGAGCGGGGCGCGGAAGCCCAGCGCCGCGCATCTCGAGGATGCACTGGGTGCAACTCTCGGCGAGCCCAAGCCATCGTGCAGATGGCGCACCTCGGCGCTCCTCGGGCGGTAGTTGCACGCCGTGCATCTCGATGCTGCACCCGTCGGCGTTGACGATCGGAGCGCGGCTGCCGACTCTCTCCGGCGCCGGAACGAGCCGGCGCATTGCCACGAGCAGGAGCCGAAGATGAGCCTCAAGGACCCGAACGTCGTCAACCCGAAGAAGAAGAAGCGCGTCGCGATCGTGATCGCCAACCCTGCCGTATCGACGACGACCCAGTGGCCGGTGGGCTTTTGGTGGAGCGAGCTCACCCACCCGTATTACGTGATGGCCGAAGCCGGCTACGAAGTGGAGATCTACAGCCCCAAGGGCGGCAAGTGCGAGGCCGACGCGATGAGCGATCCGCGCGACGCGAGCGGGTACTCCTCGAGCGATCTGATCAGCATGGGCTTCATCGCGACCCCGAAGCTCGCCGCGATGGTGGAGAACACGAAGCCCGTCAGCGAGATCGACGTCCAGGCGTTCGACGCGATCATCGTGGCCGGCGGCCAGGCTCCGATGTTCACGTTCGAGAGCGCCACGGAGCTCCACGAGAAGTTCGTGGCGTTCTACGAAGGCGGGAAGCTCGCCGTCGCGCTCTGCCACGGGGTCGCGATCCTCCGCTACGCGAAGCTCTCCAACGGCCAATACCTCGCGAAGGGCAAGACGGTCACGGGGTTCGCCAACGTCGAAGAGGACTTCGCCGACAACGCGGTCTGGCAGATGAAGGCGCTCCCCGAGGGCAAGCACATCATGCCGTGGCGGATCGAGGACGAGATGAAGAAGATCGGAGCGAACTACGTCCAGGCCGGCCTCTGGCGCGGCTACGCCGTTCGCGACGGAAACCTCATCACGGGCCAGCAGAACTTCTCGGGCGAGGAGACGGCGCGTCTGCTCATCGAGACGCTCGGCCGCTGAAGCGGCCTTGCTGGCTCATCGCCGCTCGTTCATCCCCGTGGGAGCCTCTTCTCCAGATGCTCCTCGTGCCACCGTTGCCACTCGTCCAGGGCTTTCTCGGACTGACTCTGCACCCTCGGGATGAGCGCGGTCACTGGCGGACTGTTCGCGGGAAGCTCGACGAGCGCCTCGAGCAAACCAGCCGCGGCGGCGAGGCGATCCACGAGCGGCGCGGGCGCGAGCGCCACGACGGCGAGCTCGAGCGCGGTCCGCGCCTCGCGACGGAGATGGCTGAGGTCGAGTGGAGTCCCCGTCGGGGGCTCCGGCTGTGCGCTGCGCCTGGCCACGGCAGCACCTAATGAGAGGCCGAGAGCGCGGGCTCGCGGCGGATCTTCGCGCGGAGTCTCCGCCACCACGACCCCGGCTCCGCTCGGGCCGCCGCCGCGAGGGGGGCGGGCGGGACCTGATCGCCCTCCGTAATGGGTATCCGACGTGGACGCGCCGCGGGCCTCTTGGCGACGGAGATCGAGAGAACACCGTCGCGGAGGTCAGCGCGGAGGTCCTGTTCGTCGAGGATGTCGGGCAGCGTGAACCATTGCTCGAAGGAGACCGACTGCGGCCGATGGAAGCCATCGCTGCGCTCTCCGCGCACCACGACGCGGCGGCCGCTCACCTCGATCGCGATGTCCTTCCTCCGGTAACCGGGAACGCTCATGGTGTAGATGACGGCTTCCGGCGTGTCGTGGCGCGCGAATCCCGCCCATTCATTCCAATAGAGCGGGCTCGCCCACGCCCTCACGCCGTCAAGCGGATGGTGGTCGAACCAGTCCAACATGGTTTCTCCCCTCGGCTCGTAGGGTTGTTCGGCGAGGGCCGGTGCGCCCTCGACGCGAACCTGAATCATCGGCTCGGGTCCTCGCAAGAGGCGCGACGCACAAAAAAAAGAATGCGCTCCAAGCCCGCGACGTGAATGCAAGGTGCCGGTGCACTCGGTCTCGTCCTCGCATCGGCGCCGAGCCAGCTCTTCACAGGGAGCCAACCCGAGAGAGGAGGCTTCCTGGACGGACCGACTCGCAATGCCATCGAAGCGCGAGGTCCGAACGACAAAATGCTATCCGCCTTCTTGACGCTCGATCGGACGTGATTAACCCCCCTTTTGGTGGTTCCGGGCTGCATTCCCTCATCGAGGCTGCAGCGAACCGCGAGCCCGCACGAATCACGACAACCGGCTCCCCGCGTCCTCCCTACCGACACGAGGAGCCGTCCGGGGAGGACTCCATGCTGGACCACGATGACTTGTGGTGGATGGAAGAGCCGTCGGTCGAGGACCCTTCGGAGCTGTTGACGACGATGCCGGAGCTTCGGCACTACCTCGCGCCCCACGACGACGGGGAGTTAGGGCTTCGTTCGGTCTTGGAGCGGCCCGACGCGCTCTCGAGGGCCTGGTGGCGTGACGCCGACACCCGCAGGCGGACGCACAGGCGGAAGCGTCGCGGCGTGGCCATTCTACACGCCGCATGACGCGACGGACCGGGCCGTGAACATCCTCGCCCCGGGCTTCGCCGATGGAGCCTCGAGGTCGAAGCGCGAAGGCGGAGGCGAGCAATGCACGTCGATGCGATGGGTCATCACGGCTCCGCGCTATCGGCGCAGAACCAGCGCACGACCGGTGGCGTGCCGGTCGCCATGCTCCGTCTCCGTCGCGGCGAGGACGACCTGCGACTCTTCGTGCTGCTCACGAGCATCGGAACGGGGCTCGACGTGACCGCTCAAGAGCTCACGGTGGAGACGCTGTTCCCCGCCGATGATGCCACCGAGCGCTGGTTTCGGACGCCGATGACGAGCTGACGACGCTGCGGGGAGGTGGACCGACGAGGGGGCTCGCCCGCGCCCGGCATGGGCCGAGTCACACGCGCGGTCGGGCCGTGAGCGCGATCGACGAGGAAACGCCGACTGCGTCGCCTCGACATCGAGCCGCGGAGCCGTCCGGGGATGGGGCCCGGAGCCGGGTAGGATGGGGTGAGGCGACGTCCCCCTGGACGCGCTGCCGTCCTGTGATTGGGTTGGCCTCTCCGGTAGCCTCGGCGAGCGTGGAGGATAACGAGACCCAACCGGTGTCCGATCCATACGGGAACCCGCTGCGTGTAGGGCACACGTTCCACGACCGATACGAGGTCGTCGGGTGTATCAGCTCGGGTGGAATGGGGGCGGTCTACGAGGTCGTGCATCTCGAGACGAGGCGGCACTGCGCGCTCAAGGTGATGCTGCCGTCGCTGCTCGCAGACCCAGAGCTTCGGGCGCGCTTCCAGCTCGAGACCAAGGTCGCGTCGAACATCGAGAGTGAGCACATCGTCCAGGTCCTCGACGCGGGCGTCGATCCTGCGACGAACCTCCCCTTCATGGTGATGGAGCTCCTGAAGGGCGAAGAGCTCTTCAGCCTGCTCGAGCGGCGTGGAGCGTTGCCGCCCGAGGAGGTGGTGACCTACCTCTACCAGGCCGCCTTGGCGCTCGAGCGCACGCACGCCGCCGGTATCATTCATCGCGACTTGAAGCCGGAGAACCTCTTCGTCACGTACCGCGACGATGGGACCCCGCGGCTGAAGATCCTCGACTTCGGGATCGCGAAAGTCCTCGAGCGGTCGCAGCAGGCTCGCCAGACGGCGAGCATCATGGGGACGCCTCTCTACATGGCCCCGGAACAGCTCGCGACGGACGAGCCGGTGGGCCCCGCGACGGACACGTACGCTCTCGGGCAGCTCGCCTTCACGATGCTCGCGGGCAACGCGTACTGGGAGCGCGAGTCGCGTGCCGACGGAAGCATCTACAAGCTGGTACACGACATTGCGCAGGGCCTTCGGGAACCTGCGAGCGCGCGTGCTGCCGCGCTCGGTCGCCACCTGCCGCCCGCATTCGACACCTGGTTCGCGAAGGCGGTGGCGCGCTCGCCGAAGGACCGATTCCGCAGAGCGCAGAACCTCGTCGGCTCACTCGCTGAAGCGCTCGGCGTCGCAGCACCCAATGGGCTCTCGACGGACGAGAGCGAGCGTCTCCGCCTACCTGCCGCGGCGGTGGTGCGTGAGCTTCCCGCTCCGGCCACGGGTCCGATCAGCCCGCCGGCATCGACGCGCCTGTCGCGGACGTGGCAGCTCGTCGCGCTCGCGCTCCTGGCAGCTTCGGGCCTTGCGCTGGGCGTCGGCATGTCGCTTCGTGGCGCGGCGTCCGCAAGCGACGCGAGCCGTGCGCCGCCATCGGTCGTCGTCGAGGGCGCTCGTGAGGAGCGCGCTTCGCTCGCACCAACCTCGACATCCAGCGCCTCCGACGCTGGCTCTTCGACGCCGGTCGCAGCCCTCGCGGCGGCCAGCGCGACCGCCAGCGCGTCGACCGCTCCGCCCCCCGGCTCTGCAAAAGCCACCCCGCCCATCTCGACCCCCAGCCACGCTGCCCCTAGCGTGCTTCGTGCGAGGCCCAAGTCGGCCAAGGATCCATTGGATGTTCGCTAGACGTCGTCGAGTCGCTTTGCTCCTGACCGCTCTGCCGTGGTCTCTCCTGCCGGGGACCGCCCACGCCGACCCACCGCCCCGTGATCCAGCGGCGGCCGAGGCGCTCTACAAGACGGGTCGAGATCTGCTGAGCAAGGGAGATTGGCAGGGGGCGTGCCCGAAGTTCGACGCGAGCATGCAACTCGATCCCGTCGCGAGCACCCTCATCAATCTGGCGAAGTGTCACGAGCACGACAACCAATTGGCGTCGGCATGGGCAGACTACCAGCGCGCTCAGGTACTGAATCAGGATACCCCCGGGGCCGAGCGTCAGAAGGCGCTCGCCGACGTATTGAGAGAGTCCCTGGCTGCGCTCGAGCCCCGACTGCCTCGGATCCGCCTCAACGTCGAGCCGAGGCCCGACGGGCTCGAGGTGACACGCGACGGCGCAACCCTGCCGCTCGGATCGCTCGGCGAGCTCGTTCCGATCGACCCCGGGGAGCATCATTTCCACGTGAGCGCCCCAGGATTCATCGCGGTGGAGCGCGACGTGACGACGGCCGAAGGAAAGGTAGAGACCGTGGAGATCAAGCTCGTCGCGGTTTCGAAGCCGTCTCCGCCGACGCCCGCGCCACAACCCTCGAGCGCTTCGCGCAAGCGACCCATTCCGATCTGGCCTTTCGTCACCGGGGCGGTGGGCTTGGGCCTCGTGGCTGCGGGTGCTGGGCTGCGCGCCGACGGCGCGGCGGCCGAGTCCCGGTTGGACGCGAAATGCGGGACGAACCGAATCTGCGACCCGGCGGCCGGGTACGATCCCGGTCCTGACAACCGACGCAAGAACGTCGACTATGGGCTCTTCGTCGGCTTCGTCGTCAGCGGTTCTGCGACCCTCGGAGCGACCGTGATAGGCACCCTCGTCGAGGCATTGCGGCCCTCACCCGCCGAGAAGGTCGTGGTGATCCCGTGGCTCGTGCCCGGAGCCGGCGGCGCGTCGCTCGGCGGAAGGTTCTTCTGATGCTGTGCCGTCGATTGGTTGCTGTTGCAGTCGTTGGTCTTTGGGTTCTCGGATGCAATTCCAAGGATGCGATCTTGGGAACGTCGGCCGGGTCGACCGGCACGGGAACGGGCGGCGCGGGCGGCGGCGGGGCGCCAGGCCCGCCCTTCACGGCCCTCTGGGCCGAGCGCTTGGCAGCGCCCGGCGAGCAGCGTGCTCGCGGCGTGGCGGTGGACAAGTCGGGGCGAATCGACGTGGTCGGACAGCTCCAAGATGCGGTCACGATTGGCAAGGATGTCGTGCAGAGCGCGGGGAGCGAGGACATCCTCCTCTTCCAGCTCGATGGCGACGGCAACGCGCAGTGGGCGCGAAACTACGGCGATGCCGCCCTGCAGGAGGTGCTCGCGGTCTCCGTGTCGCAAGCGGACGAGACGATCACGCTGGCCGGGCGCTTCAGCGGTCAGATTCCCCAGTTCGGGATCAGTACGCAGAGCTCCGCCGTGTACACGGCCCAAGTCGACGCGACGGGAAACTACACGAACCGACGCCAACAGAACGCATCGGATCACTGCTGGGGGCTCGGGCGCGACGCGCAGGACCGGGTCCTCATCGCTGGGGACTACCTGTCGACCTACGACGCAGGCGGAGGCAAGACGCTCAACGCCGTGGGCGGACACGATGGCGTCGTCGCGTGGCAAAACCCGGATCTCGGACGAGTCCAGGCGGTCAACATCGGAAGCTCGGGAGAGGACGCGGTGCTCGCCGTCGCGAGCGATGCGGCCTCCCAGGTCGCGGCCGTCGGCTACGTCTCGGGAGTTCCCGACGTGGATTCCGGGCTCGCATGGGGTGGCGGCAAGGACGTGATCTTGGCGAGCTATGCGCCTACGGGTGATTTGCGGTGGGCGAAGACCTTCGGAGACGCGGCCGACCAAGTCGCGCGCGATGTCGCCGTCGACGCGGACGGGCATGTCGTGGTCGTCGGGGACTTCGCCGGCACGATCGACTTCGGCGCCGGAGCGATCACGAGCGCCGGCGGGCTCGACGCGTTCGTCGCGGTCTTCGACGCGTCGGGCTCGGTCTTGTGGGCGAGGCGCTACGGCGATGCCGCCGATCAGTCGGCGCGGGCCGTCGCGATCGACTCGGCGGGCTCCATCCTCGTCACGGGTGACTTCGAGTGCGCCATCGACTTCGGTGGGGGAAAGCTGACGAGCGCCGGCAAGACCGATGCTTTCCTCGCTCGCCTCGACGCCAATGGCCATTACGTTCAAGCCACTGCGTGGGGTGACAAGGACAGTCAATCCGGAAGAGACTTGGCCGTCGACAGCGGAGACCACCCTGTGCTCGTCGTGGACGCGCAAGGCACCGTGGACTTCGGCACGGGCCCCCTCGCCCCCGTCGACACGTCCTACGACATCTGCATCGTGCGATTCTCGCCGTGAACCTCTCCGAAATCCGATGACGCCCGCTCGAGCTCGCGCCAAGTCCGCACGGTCGTAGGCGATCTCGCGCGATCGACCCCGGCCTTGCCATCGAGGAGACTCCGCATGATTCAATCCCAGACCGAGCAGAGAGGCCTGCCGAAGCAGGTCGTCCGCGTGGGCGCGCACACCCTCTACGCCGACCTCGGCGCAGCCGACGGCGGCGCAGACGGCGCGCCGGGCCCTCACGAGTACTTCGACGCTTCCCTCGCGACGTGCAAAGCGCTCACGGCCCACTGGGTGGCCCGACGGAAGGGCTACCCGCTCGAAGAGGTCCACGTCGGAGTCGAACGGGACGCGTCCGAGGAACGCGCCGGGACCTATCGGCTCCGCGTGAAGCTCGCCTTCCTGGGCCCCCTCTCCGAGGAGCAGCGCTCGGCGCTCTACCAGGCGGTCGCGCGCTGCCCGGTGCACAAGCTCATGACGACCACGGACGTCGTCATCGAGACCGAGCCCCTCTAGAGGAGCCCTATCGCGCGGAACGCCCTCCATCGGCGCTCTTCGCCGTTCGGACCGGGTGGCGGCTCAGGCTCAGCTCTCGACGCACCACTCCATAGATGCGCTCTCGCGCCCACCGATGACCTTCGTCGGCCTGGAAGCGCGCGTGCCAGGCCAATGCGACGGGAACGATGGGAAGCGATATCGGCGCCGGCCGCGCCCGAAGCCCCAAGGGGCCGAGCAGATCTCGAACGAGCACGATGGGCACGTTCATGAGCAGGTCCGAGCCGGCGACCGCGATGAGGCCCGCGAGGAACGAGGGCACCTCGAGCCCGATCTCGCGGCGCACGCCGGCCTTCTCGAGGTGACCGCCGACGGCGTTCGGCGACTCGTTCCCCGTGCGCAGCAGCACGTGCGGGTGGCGCGTCCAGGACGCGACCGTGAGAGGTCTGCGGAGCGCCGGGTGCCCCTCGCGCCCCACGACGCCGAACTCCACCTGCCCGAGCCTCCGTACGACGGAGGAGCCCACGACGTCGCCGACGGGGCAGAGCGCGAGCTCGGGATCGCCGGTGGCGAGCGCGTCGGCGAGAGAGGGAGGAGGGGTCCGCACGCGCAGCATGCACCGAGCGTCGTCCTCCTCGAGCGCCCGGAGGAGGCGCGGGACGAGCGGCGCCAAGAGGTCCGGCATCGCGATGGACACGGTGCGAGGATGGGCGGCGGGATCGAAGGGGCGCTTCGCCTGCACGGCCTCGCGAAGCGCGGTCAGCGCCGCGCTGAGCGGCGGCAGGATCGCCTCGGCGCGCGGGGTCAGCACGAGCACGGCCCCGCGCCGTACGAGGAGCGGATCGGCGAGCCGCTCACGAAGGAGAGCCAGGCGGTGGCTCATCGAGGACTGGGTGATCCCGAGCCGACGTGCGGCGCGCGTCACGCTGCGCTCGCGAAGGAGGGATTCGAGGGCCACGAGCGACCCGGGATCGACCTCATCGACGAGGGCCATGGCCTCCATGCATACCATGCATTCGTCGCATGTTGTCGGGCGCGCTAGGGGTGCTCCATGCGGATCTTCATCACGGGTGGGTCGGGGTTCGTCGGTGGCCACGTCGTCGAGGCGCTCTCACGGGCCCGACACGAGGTGCTCGCCTTGGCGCGGAGCGAGCGCGCCGCCCTTGCCGTCCGGACCCTCGGAGCGACGCCCGTCACGGGCGATCTCGCCACGCTGGACGCCATCGCGCTGAAGGACGTCGACGTCGTGGTCCACGCCGCCGCGCGCGCCGAGAGCTGGGGACCGTGGGAGGCGTTTCGCCAAGCGAACGTCGAGGGCACGGCGCGGGTGCTCGCGGCCGCGAGGGGCGCAGGCGTTCGCCGCTTCATCCACATCGGGACCGAGGCCATGCTGTTCGACGGCCACGATCTCCTGGACGCCGACGAGACGACGCCGCCCCCTGCGCGACAGCGCTTCGCGTACAGCGCCACCAAGGCGGAAGCGGAGCGGCTCGTCCTCGCCGCCTCCTCCCCCGACTTCACCACGATGTCGCTTCGTCCACGCCTCGTCTGGGGTCCGCGCGACGCGTCGGTCCTGCCCGAGGTCCTCGAGGCCGTGGAGAAGGGCGCGTTCGCGTGGATCGATGGCGGGCGGCAGACGACCTCCACGACCTACGTCGGCAATCTCGTCCACGCGGTCGAGCTCGCGCTCCATCGCGGCGAGGGCGGACAGGCCTATTTCGTCGCGGACGCGGAGCGACACCGCATGAAGGAGCTCCTCTCTGCGCTCGCCGCGACGCGAGGCGTGACGTTGCCGGCGCGCTCTCTGCCGGGCGCATTGGCACGCCCCGTCGCGACGGTCGCGGAGGGGCTCTGGAAGGTCTTCGCTCCACAGGTGAAGCCGCCGATGTCGGCCTTCGCCATTGCGATGCTGTCGCGCTCGGTCACCGTCCGCTTCGACAAGGCGCGACGCGAGCTCGGCTACGCGCCCATCCGCACCTTCGAAGAAGGGCTCGAGGCGACCCGCGCCGACGCGGCGCGCGCCCGGTCGAGCGTCGCGACCGCGACGGTCGAACCAAGCTCGTGATGGTCCCCCGACCGCGCAGGGTTGCTTGGACACCGGTTCGCTCCATGCAGCGAGATCTCACAGGGCGCGGGCTTCACCATCCATGCAAGCCGACCAACGGAGCTCGCAGCGAGGCGCTGAGCGCGAGCCTCGCTGCGGGCCGCGACCTGGGCTAGGAGCGGATCCATGGTTTCCCGTTCCCTCCTCGACGCGGCTCTCTTGCTTTCAGTCCTCGGAGGCTGCGGAAAGGCGTCGACCTCGACGATCGCCCCCTCGGCGACGTCCAGCGCGACAGCCGCTTCCTCGACGGCGAGCGCCTCGGCGGCTGCGAGCGCGAGCGCCGGTGGCAAGCTCACCCCTCAGCGCCTGATCGCGCTGAACCCGCAAATCACCTCCTTCTCGGAGCCCGCGGACGTAGCGATCGCGCGATTCTCGGCCGAGCTCGGGCCGCCCACACAGACGACGAAGAGGCGCGTCTCCTGGGGCGCCGTGGACGACGCGCAATGCGCTGGATTCGTCCTGGAGCGCTCCGAGAACACGATCACGGGAGCCGTCGGCGTGAGAGCCGTCGCGCGCAAGGACTTCCACGAGCAATGGGGGAAGATCTGCCTCTTCGAGGCCGGTCTCACCCCCGAGCGCGCGCCCTTCACCGGCAAGACGTGGACGGTCGCCGACTTCGTCGCCGCGACGGCGAAGCACGACGAGCATGGCCCCTCCGGCGAGGTGCGCGTCGAAGGCCCCTTCTTGATGAGCGTCCCCGAGGCGAGCTCCGCGGCGACGATCCATCTCGGCAAAGACGATCCCAAAGAGCGAGTCGATTGCACGCTGGAGCTCGGCGCGCCGCTGCCCGACTTCAAGCCGGGAGATCCGCTCGTCGTCGAGGGCCGGTACGACGGCGTCGCCAACTACCTGGAAGGGTGCTTTCTCGTGAAGCCCTGAGCGACGCGCATCCACAAGGCATTAGCGGCGCTTCACCACGAGCTCGTCGCCCTCGACGAATGCGGTGAGACCGGTGGCGTCGTCGACGGCGGCGAGCACCGTCGAGAGCTTGGCGTTCGCGAGCGTCAACGACACCTTGTCGCTCAGGTCACCCTCGACGACGAGCTTCACCCCCGCCGACTTCGCGACCTCGGTGAGGATCGACTGCACCGCGACCTCCTTCAGATCCACCGACACCCGCCTCTCGAGCCGCGGATCCTGCGACGCTTCGGCGGCGGGTCGGGCGGCGCCACGATCGGATCCGCAATGCACGACGATGACGCCCTCGCGCTGCTCGTACCGGAGGCCAAGCTTCGTCGCGAGCACGTCGAACACGAGCGGCACAGGCGCGTTGTGGAGCTTCAGATCGACCGTCCCCACGACGCACGGATCGAGCACGACGTCGCGCTTTCCCACCTCGGCGAGGAGCCGAAACACGTTGCCGACGTCCGCCTCACGGAGCTCGAGATCGACGGGCCTCGTGTCGAGCCCTGGCGGCGCCGCGCGGGCGGTATCGGCCGTGACGGCGAAGGCGAAGCCCGCGAACAGGGCAGCGGTGAGGACGCGTTTCATCGGTGTTCTCCTTTGAGGTTCAACGTGACGATCAGCGCAGCGGACTCGGGCTCGCCCGCCTTGCGCACGTAGATCTCGATGGGCCTCGGTCCCTCGTCGCCTCGCGAGGCGTGGAGGAGCACCGGCGCTCGCTCGGGCGGGGAGCCGGAAGGCCTCACCGCGATCACGAGCGCCGCCGCGCCCGCGACGACCGCGAGCGCGCCAGCGACTCTCCATCCCGGCGAAGGCGCGGGCCGATCGATTCGCTGGAGGACGCGGCGGAGATCCTCGCGCGCCTCGTCGCGCGTCGGCTCGCGCGCGTCGAGCGTGCGCTTCACGTGGTCTCGTAGGTTCGCCATCAGACTTCCTCCGTCGTCTCGGTGAGCGATGCGATCTCGGGCAAGGGCTCGGCGTCGATCCCGCGCGCCGCGAGCTCGGCGCGCAGTCGCTCGAGCCCTCGGAAGAGCGCGACGCGGGTCGCGTTCGGCGTCATCTCGACGAGCGCGGCGATCTCCGCCGGCTTCAGCTCCTCGTCGAGGAACAGCGTCAGGATCGCGCGCTGCTTGGGCGGCAACGCCCGCAAGGTGCCCTCGACGATCCGCGTGACTTGGCCGAGCGAGGCCTCGTGCTCGGGCGTTCGCGCGGTGGATCGCGGCGGCTCGCTCAGCACGAGGCGCACGAGCCTTCGCCGCAGGCTCAAGCAATGGTTCAAGACGACGCGGTGGATCCACGTCGCGAGCGAGGCCCGCGGCTCCCAACGGGCCGCATTCGTGTGCAGGCGCATGAACGTCTCCTGGACGGCCTCGCGGGCTTCTTCGGGATCGAGGAGCACGCCGTAGGCGAGCCGGTAGGCCCTCGCGCGGTGAGCGTCATAGACGCGCTCGAACGCCTCGCGATCCCCTCCGGCGATGCGCCGCATCAGGGCGGCGTCGCTCGCGTGCTCGAACGTGTTCGTGAGAGCAGCTAACCCCGGGGGGCGCGGCTCGACAAGCTCCGGCATGGTCCTCGTTGAACCCACGGCCCCGGCGAACATTACTCGGCCCCGTCGATTCGCTCGTCGGCCCCGCCCTGCGCGTGCGGCCACCCCCCGAGGAGGTCGGTCGGGCCCAGCGCGTCGCACGCCGAGGAACGAGCGAGGACCCGTCGAACGCTCGCTTCGACGCGAACCCGGCGATCTCGCGCGACGTCACGACGACGGCGAGGTCGGCGCGCGCAGGCGCTCTGCGTTCTCGAAGGCGCGGCGCAGGATCTCCTCACACACCTCGGGCGAGCTCCGGAGGAGGTGTCCGGGAATGCGCATCATGCCGCCGTCGGTGTCGAAGAGCGCAATGCCGTCCCGCATCGCCGCGCCTCTCGCCTCCTCGGGCGTGAGCGCGCGGTGATCGCCGCCTGGTGAGACGCGCCGGGTGGCGACCCGCGAGACGCGGAGCCATTCGATGGCACCGAGCGGCCCCGCGCCCGCGCGCCACGCCGGGCTGATCCGAACGCCACGCTCGAAGACGCGCACGGTCGTTCGCCCACGATCCGCGGCGCGCCAGAGGCCCCACAGGGCGAGCCCCGCAAAGGCGACGACGATCACCGCGGGCCCCACCTCCCCGCTACGCGCGAGCTTCGCGGCGACGATCGCAGCGACGCCGACGCACGCCGCGAGCGCGCCCACGACGATCGTGCGGACGGGCGCGCGAGAGACGAACCGCTCGGCCCCGAGGTCGACGCCATCCATGGCGCCATCCTAGCGAAGCCCGCGGCGAGCGTCGCTCGTCGCCACGGCTCGGAGGAACGAGCGGCTCGGTGGGAGCTCCGCTCGCCGCCGCTCAGGCGCCGCCGAAGCTCCCGAGCTTCACGAGCTCGCTGCGGGTCTTGAGGCCGAGCCTGGCGAGGCCCTCCTTGAGATCGCCGGCGACGGTGGAGGGCGTGAGGCCGAGCTCGTAAGCGATGAGCTTGTTGGCGTGACCACGCGCGGCGAGCGCCATCACGGAGGACATCCTTCGAGCGCGCGCGTCGTCGCCGCGAGCCTCCTCGATCTCGTTGCGGCGGAGGAGCATGCGACGGCGCCCGCGGTCGTCCGTGGCGCGGACCAGCGACCAACGCCCTTCGACGAGCCCGCGCCACACCGCCACGGCCGATTCGGGCGCGCGCGCGGCGAGCGACTCGGCCGTACGAACGTCCCGCGCCGCCGAGGAGAGGGTCTCGGGAGCTTCGTCGAACCCCGCCGCGGCTTCGAGGACGCGACCCTGTTCGTCGAGGAGGGCATCGGGATCCCTCATCCCGTCGGCGCGGAGTCGATAGGCCGCCGCGATGTGGACGGCGACGTGCTTCAACGCCCATCGGGTGCGCGGGGCGAGGCGCTTCTTGGCGCCGAACACGGTGAGCATGCAGCCCCCGCTCTTCGTGCCTCCGTAGATGCCGAGCACGTCGCTGGCGTCGTTCGTCATCCCGCCGGCGCTCTCGGCGAAGGCGCGCGCGAGGTCGGAGGGCATTTGTGGATCGGAGAAGCGCTTGAGGCGGTGGGAGAGAAGCTCCGCGAACGGGCCCCCTTGAAAGGCGAATTGGAACATCTCTTCAGGGAACTCGGCCGTCTTCGCGATGCAGCTCTCGAACATGCCGCCCATGCTTCCACGAATGGCTTGGCCGCCCGGCGGGCCTGCACGCAGGCCCCCGGGCCGGACGATGTACGCCGCCGTGGCGGACTGTCCGAAGATCGAGTCCACCTGACCCGCCAGCGAGTCGACCCACGCCTCGTCGTCGAGGTCGACGCGGTAGGCCGTCTGCACGAGATCCACATAGGTCGACGTCGTCATGGTCCTCGCCGAAGAGGGGATTGACGCGAGGGAGTGGCGCGCTGGAATGCCCGCTCCAGGCGCGAAGAACGTGGGGCCATGCCGCGTGTCGGGAGTCTAAGTGGGGCAGCATGTGGGCGCAACGCGCGCGAGCGGAGAGACGAGCGTGGCTCGGCGCGGGGATCGTCACGCTCGCATCCCATCGACACCGGCGCTCGGGGCCCGAGAGAGGCCGACGCGTCATCGCGAGAGGCAACTCAGGCTCAGAGGGGGTTGGACAAGAGGACTCGCTCCTTGACGCTGGCCCCCGCGCCGCGCCACGAAACCGGCTGGCCGACGAGGGCGCTGCCGAGGCACGTCGCGAGATCACGGTGCTCGCGCGCCGTGCCGTCCACACCGACGCGGCGCACACGACCCCCTTCGACGCGAATCACGATCTCGAGGTGCTGGCGCGAGCACCGGAAGGCGCCAGGATCGTCGCAGCAGCGCGTCGCGTGAAAGCGCGCGACCGTGAGGTCGACGAGCGCGTGCACGAGCGGCGCGGGATCGTCGCGCGGATCGTCGAGCACCACGTCCCCCGCCGGCGGCTCCGGCGGGGGCGTGGGGCACGGCGCGGTGGGCGCGCTCGCGACGGAGGGCGCCGGCGTCGAATGCGTCTGCACCGCCGCGCGGCTGCGCTCCTCGGGCGTCAGCGGGATCGCGATCCAAGGATCCTGCGTGGGCGATGGCGCCGGTGCGCGGCGCACGCTCGCGGAGCACGCCGTCGCGACGAGGAGGAGCGGGAGGGCTCGGTGCGCGCGCATCCCGGATCCGACCACGCGCGCCGCGCGAAGGTTCCCCCGACCGAAACGCTTGCAGTCTCGCGCCCACCGGGCGACCCTGGCGCGATCATCTTTGTCACGACCACCGCGTGAGCGGCGTTGGGGGGATGCGGAATGGGGGCGTCGAAAGGGCGACCGGTGTCCGTCTCGTCCGCGCGCGCCGCCGCGCTTCCCAGGAGACACTCATGACCTCGACCGTTCGCGCTCTCTCCCTCGCCGGGCTCCTCGCTCCCGCCTTGCTCTCCGGCTGCATGGCGCCTGCCCCCGACGGCAACATCGGCGTCGCCGATGAAAAGATCGTCAGCGGCGCCAACGCGACGACCGACCAAATCTTCTCGACCGTCGGCATCGCCCCCGGCATGTCGATCTGCACGGGCTCGGTGATCGCGCCCCAGGTCATCCTCACGGCCGCACATTGCGTCGCCAACGACGACGGCAGCCCGAGCGTCACGCCGGCGCAGACGACGGTCTACGCGGGCGCGCTCCAGGTCGACATGGCCACCGCGGACCAGACCTTCACCGTGCGCAAGATCGTGTCGCACGAGCTCTATCGCGGCATCACCAACATCCCGGCGCCCGACGCGAACGGCCTGTCGAAGGCCTACGACATCGCGATCCTCCTGCTCGACAAGCCCATCACGACGCTCCCGGTCGTGCCGATCCTGCCGGTCAGCATGATCGACGGCAACCTCATGGACGGCACGATGCTGACCATCACCGGCTATGGCAACAGCGACGCGGCGAGCACGATGGGCTCGGGCACGCTGCGCATCGCGCAGACGCCGTCCAAGGCGCACAACGAGACCGAGTCCTTCGCCGGCGCGGCGGGCTCGCCCGACACGTGCCAAGGCGACAGCGGCGGCCCGCAATACATCGACATCGGCGGCACGAAGTACCAGGTCGGCGAGACGTCGCGCGGTGGCGGCTCCTCGGCGTGCGGCGACGGCGGCATCTACACGCTCGCGGGCGCCTACATCGACTGGATCAACACGAACAGCGAGGGCCTCTATGCCGGCACCTCGAGCGCGACGGGCGCCGGGGCGACGACGGGCTCGGGCACGTCGAGCGGTGCGGGCGGCGGAGGCGGCAGCGGTGACTCCGGCTCGAGCGGTGGCTGCGCGACGGCGTCGAGCTCGTCCGACGCGCTCGCGCCGTTCGCGCTGGTCGCCGCGGCGCTCGTCGTCGCGCGCCGCCGTCGCCGTCGTTGACGAGAGGCGGCGTCTCGACCTAACGATCGTCGGCACGTGTCCTACGATCTCGCCTTTTATCGAATCCCGAGCAGCGCCGATCCGGGCGCCGTGTGGGACGCGCTCCGGGCCGAGCAGCCCGCCGACGTCGAGCCCTTCGAGCCGGAGGAGGTGTGGAGCGCGTTCGCGGCCCACTTCGGCGACGAGGTGAAGCGCGAAGAGGGCCCAGCCGCCGAGAAGATCTCGGTGCTGGGCCCGTTCTTCGAGCTCTCGTGTGGCCCCGGCGAGCGCCTGCTCTACGCGACGTGCAGCTGGGGCGCGCTCGAGTCGCCCGAAGGCAAGAGGGCGCTCGCGTCGCTCCGACACGTCGGCTGCGTGCTCCTCGGCGCGACGTGCTTCAACCCGCAGGTCGAGGCGTCGCGTCGCCCGCCGAAGCCGAGCCGAAGGGTCCCCGACGTCGCGACGGACACACCGATCGCGGAGATGACCCGCGCACAGCTCGAGAGCCTCCTCCGCGCGACGCGCGACGAAGAGGTCGACCGCGAGGCGCGGCGCGCGCTCGGAAAGCGCCTCCGTGAAGCGGGCGATCCGCGCGGCGAGCTCGTCGAGCGAGGCGAGCCGCCGAAGAACATCTACCCCTTCGTGGGGCCGCTGCTCGAGGCGCAGATGCGCGCCGGCGAGCTCCGCGGCGGCTTCGACGCGATCTTCTTCCGGTACGCGCACCTCCAAGACGTCCGCGTCGACGGGACGAAGGCGCCCCGCCGCGTGCGTCAGCTCGTGGATCACCCGAGCGCGGCGTTCTTGCGGGATCTCTCGTCGTCGTTCGCAGGCACGTTCGACGAAGAGGCGGAGGAGGCGACGACCGAGATCGCCGAGGCGCCCAACGCCGCGAGCCTGCGCAGCGTGTCGATCGGCGCGCGCGCCGCGGGCGATCTCGGCGCGCTCCTCACGGCGCTACCGAACCTGGAGCAGCTGTCGGTCAGCGCGGGGAGCTTCGTGCTCGGATCGGTCGTGCACGCGAAGCTCCGCACGCTGACGCTCGGGGGCGCGCGGCTCCTCCCGCGCGATTTCGACGCCCTCGAGCGCTCTCGCTTCGACGCGCTCGAGAGCCTCTCGCTCGACGCGGGGGGAGGCGCGATCGACGCCGAACGCCTGGCGCGTTGGCTCCGATCGCCCTCGCTCGCGCGCGTCACGTCGCTCGCGTTCCGCGGCGCGGCGAACCCGCTCGAGATCGCCGACGTCGTGCTCGCGTCGCCCCTCGCCGCGAGGCTCCGAGAGCTCGAAGTGACGCCGGCGTCCGACGCCCTCCTCGACGCCCTCGTCCGGGGCGCGTCGAAGCTGCCCGTCGTCGAGATCCTCTCCGTCGCCGACGCGGCCGCGTGCTCGGACGACGCCGCGCTCGCCGCGTGGAAGGCGCTCGGATCCAAGCTCATCGCGCCGCACCCCGCGATTTCGGCCGCGCGCAAGGCGGCGAAGAAGACCGCTTCACCGCCGACGGCGGCGCCCCCTGCCCCACCCGCGCCGCTTCGCGCCGGCGATCGGGTGACGCACGCGAAGTTCGGGGGCGGCGAGGTGAAGGCGGTGCAGCCCAACGGCAACCTCACGATCCGCTTCGACGACGGCGCCGAGAAGTCGCTCGCCGCCTCCTTCGTGAAGCCCGCGTGAAACCGCGCGGACATTGACGATCCGCTTTCTCGTCGCTTCCATCACCGTCATGAAGATCGCCCTTCGCAGCCTGCTCTCGCTCTTCGGCCTCACGCTGTCGCTGGCTGGCTGCACGCACGACGCCACGTGCGAGGACACCTTGATGGAGCCCTCCGACGCGTCCCTCCCGAGCGCGTGGAAGGATCGCGGGCTCGCTCTACCCAAGGGCGCGCTCGTCTGCAAAGCGCCCTCCGACCATGACATCCACTTCGTCGAGAGGACGACCGACTCCCCGGAGGTCCGCGCGAAACAATACGCCGACGCGATGATGGCCGCGGGGTTCACCGAATGGAAGACCTCGAGCGGCGACGAGAAGACCGACGCGCAAGTGGTCATTCACCTGCAGCGCGGCGACGAGCGCCTCGTCTTCAACGTCTATCGCGTGGACCCGCCGAACAGGAAGGTCCACCC
>CAYYKK010000039.1:26401-33819 GCA_964467935.1 uncultured Polyangiaceae bacterium
CGCGCGTGGCTCCTCGATCCGTCGGCGGGGAGCGACGGCGCTCGGGGCCCGACCGCGAGCGGGTGGAGCGCCGCGGCCCGGAGGTCGACGCCTGGGCGGGCCCGCCGTCGAGCGTTGACGCTCCCGGCTCGCGAGGTATATTGACAACAACGCTGTCAATAAAAGGAGGCGCGCGAGGCGCGGCCAGGCGATGCCCAAGCGGGTCGATCACGAGGCGAGGCGGAGGGAGATTCGGGCCGCGGCGGTCCGTGTGCTCGCCCGCGACGGCACCCTGAACCAGGGGCTCGTGGCCGTGGCCGACGAGGCCGGCATGAACCGCGCGGCCATCTATCACTACTACCGCGACCGCGAGGCCCTGCTCCACGACGTGGCGACGGACCTCCTCGAGAGCGAAGAGCGCGCGTTCGCCGCCGCGCTGACCGCCGAGGGCGGAGCGGCTGCGCGCATCACGGAGGTCGCGCGCGCGGTCGCAGCCCGCTTCGACGAATGGGCCGACCTCGGCGGCGCGTTGCTCGAAATCTGGGCGCGAAACCCCGACCGCGTGAGGGAGCTGCTCCGCGCGCTGCGCAAGGTGCTCGTCGCGCTCGTGCGAGAGGGGCAGGCGCGAGGCGAGATCACCCGCTCGATGAGCGCCGAGTCCCTCGCGACGATCCTCATCGCCATCATCGACGGCGTGATGTTGCAGGTCCTCATCGACCCGAGAGGCACGCCACGCGGCAAGCGTCTCGAGCGAACCATCGAAGAGGCCTTCGCGCGCCTGCTCCTCGCGAAGCGGAGCGAGCGACGGGCACCCAGCGCGTGACGAGGCGATATCGAAAGGAGAAGGAACATGGCTCACCAACGCTTCACCCCGGACGACGCCGCGCGGTTCTACGATCGCTTCGGCAAGAAGCAGGACCTCCAGTTCTACGAGGACGTCGCCCTCGACCGCCTGCTCGCCATGGGTGACTTCGAGCGCGCGTCGACGGTGTTCGAGCTCGGGTGCGGCACGGGGCGCGTGGCCGCGCGGCTCCTTCGCGAGCGTCTGCCCGAGCGCGCGCGCTACGTCGGCGTCGACGTGAGCGAGACGATGGTGCGCCTCTCGGGAGAGCGTCTCGCTCCGTGGCGCGAACGCATCCAGGTACGCCAATCCAATGGCGCGATCCGCTGGCCGGACTCGGACGGGGCGTGCGACCGCTTCGTCGCGACCTACGTGTTCGACCTCCTCGAAGAGGGCGCGCTCGTCGAGCTGCTGCGAGAGGCCCATCGCCTCCTCTCGCCCGGCGGACTGCTCTGCGCGGCCTCGCTGACCGAAGGACGGTCGACGTTCTCCCGCGCCGTCTGCGCGACGTGGAAGGCGGCGCACGCCTTTCGTCCTCGATGGGTCGGCGGCTGCAGGCCGATCCGCGTCGTGAGCTTCCTCGACGGCGACGCGTGGACCGTGCGCCATCGCGAGATCGTCTCCTCGTGGGGCGTGTGCACCGAGGTGTTGATCGCCGAAGCCTCGGCAGGAGGGCACACGCGATGAAGGTCGAGATCTTCTATTGCCGGCCGTGCGGCTATCGCGCGCGCGCCGAAGCGCTCGCGACGGAGCTACGCGATCGCTTCGGCGCGGAGGTCCAGGTGGTGCGAGGCAAGCTCGGTCAATTCGACGTCATCGTCGACGGCGTGCTGGTCGCGTCTCGCGCCGAGAGCCTCCTCACGCGCGTCCTCCCGCCCCCGAAGGCGGCGGCGATCGTCGCCACGATAGAGGCCCACCTGGCGATGGAGGAGGGAGCGCATTGCGACGTGCCCTCGCCCGGATCGACGCCGCAGCCACGCACCCGAGAGAGCGCGCGCGAGGATCGAGCGGGTCGCGCGAGCGACTCGCCCGTCGACCCTGCGCCCGAGAAGCAGCGAGGGTAGCGCGCAGGACGAGCACCGGTCGGGGCACCCCGCGCGGAGCGTCAATCGCCCTTCGCGCCCGTCGACTCGCGCGACGGGGGCGCGTCGGAGCTTCGCTCGTCGCTCGAGGCGTCGACGGCGGTGTCGCCCGACCTCGGACCCTCGGTGACCTGCGGCCCGCCGCGCGATAACTCGAGGAACGCCTCGAGCTCACGGACCCGCTCCTCCCACCCTCGGATCGAGCCCGCGACGGTCTCGTGGAGCACGAGGCGCCCCCCCTTCGTTCGGAGGAACCAGCGATAGCCCGGTGAGCGCGCGCCCGGCGTGATCGGCTCGCAGCCGACACCGCGCACGTCGTCGCGATCGAGCCGGTCGACCTTCGTGACGCGGCCGAGGGACCTCCGCGTCACCGTGATCGTGTCGTCCGAGCACTCGAAGACGATTCGAACGAACAGCTTGCGGGCGGACGAGATCGTCATCCACGCGCCCAGGAGGAGAATCCCCACGAAGAGCGCGAGCGCGGGCACGCCCCCCGGTGGCCGATGCGCGAACCAGCGCACGACGTCATAGAGCGCCCAAACGCCGAGGGCCGCGCCGACGAAGACGAGCGTCAGCGCGTCGTTCGGCTCGGCCCGTCGATCGAGCGTCTTCTTCACCGGAGCGGCGCCGACTCGGTAGCTCACGCGGTCCACGAACGAAGGGTCATGAGCGGAGCATACGACGACCGCGCATCGATGCGCGTGGCTCTTCAGGGGCAGGGCTTCGCGTCGACGCTGCCGGTGATCTTGATGGGGTATTTGACGACGTCGAGCTCGGCCTGTAGCGCATAGGTGCCTGCGGTGTCGGGGCGCGGGGTGATCTTCACCTTCTTCTTGTCGAAGGTCTGATCCATCGCCGCGCTCGGCAGCGTGCCGCCGAGCGTGACTTGCCAGGGTGCGTCGTCCTTGGCGTGCTGGTACGTGAACGTGATCATCAGCTCGCCTTTGGCCTCTTTCCACGAGCACGCGTCGCCGCCCGTCGAGAGGACGAGGTCCACGCGCTCGCCGTCCTTCTTCAGCCCCGCCGATCGAATGGGCAATGCCTTCTTCGCGACCTCGAGCGTCGCTTTCATCGGCTCCGGCAGCTTGGGGGCGGGAGCGTCGGCGCGCGCCGGCTCGTCCGGGCAGACGAGCGCGTCGATCGTCCCTTTGGCCGCCAACGTCTTCTTGTCGGCGCCGGCAGACTCGGAGGTGATGTCCACGTCGACGCCGAACGACTTGCCCGGCGCCCATTCGCCGGTCGTCTTGGTCGGCAGACCGAGGTCGGAGCGACTCATGCCCTCGTACCAGGAGCTCGTCACCACGGTGGTGATGGATCCATCGGGCGCGAGGTGCTGGCCGAGATCGACGTTGAACTCGCCCGCCGACATCTCGTGTCCGTTCTGCTCGAGGACGCTGCAGTCTTGGGGCACGGAGAAGACGGAGATCTCCTGCACGCCGTCGGCTCGCCTTCGCGCGAGCGCGGCGACCATTGCGATGGACTTGCCGTCGACCGTGACCGCGAGGGCCTTCTGAGGGCGAGGGGTCGCGGCCTTCGGCGTCTTCGCGGACGACGCGCTCGACGTGGCGCTGCTCGAGGCGCTCGCGCCGGTCGTCGAGCTGGGTGAGCTGCACGCGATGACGAGCAAGGGGCACGCGAGAGCGGCGAAGCGAGGGCCGAGGGACATGAACGATCTCCGGAGGCAGACGTGGGCGGCGAGGATACCGCTTCGGACGGAGACCAGGCGCGGATGTCGCACCGATTCGCCACGCGAACGACGCGCGGGGGCTCGGGCGTCGGGATCGGCTCGTGCCGCTCAGCCGAGGCGAACTGCGCGAGGGCGGAGGCGCCTCAGCCCGGCGAGGACGCGCGGGCCGGGAGCTCTCCGTGCTCTGAACATCACCCCCGCTCGCCGCGAGCACCCCGGCCCGTCACGGTGCACGCGGCGTGACCGAGGATGACGGGACCGGCTCGCGTGGAGGTCGGCGTCGGCTCCCAACCCCGCGCGAGCCTGGCTTGCAGCAGCTCGTCGGCGCTCGGGCGATGATCCCAGACGGCGACCGCCGTCAGGCCTCCGAGTCACGTGGTGTCGTAAACCAGATAGACCCCAGCGCGGTAGGGGACGACCACGTCGTGGGTGTACTCGTCTTGGACCACGACGTCGGCGACGAGGCGCGGCGGCGTGTCGGCGAGCGCCCAACGAACGACCTCGTCGAGGGTTCGCTGACGACGGACCTCCCGTTGCAGCGTCGCGAGCGTGAGAGGATCGAGGCCGACGCGCTCGTCGATGTCCATCGTGCTCAGGGTGGCATCGTCGAAGCGCGTGCGCCAACGCCGCCGCGCCGCGAAGCTCGCGTCGGAGAGGCGACGCCTCCCATTGGAGATCGGACGGCGATGGGCGATACTGATTCGCATGCCGGAGGCCGGGGCATGGGCGTGGACGACGCACGAACAGCTCGCGCGTGAGCAAGCGGCCGAGTGGAAGGCCTGCTCGATCGAAGAGCGCATCGCCGCCGTCGAAGCCATCCGCCGAGCGACGTTCGCGCTCCAAGGCATCGCTCCCGGTCGACTGAAGCGCGTCTATCGGCTGTCTCGTGTCCCGTGGAGTGAGGTTCCTCGTGGTGGGCGGCCACGCCTTGGCGGCGCACGGTCGCCCGAGGTTCACGGAGGATCTCGACGTGCCGGTCGAGCCGACGAGGGCGAACGCGCGAAGACTGGGAGCCGCGCTCGCTGACTTCGGCTTCCGGACGCTCGCCCGCGAGCACGAGGCGTTCGCGTCCCCCGATCGAATGGCGTCGCTCGGGGTGAAGCCACTCCGAATCGACGTCATGACGAGCATCTCCGGAGTCTCGTTTCGCGAGGCGTGGAAGGGCAGGGTCCCCGCCCGAATGGGCGGCCACCTCGTCGCCGTCCTCGGCGAGGAAGCGCTGCGCGCCAACAAGCTCGCCTCGGGGCGCCCCAAGGATCTGGCCGACCTCGCGCTTCTCGACGAGGGTCGGGCTGACTGAATCCGGGTCGCAGGGCCCGGCGACGTCCCCTGCTTCGGGTCGGCGACGGCGAAGGCGAGGCGCGCCTAGCCGAGGAGCTCTTCGATTCTCTCGGCGGCGCGCGCGGCACCGTTCTCCACGCGCAGTTTCGCGCCGAGCTCCGCGGCCCGCGCGCCGTGCTCGTGGATGGCGACGCGGATCGCCTGCGCCAGCCCCTCGGCCGTGAGGGTGCGTCGCTCGAGCGCGCGCGGACCGGTGCCGATGCGGTGGTTCCGCCATCCCCAGAAGCTCTGATCGCCGAAGAACGCGGCGACGACCGTCGGCTTGCCCGCGCGAAGGCCCTCGTGGAACGTCCCGACGCCGCCGTGGTGCACGACCGCCGACATGCGCGGGAAGAGCCAGTCGTGCGGCACCTCGTCGATCACGTGGAGATCGTCGCGCGGTTCGGGAGAGAGACCGAGCCATCCGCGCGCGACCACGGCGCGGACGCCGGCGCGCTTCACGGCGTCGCCCACCAGGGTCGCGAGCCGCTCGCAGTCGAAGCCGGTCATCGAGCCGAACCCGACGTACACAGGCGGTGGCCGTGCTGCGAGGAACGCTTCGAGCGCGGGATCCGGCGTGTAGGGAAGCGGCTCGAGGAATGGATAGCCGACGACCTCGTGGCGATCTTCCCAGTCGCGCGGGCGGGCGATGACGTGCTCGCTGAAGAGGTGCAGGCACGGGACGCCGGACTCGGTCGCGAAGTGGACGATGTCCTTCTGAGGGAACGGGGCGAGCCCGAGCCGTGAGCGCAACGCATTGTGCTCCTCGCTGAAAGCACCGAACGCGAGCTCCAGCACGCGATGACCGGCCCATCGCTTCACGAAGCCCGGAAACGACCGGAGCCACGGGGCGGCGAGCGGGGGCAGCTCACGCGTCGGGACCATCGGCCAAGGACTGAGCGCGATGGCCGGGATCTTTCGTTGCTGCGCGACGTGGAGGCCGCCCGTCGCGAGCACGTAGAAGAGCACGGCGTCGGCGCCCTCGACCGCCGCCTCGGCGTCTCGGCACCACGACGCGGCCATCGGGACGAACAGCTCGCGCGCGTACTTCGCGTACTGCCGAGGTGAGTCGGCCGAGGCGAGCCATTTGCGGCCGAACTCGCTCTCCATCATCTCGCGAAAGTTCCCTCGAAAGGGCGCGCCGGGGGTGACGCCATGCGCGCGGAGGAGCGGCTCGTACTCCGCGAACGTGGAGAGCGTCACTTGGTGTCCGCGATTCGCGAGCGCGCGCGCGACGGCCACGTACGGCTGCACGTCGCCGCGGGTTCCGACGGTGACGATGGCGATCTTCATCGGCCACCATGTAGATTGGCGGAGAGAGGAACACCGAGGCGATCGAGGCGTCGTTCGACGCGCCCACGACGAGCGGGTTTCGCGTCACGGTCGTCGGCGGCGCGACCTTCGAGGCGACCTCGGCGCGCTGCTCCATCGGCACGCACGAGTCGAACGATCTTCGGCTCGACGACAAGAAGGTCTCGCGCTTCCACTGTGAGATCGTCCTCGACGGACCGGACGCGCGCATCCGCGATCTCGGCAGCCGCAACGGCACGGTCGTCGACGGCGTGCGCGCGAACGACGCATTCTTGCGCTCGGGCAGCACCATCCAGCTCGCGGGCGTCACGCTCCGCTTCGAGCCGCTCGAGAAGGTGCGTCGCCTGCCCATCTCGGCGCACCGCGCGTTCCACGGCCTCGTCGCCGAGTCGATCGCGATGCGCGCGGCGCTCGCCTGGATCGAGCGGGCCGCGGGCAACGACATGACGGTGCTCCTCGAAGGCGAGACCGGCACGGGCAAAGGCAAGGCGGCCGAGGCGATTCATCGGGGCAGCGCCCGCGCCGACAAGCCCTTCGTCGTCGTCGACTGCGGAGCCATCCCGCAGAGCCTCATCGAGTCCGAGCTGTACGGTCACGAGAAGAGCGCGTTCACCGGCGCGACCGAGCGGCGCATCGGCGCCTTCGAGGAGGCGAGCTCGGGCACCATCTTCCTCGACGAAATCGGCGAGCTCCCGCTCGACCAGCAGCCGAAGCTCCTGCGCGCGCTGGAGAACAAGGAGATCCGCCGGGTCGGCTCGAACGGCTATCACAAGGTCGACGTGCGCATCGTCGCGGCCACCCACCGCGATCTGCGTCGCGAGGTGAACGAGGGGCGATTCCGCGCGGATCTCTATTTCCGGCTCGCGGTGCTGCGCATCCCCCTGCCTCCGCTCCGCGAGCGAGCAGAGGACATCCCGGCGCTGTCGAAGGAGCTGCTCCGTTCGATGGGGGCGCCCCCCGCGGCGATCGAGGCGCTGTGCACCCCGGAGCTGTTCGCGTCGCTCAGGCGGGGCGCCTGGCCAGGGAACGCGCGCGAGCTGCGCAATCACCTCGAGCGTTGCCTCGCCTTCGAAGAGGCGCTCCCGGTGGGCGACATGGTCGCACCGCGCGCCGCGATCGACGCCAGCGTCGCCTACGCGCGCGCGCGCCGGCGCGCGATCGAGGCCTTCGAGCAGGCGTACGTGACGGACCTCCTCGC
>CAYYKK010000040.1:0-33598 GCA_964467935.1 uncultured Polyangiaceae bacterium
CTCGAGCACCGTCTTCTTCGCCGCGAGCTTGAACCCGGCCTCTCGCGCCTTGCCCCGCAGCGTCTTCGCGTCGATCGCGTCCACGAGGCCCCCGAGCGCGCGGCCGGCGAGCGCCGGATCGACGAGCGCGAGGTCTCCGAAGAGCGCGGGCCCCTTCGGTCCGATCTCGAACGACAGCGAGGTGCGGTCCCCGCGCGCGCGAGCGAGATCCGCGAGCGCCACGCCCACCGCCCGCACGTCGCCCGAATCGAGCAGCGCGCCGAGCGCCGTCGCGTTTCCCTCGGCCGAACTGGCCCGAGAGGAGGCGCTCTCGAACATCGTGACGGCTACCTGCGCTCCCCTCGGGACGACGAGCGCGGAGGCGCGAGGGCCGCGGGAGAGCCCGAACGGGGCGGCGCCTTCGCCGAAGGGGACGCGCATGGACAGCGTGGCGCGCTCCTTCGAGATCGTCAGCGACAACGGGATTCGGCCGGCCGCGCGCAGCGGAGCGACCATGGGCTCGACGTCGATCGCGAGGCGCGCCGCCGCCGGCAGCGCGGCGAGCCGCTTGCCGACGAGGTCGACGGCGAGCGACGCGAGGAATCCACCATCGACGTACCCCGACACCCCTCCGCGCGAGGCGGTCTCTTCGGACGCAGCGGAGAGGAACGGTCCGAGCGCGCGGAGCGCGTCGGCGTCGCTCGCGAAGATCAGTCGGCCGCCGAACGATCCGATCGACAGCGGCGCTGCCTGGCCCCGCTTCGGGACGAGCATCACGCCCCCCTCGACCTGCTGCTCGGCGAACGAGGGATCCGCGCCGAACGTCGCGAGCGACGCGAGCCGCGCCGGATCCTTCACGTCGACCGCCCAGGCGAAGGACAGGCGCCGCGACGCGGGATCCTCCGCGACCGCGCAGACGACGGGTCGCGCGCCGTCGAACACATCGAGGGTCGTGGCCGGCATGCCGAGGTCGACGACGAGGCGCGCGAGCGTGTCGCGCGATTCGAGCACGCCGCCCCGCGCGCCGAGCAGCTCCCTCGCGGCGCCGAGCAAGCCGTCGAGGTCGCGCGCGACGAAGGTCGCGACGAGACCGCTCGGCTCGGGGACGGGCGCGACCGGGCCGCGCGAGCTCGCGGTCGGCGCGGCCTTCGACGCGTCGGAGCCGCACGCGTAGCCCGAGACGGACAGGGCGAGCGCGACCACGCCCGCGAGGCAGCGGCCGTCCCGACGCCCTCGCGCCCGAGGCGTCGTTCGTCCCTTTGCGCCGAGCACGCGCATAAGCTACGCGGCGAGGAGCAACGGCGCCACGGAGGCGTTCGAGGAGACGACGGATGACCGCGAGGTCGATCGAGAGAGCGCGTCGCGCGACGCGCCCCACGGACGGAGGAGCCATGCCGCGCGCCCACCGAGCGCTCGGCGCGCCTCACCTCTCGCCCGCGCTGGCCCTCGTGCTCGCGGCCTGCGGCCCCGCGGCCCCCGCGCCGATCGCGCCACGCACGGCGCCGAGCGCGTCGTCAGCGACGACGAGCCCACCGCCGAGCGCCGTCGCGAGCACCGAGCCGCCGGCTGCGTCGGCGATCTGCGTCGAGCCCGTCGTCCCGCCGGTCGCGCACGTCGACACCGTGCCCGAGCTCGCGCGCTTCCACGCGGCGCTCCGGGGCCTCGAGCAGAAGACCCGCAAGTCGCACGTCCGCGTCTATTGGATGGGCGACTCGCACGCGCAGGCGGACTTCTGGTCGGGCACGGTACGCGAGGCGCTCCAGAGCCGGTTCGGCGCCGCGGGTCCGGGTTTTTTGCATCTTGGATACAAAGACTACCGACATGACGGAGTGAAGCTCGACATCGAGGGACGCTGGCGCATGCGGCCCAAGAAGCCCGCGGGGGTGAAGACCGACGGTGACGGCGTCGTCGGCCTGGGCGGATTCCTCATGGGTGGCTACAAGGATCAGCCGCGCGCACAGGTCGAGCTCTCGACGACGTTGCCGTCGAAGGACGTCACGTACGACTTCTGTTACCGGCTGGAGAAGCCCGACGACGCGATCGATCTGACCGTCGACGGCAAGCGAACGACGCTCTCGGCGTCGAAGGCGGAGCCCGCCGGCGTCGTCCGCCACGCGCTCCTCCGCGGGCCGAACCCCGGCGCGTTCGCCGCGCGCCCCACGTCGGGCTCACCGAGCTTCTGCGGCGTCGCCATCGAGACCGACCCAGCCGAGGCGCCCGGGGTCGTCCTCGACACGCTGGGGATCAACGGCGCGCGCTACGCGACCGCGCTCTCGTGGGACGAGAAGGCTTGGGAAGCCGAGGTGGCGCGACGTCCCCCGGATCTGGTCGTGCTCGAGTACGGGACGAACGAGGTGGGCGATCCCTCGCCCGCCTACGCCTCGACCGGCAAGAACGAAGAGGCCCTCCTCGCGAGGATCCGGAAGGTGAAGCCCGACGTGGACTGCGTCGTCGTGTCGGCGACCGATCGCGCGGACGCGGAAGCGCACCTCGCCCCGATGAACGAGAGCCTCCGCGCAGCCGCGAAGCGCAGCGGCTGCTTCTATTTCGACGCCTACGGGATCCTCGGCGGCGAGGGAGCGACGTCGAGGATGCGCGAGGAGTCGCCGCCGCGCGCGCAGAAGGACGGCATCCACCTCACCATCAAGGGCTATCGCGAGCTCGGCAAGGCGACGGTCGACGCGCTCATGAACGGCTACTGAGGCGGCCGGCGCTCGTCGGGCAGGATGGGCACCCCCATCTCTCTTGCAACTCCATCTCGATAGTTGAGCCACTGCTCCCGCGCCGTCCGGACCGCGGTCACGACCGCGTCGGCCAGCGCGTCGTCGTCCACGTGCTCGAGCACGCTCCGCCAAGCGTCCTTGCGGTGGTCGCCCTCGACCGATCGGTGCGCGCGAACGAGGTCGAGGTTCTCGGACGGGCAGCCGTAGTGCGCGACCATCGGGTGCGCGCGCACGGCCTCCTCGATCGGAAGGTGCACGCGCGCGCCCGCCATCTCCGCGCGCTCGTGGATGCTCCCCTCCACGAAGATGGTGAGCACGGCGCACCCCACCTGCCAAGGCGAGGCGGCGCTCACCTCGTCGAGAAACGCGCGGTAGGCGAGGGCCTCTCGAGCGAGGCGGGGAGCCTCGGACTCGATCTCCGCGCGCGCGAAGCCGAGCCCCTCCATCATCGAGAGGAAGAGCTCCGGGTGAGGTCGGCCGAGCGAGAGCTTGCCGGTCTGCTCCTCGTAGATGTTCTCGGCCAGCGCGTGCCGCACGTCCTCGGGAGGCCCTTGCCCGAGCACGCGCGCGAGCAGCACGGGGAAATCGCGGACGTAGGTCTGATACTCGTGCCGAAAATGCGCGAGGAGCGCCGCCCGGGAGAGCCCCGGCCTCGTCAGGTGGACGAACGCGCCGTGGTGCTTGTGGTCCATCACCCGGAGCAGGCGCTCGCGGAGGTCGGCACGTCGCGCGTCGCTCACGCTCATCGATGGCGAGCAAACCACGGCGCGTTCGGGCGGGCCAAGCGGGCGCGCCGCCCAGCGCTCACTTCGGCGCGTCGGTGCGCGTGAAGGTCATGTCGGGCTCCAGCCGAAACGAGCCCTCGAAGGGGTGCGGCATCGCGGGTCCCCACTCCGCGGGCGAGAGGAGCGAGAAGTACCGCCTTCCGTCGCCGCGACGATAGAGGTGGTAGGTCGTCCCCACGCGCTTCTTGAACGTGCAGAGCGCGCGGTGCAGCTCCGCCGACTCGCTGGCTTGATCGAGGATCGCGCGGGCCTTGTCCTGCAGGGCGCGGATCTGCTCGGCGATCACCTCGAGCTGCGAGCCGACCTTCACGCCGAGGACGGCGTCTGCCTCTTGGATCTGCTTCGCGACGTCGACGAGGTCGTGGGGCGGCGCGAGCCGAGACACGGGGTAAGGAGACGAGCTCGCCGGCCCCTCGTGGAGGCCCTTCGGGTGCCTGATCAGGCCTTCGTCGCTCATGGCTGCCCCGAGTATAGCCCGCCCTGCGTCGCGCCCCGAGGCCCTCGCGGTACCTGTCCGACAGCACCCGACCTCCAGATGGTTGTGGATTGTCGAAGCGTACTGATAGCCTCATGTCGCGATGGCGCTTTCGCGCACCCAAACCACGGACCAGAAGTCGAAGCTCGGCCGCTACGAGCTCTTGCGGGAGCTCACGCAGAGCGGCGTAGGCACCAGCTGGCTGGCCCGCCCGACGGGCGAGACCTTCGAGGTCACGCTCCTCAAGGTGCACCGCCACATGGCGAAGTCGCCGACCTCGGTCGAGGGCCTGCTGGCGGC
Organism: uncultured Polyangiaceae bacterium; assembly: GCA_964467935.1. GTDB lineage: Bacteria > Myxococcota_A > Polyangia > Polyangiales > Polyangiaceae > CAYYKK01. The sequence goes on from CAYYKK010000040.1 coordinate 4,263, forward strand.
GGCGCAGCGCGCCAGGAAGTTCTCGCACGACAACGTCGCCGCCGTGCTCGACGCGGGGGTCGTCGACAGCGAGCCCTTCGTGGTCTTCGAGTACGTCGGTGAGTCGCTCGCGTCGCTGCTGAAAGCCGCTGGCCCGAACGGACTGCCGATCCCGATCGCGATGCGCATCGGCCTCGACATCCTCGAGGGCATGGCGGCGGCGCACACGAACGACCCGCCGCTCGGGCACGGAGAGCTCGGGCCCTGGTGCGTCTACGTCGGCTCCGACGGCGTCGCGCGTGTGGGCGGCTTCGGCGTCGATCAAGCCGTCTGGCGGTTCGGCGCCCACTACGTGAAGAACATGGAGCGGCTCTCGTACGCCGCGCCGGAGCGCGTGAAGTCGATGAGCTCGACCCTCGGTCAGGAGCTGTCGACCGCGGACGAGGAGAGCGACCTCTTCAGCGCCGCGGTCCTGCTCTTCGAGCTGCTGACGCGACAACGACTCTTCGCCTCGAAGATGGAGGCGGCCGTGGTGCAGAAGGTTCTCTCGAGCCCCATCCCGACGGCGCAGAGCTTCCGACCCGAGATCCCGCTGGAGGTGAGCGACGCGCTGAAGAACGCCCTCGTGCGCGACCGCTCCGAGCGCATCGCGACCTTCGAAGACTTCATCGTCGCGCTCGAGGGCGCCGGCCCGGACCTCATCGCGACGAACGAAGCGGTGGCGGAAATGATCGCCGTCGCGTCCGCGGCGAAGGCGGAGGGCGCCCGTCCGGCGGCGTCGCCCGGTGCGCCGACCGAGCTCGTCAGCTCCGCGGGCACGCCGGGCGCGGCGACCAAGCCCGCGCCGGTGCCGGGCCGCGCGACGCTGATGTTCGACGAAGCGAAGGATCTCCTCCCGCCCGCGGTGGCCGCCGCCGCGAAGGCGGACGACGCGGCGAAGCCCGCGGACAAGCCGGCCGAGAGCCCGAAGCCCGGCGCGGTCGACGCGAAGGCGCCCCCTCGAGCCGCGAACGGAACGGGCGCCTTGCGACCGCGCGCGCGGACGTTGATGGGCTTCGGCGCGCTCAAGCCGGGCTCGAAAGAGAGCCCCGCCGCGCCCAACGTCGCGCCGACCGCAGGGGCCATCCCCGCGCCGCGGAGCTCCTCCATCGAGCTCGAGGAGTCGGATCTCGACGTCGAGATCGCCGACCCGCTCGCGCTCCCGACGCAGGTCGTGGATCTGCCTCCCGTGCCGACGAAGGCCGCGCCCCCGGCGGCCGCCTCGGCGGCGCCCAAAGCTCCCCCGGCAGCACCGCCCAAGCGACCGCCGCCGGCGCGCCGCGCGGCGACGCTGCTCGGCATCCAAGCCCCCGACGGCGGCGTGAAGGTCGCGGCCGGCGACATTTCCGACGATCCCACGAACAAGCTCGAGGACGAGAGCACCACCGCCGACGGGCCGTCGGGAGAGCTGGCGAAGGCGATCGCCACCGCGGCGAAGGCGCCGACGGACCAGCCCGCCGCCGACAAGTCCTTGGCCGAGAAACAGAACGGCGCGAGCGCGAAGGTCGCGGCGATGCGGGCCGCGCGCGACGGCGAAGGAACGCCGCACTCGCCCGTGAGCGGAAGCAGAACCCTCGGGCAGCGCTCGGGCCTGACCGCGGAGATGCTCCGGACGGGCGCGACGCTCACGGTGTCGGGCACCGCCTATCAGCTCATCGCGCCCGTCGCGCGCGGAGGCATGGCGACCGTCTGGGCGGCGCGCGAGGCAGGCAGCCGCGGCCTCGAGAAGATGGTCGGCATCAAGACGATGCTGCCGGAGCTGTCGGACGACGCCGACTTCGAGTCGATGTTCCTCGACGAGGCGCGCGTCACCGCGAAGATCCGGCACGAGAACGTCGCGACGATCATCGACCTCGGTCAAGAAGGCGATCTGCTCTACCTCGTGATGGAGTGGGTGGACGGCGAGACCGTGGGCACGCTGCAGCGGTCGGCGCGCGCCATCGGTGGCATCCCGACGGCGGTCATCGTGCGGATCGCCGAGGACATTTGCGCGGGCTTGCACGAAGCGCACGAGCTCGCCGACGAAGCGGGGCACCACCTCGAGGTGGTCCATCGCGACATCTCGCCCGCGAACGTGCTCGTCGGCCGCGACGGCACGACGAAGATCGTCGACTTCGGCATCGCCAAGTCGAAGGGTCGGCTGCACGTCACGAAGGTCGGCGCGATGGTGAAGGGCAAGACGCCCTACCTGTCGCCGGAGCAGATCGGTGGCCTCGCGATCGATCGCAGGAGCGATCTCTTCTCGCTGGGCGCCTTGCTCTACGTGATGGCGACGGGCTTGCACCCGTTCCGCGGCGAGACGGAGCTGTCGACGATCGAGAACATCGCCATCAAGGCGCCCGTCCCGCTGAAGAGCATCGTGCCGGACATCGACCCCGGCTTCGAGCAGATCGTCCTCCGCCTCTTGGAGAAGGATCCGAAGAAGCGATTCCAGAACGCCCGCGAGGTGAAGGAAGCGCTCCTGGAGCTCGACAAGAAGCTCCCGAAGCCCGCCACGCGCGCCGACGTCGCGTCCTTCGTCGAGAAGGTGATCGGCGACAAGCTCGACCAGCGCCGGGAGATGTTGGTCGCGGGGCTGCAGCGGATCGAGCGCGGCGGCGAGGCCGGGCCCGCGCCGGAGGAGGGGCGCGACGCCGAGGCGTCGGCGTCGGCGCTGAAGCAGGTCCTCGACAAGGTGCGCCAGTCGCAGCCCGACGCGCTCGACGCGTTTTCCCTCGGCGGCGCGCTCGGCGCGTCCAAGGGCGCGGCCCCGCAAGGCGACGCGATCTCGCTCGACATCCTCGCTCCGCCCGCCAAGGCCGAATCGCCGAGCGGTGAGCCCACCGGGGCGGAGTCGAGCGCCTCGGCGAGCCTGCCTCTCGGCGGGGATCCCGTCGGGGGCGGCCTCCCGGGCGAGGAGCTCGGAGCGGTGCCCGAATCGGAGGGCACGAGCGAAGCGGCCGAGCCGCAGAAGCTGGTCTTCAACGAAGACTCGATCGCGCCTCCGCCGGCGACCCAGAGCAACACGAAGCGCCTCGTCGTGCTCGTCGTCGTGGGGCTCGTGATCGGGCTCGCGATCGTCGCAGGCCTCGAGTTCTTCCGAGGCGACACGCCGACCCCGACGCCGTCCGCGCAACCGAGCGCCCCGCCACCGGCGAAGGCGAGCTCGGGTCCGGCGCCCGTCGTGACGGCACCGCCGACCGCCGTCCCGAGCGCCGAGCCCGCGCCCACCGCTTCGCCGAGCGCGACCGCCGATGCGACGGCGACGGCGGAGCCGACCAACACGCCCACGGCGACGCCGGAGCCCCCCGCCACGACGCCGCCGAGCGAGCCGACGGGCAAGCCGCCGACGGGCGCGACGGGCAAACCGCCCACGGGCAAACCGCCCACGGGCAAGCTCCCCAGCGGCCCGGTGAAGCCCAAGACCCCCAAGTACAACCCGCCGACCATCTGACGGTCCCTCGCCCCCGCGGGGCAGCGACCTCGAAGATGACGCCGAACCGATGATGCCACTCCACTCGAAGGCACAGAACCCGATGGCCGAGGACGCGATGGGACAGAGCTTGCAAACGCAACGACGATACGCTCGTAGCTTCATTGTCGGGAGCGCGATCTCCGGGAGCGAGGTCTCCAAGGGTGGTCGTCTCCGCCGCGCGCTGGGCCGCGCCTTCCTCGGTTGCGCTCTCTTCGGCGGCGCCGTCGCGGGCAGCGCGCTCGTCGCGACCGACGCGCACGCGCAACCTGCGCCCGCGGGCGCGGGGGCGACGCCCGCGACGCCGTCGAAGGACGACATCGCCAAGGCCACGGCCGCCTTCGGCTCGGGCACGAAGTACTTCCAGTCGAAGAAGTGGGCGCTCGCGCTCGAGCAGTTCAAGCTCTCCTACGACACCGTCGCGAGCCCCAACTCGCACCTCTACATCGCGCGCTGCCAGAACGAGATGGGCGACCAGAAGGAGGCCTTCCGGACCTACCAGAAGGTCGTCGCCGAGGCCGAGCAGCGGGCGGTCAACGAGCCGAAGTACGCGCCCACGCGCGACACGGCCAAGACGGAGCTGGACGACCTGCGCACCAAGATCGCGGTGCTCGCGATCACGGTGGGCTCCTCGGATCCGTCGGCGCGCGTGAAGCTCGGCGGCGCGATCGTCCCGAAAGAGGACTGGGGCAAGGACATCGCGGTCGACGCAGGCACGGTCGAGCTCGTGCTGGAGGTCCCCGGGCAAGACCCGGTGGTGAAGAAGGTCGATGTGCAGAAGGGCCAGCACCAAGCGGTGACGCTCGAGCCCGCCCAGACCAAGCCGATCGCAGCGGCGCCTCCTCCGACCGAGCCGAAGTCGTCCTCGGGCAAGCTCTCGCCGCTCGTCCCCGTGGGCATCGTCGCGGCCGCCGTGGGCGCGGGCGGCATGATCATGTTCGCCGTCAGCGGCTCGATGTCGAGCTCCACCTACGACAAGCTGAAGACCGAGTGCGGCGGTGAGAAGGCGTGCACGGATCACACGCACGACGACGAGATCAGCAAGGGCAAGACACAGCAGACGATCGCGAACGTCGGTCTCGGCATCGGCGTGGTCGGTCTCGCGGCCGGCGCGGGGCTCATCATCGGCGGCGTCGTGGGCGGCAAGCACAAGAAGGGCGACGACAAGCCCGCCGCGGCGCTGCACATCGAGCCTCAGATCGGCCCCGGGTACGCGGGGTTGCTCGGCACGTTCTGAGCGAGCTCCGCCTGGCGGAACCTCGCTCCCGAGAGACGAAACCCACGGCCTCATCGAGCCCCCCGCGCCTCGGCCCGGGGGGCTCTCTCGCGTCGAGCGCACGAAGCGCACGACGTGGATGTGCGACACCCGAGGGGGCCGTCCACGCGACGATCCAGGCTCGAAGAGCACCGATCTTCGCGCCGCGCGCCGGTTCGGGTTGATCCCCCTGGAGCGCCCCGTATCTTCGCAGTGACTCCGACTCCAGAAAGCGAGGTCTGCGCCCATGGCTTTGACGTTCGGTATTCGCTCCTCCGCGCTCCCCGACAACGCCAAGGTCGCTGCGTTCCGCGGAAGCGAAGGCCTCTCGCGTCCCTACACGTTCGACGTCTACGTGAACGTCGCCGGTGACGAGGAGCTCGACCTCGAGGACGGCGTCGGCGCGCGCGGGACGCTGACCATCGACGGCGGCGGCCCCGAGCCCGTACAGATCGGCGGCGTCGTCTCGTCGATGCAGCTCCTCCGGGCGGTGCGAGGCAACGCGCTCTACCTCGTCCGCATCGTGCCGCTCCTCTGGCAGCTCTCGCTGACGCGGCACAGCCGCATGTTCACGAAGATGAGCATCCCCGACGTGATCAAGGCGGTGCTCGCGGCGGAGGGCATCGACGACTTCGAGCTGCGCCTCAGCGGCAGCTACGACACCGAGGAGCACGTCTGCCAGTACAAGGAGAGCTCGCTCGACTTCATCCAACGCTGGATGGAGCGCGAAGGCATGTACTACTTCTTCGAGCAGACGGACTCGGGCGAGAAGCTCGTCATCACCGACGACAAGGCGCGGCACCAGCTCGCGCCGGGCGTCCTGCCGATCCCTTATCACCCGTCGGAGGCGGATCGCAGCGCAGGCAAGAGCTTCGACTACTTCGCCGCGCGCCACCACGCCCTCCCCTCGAAGATCAAGCTGAGCGACTACGACTACGGCAAGCCCGCGCTCGACGTCAGCGGCTCGGCGACCGTCTCGTCGAGCGGCTTCGGCGAGGTGCGCCACTACGGCAACCGCGTGTTCTCGCCCGACATGGCGGCGAAGATCGCGAAGGTCCGCGCGGAGGAGCTCCGCGCGAAGGCGACGACCTACCACGCCACCGGGTTCGTCGCCGGGCTCGCCCCGGGCTTCAAGTTCGTGCTCGAGCAGCACACGAAGCTCGCCCTCAACAAGCCCTACCTGACGACCTCGATCGAGCACTTCGGGTTCGTCGCCGACGTCGCGGGACCGTGGGGCAAGGTCGTCCCGCACGAGTACGACGAGGTGTATCGCGTCGATCTCCAGGCGCTCGACGCCGAGCAGCAGTACCGCCACGCGGAGACCGTCTCTTGGCCTCGCATCGACGGCTACGAGAACGCGAACGTCGACGGGGCAGCGACGAGCGACTACGCGCAGATCGACAGCCACGGGCGCTACAACGTCAAATTCAAGTTCGACGAGGGCACCCTCAAGGACGGCAAGGCGACGACTTGGGTGCGCATGATGCAGCCGCACGGCGGCAGCCCCGAGGGGTTCCACTTCCCCCTGCGCAAGGGCACCGAGGTGCTGTGCGCGTTCCTCGGCGGCGATCCGGATCGCCCGGTGATCATCGGCGTCGTCCCGAACGCCATCACCCCGAGCAAGGTCACTGCGTCGAACTACACGCAGAACATGATCCACACGGGCGGTAACAACTACATCACGATTGAAGATCTATCTGGGTCGCAGTTCATCAACATCTTCTGCCCCATCAACGCGACGAACCTGTACCTCGGCGTGGATCGCCCGATCGGCGGCAACGGCCCGACCCTGCCCGACGGGCCCGAGGTGCCGCCGGTCGGCGAGTACAAGCAGGACCTCAAGCCGTTCAACTTCGGGCTGTGCACGAAGGGCAGCGGCGAGGTCACCGCCACGAAGAACATCAACGTCATCGCGGGCGAGAAGCTCCAGCTCGAGGGTCAAGGCGGCGGCGTCTACATGCACGCGAAGGGCGAGCACAAGACGCACGTCGAGGGCACGACCGAGGAGCACCGCACCGACAAGGTCTGGCACAAGTGGGACGCCGAGGTCGATCTCGACTGGAAGGGCAAGTACACGCTCGACGTGCAGGAAGAGTCCGAGATCCACTTCCACAACACGCTCACGCAGGTCACTCAATCGGGCACCACGGTGAGCGACGTCGCGAACCTCTACCACGCGATCGGCGCCGAGGCCGAGGAGATGTGCCCGGCCGATACGCACTTCCTCGACGTCACGGGCACGCAGAAGATCGTCGTCTCCAGCGACCAGACGGTGAACGTCGAAGGCAAGCAGACGATGACCGTCGCGAAGGATCAGAAGATCACCGTCGAGGGCGGGCAGGTCTGGGAGACGGGCAAGGACGTCAAGTGGGACATCTTGGGCGAGCTCAACATCGAGGTCACCGGTCCTCACGAGATCAAGTCGGCCACGTGGCACGAGAACGTGTGGGGCGCGAAGAGCGAGCTCGTCGGCGGCTGGAAGAACGACATGGTCCTCGGCGCGCACACCGAGACGGACGTGGGCCTCAAGACGGAGATCGCCGTCGCGCTGATGCTCGAGGCCAACGTCGGGATCAAGTTCGAGTTCGAGGGCGCGCTGAAGGTGAAGATGAACAGCCTCGACGCGGGCGAGTGCGAGCTCAAGCACTGCGGCTTCGTCTCCAAGCTCGACACCGTCGCCAACTGGGTCGGCTGCAAGGGGCTCAGCATCCTCACGGGAATGAAGATCATCTGAGCCCGCCGTGAAGCTCGTCAAACCACAGCAGCTGAGCCTGCTCACGCGCACGTTCGAGAACGAGGGGCAGACCTTCCTCGTCCTGTCCGCGCTCGCCGGCGTCGATCTCTCGGCGCCGCGACGGCTCGTGCACGAGGCCTCGTTCTGGAAGCTCGCGGCCGAGACGCTGGGCAAGACCCCGCTCGACGAGGCGATGACGAAGAGGCGAGGCGAGGTCTTGGTGGCGGGCAGCGCCTTCTCGAAGGACGGCGTCGCCGCGGCCGCGACGAGCGTGCGCGTGAAGATCGCGACCGTCGACAAGGAGCTCTACGTCGTCGGCGATCGCGAGTGGCAAGCGACCGGCATGACCCTGCCCGCGCCCTTCGTGGAGATGCCCGTCACCTGGGAGCGCGCGTTCGGCGGCGAGGGGTTCGACGAGAACCCGATCGGTCGCGGCGTGAAGGCGGTCGACGAGGAAGGGATCGCCCGTCACCGCCTCCCGAACGTGGAGGATCCGAAGCACCTCGTGAAGGCCAAGGGCGATCGTCCACCACCCGCGGGCCTCGGCCCGATCGACATCGCGTGGCCGCAGCGCACGAAGAAGGCCGGGACGTACGACGATCTTTGGCTCTCGACGCGCTACCCGGACTTCGCCGCCGACTTCGATTGGTCGTTCTTCAACGTCGCGCCGCTCGGGCAGCAGATCGAGGGCTACTTCGCGGGGGACGAAGAGTTCGAGATCCACGGCATGCACCCCGCCGCGCGGGTGTTGAGGGGCAGGCTGCCCGGGCTCGCGGCGCGGTTCGTCGTCTCGCAGCGGCGCGACGACGGCACGGAGCATCTCCGCGAGCCTCAGAGCCGCCTCGACACGGTGTTCTTCTTCCCGAACGCGAGCCGCGCGATCCTGGTGTACCGAGCGGTCGTCGAGATCGGCGAAGACGACGCCAAGGACGTGGAGGCGCTCATCGCCGCCTTCGAAGATCCGTCGGCGCCGAAGCCGCTCGCGCACTACCTCGGCGTGCGCGACAAGCGGGCCGACAAGAAGTACGGCGCGCTCCACTCGCTCACCGACAGGGACCTCTTGCCCGACGGCGTGGCGATCGAGAGCCCGCTCGAAGCGAGCGACGCCGGCGAGCTCGCGCGGACCGAGCGCCTGATGACGAAGCGCGTGACCCGCAAGGTCGAGCGCGGGCTCGCGGCCGCGAGAGAGCGGGCGCTCGCGGCCGGCATGGATCCCGCGGAGGTCGACGCGAAGATCCCCGCGAAGGTGGAGCCGATGGCCATCCCGACGGACTCGAGCGAGCTCGTGGAGCTCGTCGAGTCCACGCTCGAGGACGCCCGCGCACACCGAGAACGCGCGCTCGAGGAGATGAAGCAGGCGCTGCGCGCGACCTCGAACGAGCTCTCGCGTGACGGCGTGCCGGTCGACGTCGAGACGCTCGCGCGCGGGAGCGGAGGGCCCCCTCCCTTCCGCGCAGACAAGCAGCTCGAGCTCTTGCGCGATCTCGCGCGCCTCAAGAAGAACGCCGGATACATGACGGAAGAGGAGGAGCGGCGCTTCCACGATCCGGCGCTCGAGGCGATGCTGCGCGACGCGGAGGAGCGGATCCTGGGCGCCTACCGGCGCTTCGCGCACTTCTGGCCCGCCGCGGCCGATCGCGATCCCGCGGAGAACCAGGCGCTGCGCGCGCGCGTCATGGCCGCCAAGGCCGCGGGCGAGAGTCTTTCGGGGCGCGACCTCACGGGGGCCGACTTGTCCGAGCTGGATCTGTCCGGCGTGGATCTCCGGCGCGCGCTCCTCGAAAAGACGCGGCTTCGAGGGACGCGCCTCGAGGGCGCGAACCTGGAGGGCGCGACGTTGGCGCGCGCCGACCTGACGACCGCGCTGCTCGGCGGCGCGAAGCTCGCCGGGGCGAACTTCGGACGCGCGATCTTGGCCGGGACGCACTTCGGGGAGCGCGCAGATCTCGTCGGGGCGATCTTCTACGACGCCAAGCTCGCGGGCGCGTCGCTCGCCGGCGCGAGGCTGGACGGAGCGCAGTTCCTCGAGACGAGCTTCGTGGGAAGCGACCTCTCGGACGCGTGCCTCGACAAGACCGTCTTCATGGGAGCGGACCTCACCGACGTGAAGCTCGATCGTGCTCACCTCGCGGAGGCCATCTTCATGGACGCGACGCTCGATCGCGCGTCGTTCGTCGCGGCGGATCTGTCGGGCGCGACGATGGTGCGAACGCACGGCGAGGACGTCCGCTTCGCCGGCGCGATCCTCGTCGGAGCGCGGATCGTCCTCGAGACGAGCCTCCCGCGTGCCGACTTCACGCGCGCGCGCTTCAAGCGCACGTGCATGCGGACCACGCGTTTTTCGGGGGCGAACTTCAGCGAAGCCGAGATGCCCGAGGTCGATCTGTCCGAGTGCGACCTCACCGGCGCGACGCTGTTCAAGGTGAACGCGCCGAGCTCGCTCTTCATCCGCGCCGACCTCCGCGGCGCGACCCTCATGAGCGCCAACTTGATGAACGGCATCTTCCAGAAGGCGAAGCTCGCCGGCACGGATCTGAGGGGAGCGAACCTCTTCCGCGCCGACATGGCGAAGGCCAAGGGCGACGCCGCGACGCGCTTCGACGACGCCTACCGCGTGCAGGTCCGGGTCGTGCCCGAGAAGAGGAAGCAGCCGTGACCCGCGACGACGTGCTGCGCCTGGCGGACGGCGGCGAGCCGATCGAGAAGGCCCACCTCCCCGGCGTCGACCTCTCGGGGCTCGACCTGTCGGGCTGCGTGTTCGAGGGCACGAGCCTCGTCGGCGCGAACCTCCGGGGCGCGAACTTGAAGGAAGCGGCGTTCGTCGAGTGCGACCTGTCGAACGCGGATCTCGAAGGCGCGAGCTTGCGCCACGCGCTCTTCCACGACTGCCAGCTCATGTCGGCGACGCTCGACGGCGCAGGGCTCGAGGTGACGAAGTTCCACCAATCGAACCTCTCGGAGGCCAAGCTCCGGAGGACGAAGCTCGCCGCGACGACGTTCATCGGCGCGACGCTCGACCTCGCGAGCTTCGAGGGGAGCCTCCTCGATCGAACGAACATCATCGACTCCACGACGATCGCCGTCGATCTGCGAGGGGCGCGCCTCGATCGGGCGAACGTGCTCGGGGCCGATCTCACGAAGGCCAGGCTCGAGGGCGCCGTGTTCCACATGGCGGTCGTGCTCAAGTCGAACCTCGCGGGGCAGTCTTTCCGGGGCGCGACCCTCACGCGCACGCAGCTCATGGACGGCGACCTTCGTGGCTGTGACTTCAGCGGCGCCGACTTGTCGAACGCGAACCTCAAAGGCGCGGATCTCGCCGGCGCGCGCTTCGACGGCGCGACGATGCGACAGGTGTTGTTCACCGAGGTGAAGGCGACCCACGCGAGCTTCCATGGCGCCGTGCTCGAGCAGTCGCTCTTCGTCGACGCCGACGTCTCCGAGGCGGTGTTCACGGGCGCGCGGGCGGAGATGACGGTGTGGCACCGCGCGAAGTGCGTGGGCACCCGCTTCGACGGGGCGAACCTCACGTACGCCGATCTGTCGTACGCGGATCTGTCGGCGGCCGACTTCACCGGCGCGAAGCTCTTTCGAGCCCGCTTTCACCGGACCATCGAGAAGGGCACCGTGTTCTCGAGTCGCGCGACCGCGCTCGGAAACGACGAGGAGCTGGCGAAGGCAGAGACGTTCAAGTCACCCTATTGAAGACGCGTTCCCACGGAGGCGACATGCAGAGCTTGGCGACGAAGATCGACGCGCACACGACCACGGGGCTCGCGGGTCACGTGGTGCGACGCGAGGGCGAGAGCTGGGTCGTTCGCGTGGACCGAGAGGAGTATCGGGCGCGCCGCGCCGCGAGCTGCCTCCTCGAGCCGGCGGTCGGCGATCGGGTCCTCGTCGCCGCCGTCGCCGACGGCTCGGCCTACGTCTTGGCGGTCCTCGAACGCGACGCGGCGACCGCGGCCGTCCTCTCCGTCGACGGAGACCTGTCGCTCCGCGCGACGAACGGCTCGATCGATCTCGCCGCGCGCGACGCCGTCACGATCGCCTCGGCCACCGACGCGACCGTCGTCGCGCCGCGCGTGGAGCTGAAGGCCCTCGAGGGCACGGTCGCCATCGACGAGCTGACCGTGGTCGGCGCGCGCATCCTCGCGGAGGTGGTCAACGTGAAGGCGATCGCCGAGACGATCGACTCGTTCGCGGAGCGCATCTCGCAGCGCGCGAAGCGGATGTATCGGTTCGTCGAGGAGCTGGATCAGCTGAAGGCCAAGAACATCGACTACACGGCCCAGAAGGCGCTCCACATGCACGGCGCGAACTCGCTCGTCACCGCCGACAAGCTGGTCAAGGTCGACGGCGAGCACATCCACATGGGCTGAGGGAGGGATCGATGTTCGCCAACACGCAGATGATGGGGATGGACCTCGGCTTCCCCGACGTGTGCCTGACGCCGACGCCGGTGCCGGTGCCGATCCCCTACCCCAACATGCAGTTCGGTCCGATGACCGTCCCGGCGGCTTACGAGTGCCTGATGATGTGCGCGCCGGCTCACAACATGTTCTCGACGGGCGTCCTCAGCGTCGGAGACAACCCGGGCGTGGCGCTCGGGGTCGCCTCCGGCATGGTGATGGGCCCGCGACGGCACGTGATGGGCGCGTTCACGTGCCTCGTCGGCGGCGCGCCGGTGACGCGCATGACGAGCATGGCGATTCAGAACAGCACGAACTGCCCCGGCATCCGCATCGTCCCGAGCCAGTTCCAGGTGCTCGTGCTGTCCCCGTGAGGGTCGGAGGCGACCTCAGGACGACGGCGCGGGCTCGTCGTCCTCGGCGCCCTTGAGGTTCGCGCCGCCGAGCTTCGCGCTCGCGCGGTTCTTCGCGCCCTTGATCTTCGCGTTTTCGAGATCCGCGTCACGCAAATCGGTGTCGGTGAGGTCCGCGCCCACGAGGTCGGCGGCTTTCATCTTCGCCGCGCGGAACGAGGCGGCGGTCAGGTTCGCACCCGCGAGGCGCGGGACGGCGAACACCGCCTTGTGGGCGTTGACCTTGCTCAAGTCGGCGCGCTCGAATCCGGCGTCACCGAGCTTCGCCTGGCGGAGATCCGCGCCGACGAGCTTGGCCTCCGCGAAGCTCGCGCCGTCGCCCGTCGCGCCGATGAAGTTCGCCCCCTCGAGGTCTGCCCCGACGAAGGAGGCCTTCGCGAGCGTCGCGCGCGCGACGATCGCGCGATCCATCTTCGCGCCGTCGAACACGCACTCCTCGAGCGAGGCGCGCTCCCACGTCGAGCCCTTCAACGAAGCGCCGGCGAACGACGTCCGCTGCAGCGTGGCCCCCGTGAACGTGGCCTGGTCCATCGCGACCGAGGCGAGCTTCGCGTCCGAGCCACGCACGTCCGCGAAGCGCGCCGACGCGAGGTCCGCTCCCTCGGCGTCGGCACGCGAGATCTCGGCGCCCGAGAAGTCGGCGGACGTGAGCGTGGCGCGGCGGAACGTCGCCTCCTCCCACTGCCCTTGCGCGAAGATCGCGCGCGGGCCGTTCGCGCCGTCGAAGCGCGCCCCTTGCCCCACCGCGAGCATCAGGTTCGCGTCGACGAGCACGGCGCCGTCGAACTTCGCGCGGTCGAGGGACGCGCGGCTGAGATCGGCCTGGGTCAGATCGGCGCCCGAGAGATCGGCGTCACGCAGATCCGCGCCCGTGAGCTTGGCGTTCCCGAGGCGCGCGCCCTTGAAGATGCAACCCACGAGCTTCGCGCCCGCGAGGTGGATGCCGCTCAGCCCCGCCTCGGAGAAGTCGATGCCCGAGAGATCGGCGCCCGCGAAGTTGGCGTCGTAGAAGGCTTCCTTCCGGCGCAGCTTGGCGATGACGACGCCGCGAATCCCGGTCTCCTCGACGGGCTTCGGAGGGGGCGTCGGCGCGACCACGAGGGGATCCGGCGCGACCGCGGGAGGCGGCGGTGCGCTCGGCGAGCGAGGCGGCGGCGGCTCACGGATCGGGTCCGGCACGGACGCGGGCGGCACCGCGAGCGCGGTCGGCTCCGGACGACCCAGCGTCATGCTACCGATTTGCGGTCGTTTCGTGGATGCAGTGACATCGTCGTCTTCTTTGTCGGCCTCCTTGGGCGCCGACGACGACGGCTCGGCGGGGACCGCGATCGGTCGAGGCAGCGCCACGATCGGGGGCGGCGCGAGGACGCTCGGAGGCGTGACCACGCTCGGAGGCGCGACGACCTGGGGTGGCGCCACCACGCTCGGAGGCGCGATGACGGCCGGTGGCGTCACGACAGCCGGCGGCGCGACGGCTGCCGGAGGCGCGACGACTGCTGGAGGCGCAACGGCTGTCGGAGGGGCAACGGCTGTCGGAGGGGCGATGACGGCCGGTGGCGTCGCGACCGGCAGGGGAGCGAGCGGAGGCGGCGCGACGGGAGCGGCGGGAGATCCCTTCGAGGACAGCGGAGGCGGCGCGAGCGCCGGCGCTGGCGGCGTGCTCGGTCGGGGGGCGCTCGGCGCCTGCGACGGCGCGAGCGGCGGCGTCGCGGCAGAGGGCGACGAGCGGGGCGGAGGCGGTGGGGGAGGCGGCGCGACCGAGCGCACCTCTTCGGTGGGGGGCGGAGGCGGGAGCGTGCCGGAGCGATCGTGCGCCGACGAGGTGAGCTCGTCCGCCGAGACGAACGAGGGCGCGGGCCGAAACGGTCCGCCCGGTTGGAAGGGCAGATCGCTCGGCGCGAGGCCTTGCGTGGGGTCGTTGGGCGTGTCGTCGAACGACTCGGTCGGCACGTCGTCCATCCGCATCCGATGGGTGCCGCGCTGACGTCGGGGCTCCACGGGAGGAACGCTCGCGGCGCCCGGCGGTCGAAACGGCAGCGCTTCCGGAGGACGGTTCGATCCGTCGGACGAGGGCGCGCGCTCGGCGGGCGGCGGGCCGAACGTCGGGGCGCCGAACGGCGGCGCGGGGGGCGCGGACAGCTTCGCGAACGGCATCGCGCCGAACGAGGGCGCGGCCGGCGGCGGCACCGTCCCGCCGCGCGGCGCGGGGCTCGGCGTGGCCTCGTCGACGCTCAGCTCCTCGACGAGCTCGGCGTCGATCTCCTCGATCTCCTGCTCCGGCGCGCGCGGCGTCGCGTCGTCGTGCGTGACCGGCGAGGCGCCATCCTCGACCTGCATGTGCGCGGCGATCGTGTACGCGGAGAGATCGTCGCTCGGCATCGGGAGGTGGCCGCGGAACAGGAGCGTGATGGTCCTGTCGTCGGCGTCGATCGCCACGGTGTCGCAGCTCAGCTCGAACGCCGACGCTCGGCCCCCCTCGCGCAGCAGCTCGGCGACCACCGTCGGCTTCGGCAGCTTGGTCGCGAAGCGCGGGAGATCCGCGTGGACGCCGTCGATCAAGATCCACTCGTCGCCGCGGAAGGTCTCGAGGCGCTGATCGGACGGCGACGCTTGGAAGAACTCGAACGGAAAATCGGGGCCGAGCGTCAGCACGCCGTCCTCGATCGACATCGTGCCCTTCGCCGCGAGTCGCGCGCGCGATGGCCAGCTCTCCGGCAGCGGCGCGAACGCGGGGACTCCCTTCTTGCCGCGCGGCAGGACGATGTTCGGAACGTCGGCCTCGGCGAGCCCGAACGGGTTCTCGGGGTCGCCAGCCGCGAGCTCGTAGACGAGCGGCAGCGCCGAGAAGTCGCGCGGGAACGCCCCGTCCGCTTCGCGATCGCCGTACACGTGGAGCGTCTTGTCGAGCAGCGTCCGTCCCCGGTGGCCCGCGAGCCGCCCCGTCACCGCCGGCTTCACCGACGCGCCGCACGCGCGCGCGTGACCGCGGAGCGTGACGTCGACCTCGGGGATGAAGGGGGCGAGCTCGGAGGCACGCTCGAGCGTGCGAAGCCCCGGCACTGTCGCGTCCTCCCCGCGTACGGGAGGAGACGGCAGCGGCACCGCGTAGCCCTCGTGGATCATCGCGAACGTCGCCTTGAGGACCACGGTGAGATAGCGCATCCCGCCGCGAGAGAAGGCGACCGTCGCGCCCGCGAGCGGCGCGTGGGTTTGGATGGCGATCGGCCCTGACATGCGCGCTAGAGCCGTAAAGTAGAGGGAAGTGAGCGCGAGGGAAAGCGCGCTGCTCCTAGAGGCTCAGCCCGCAGTGCAGCGAGGCAGACGGGTGCACCTCCGGGTGCGCGGCGTCCTTGCCCGTGAGGACCACGCCGAGGCGCACCCCCACGGTGCCCGTGAGCCGCCCGCGCGCCAGCTGCCCGGCGAAGAAGCCCGCTTGAAGGCCGAGGTGCGCGCCGATCGCGCTCGCAGCGAGCTCGCTGCACGCGATGGATCCGGAGAGCGTGAGCTCGACGCGCCCCGCGTCCGCGGCCGTCGCCGTGCCCTCGCCCTCGAGGTGCAGCGCGCCGGCCACGACCTTCAGCGACGTGAGCGACAGGCGCTCGCCGAGGAGCCGAAAATCACCCGTGGCCTTCGTCGCGTCGCCGAAGACGATGCCGTCGAGCTCACGCGGATGCGGAGGCACGTAGTGCTCGAGCACCGCCTCGTACGATCCGGTGACGACGGCTCCCTTCCCCTCCGGTAGCGCGATCGTCGCGCGAGCAGAGAGCGCGAAGTCCGGCGGCCGCGACCAACCGAGCTCGCGAGAGAGCAGCTCGGCGGGGACGCGCGAGAGCTCGACGTCGATCTTGCGCCCGCGGTCGCCGACGCGCACCGTCACCTCGGGGAGCTTCGGGACCTTCACCTCGACGGGATCCTTGGCCGCGAGGATCTCGACGCGATCGAGCTTCTCCTCGCGATCGAGCACCGGCACGCGCGTCGAGACGCCCGTCAGGACCGTAGCGTCGCCTTCGCGCTCGAACCCCTCCACCGCCACGACGAGCGGCGCGGCGAGGGCGTCCGACACGCGGCCCAAGTGGAGCGAGATCGCCGCGGCGTGCGTGTCGATCGCCGCGAGCGGCCCCTTCGCCGCGACCTCCGACAACGCGAAGACGGCGTGCGCGTCGGGCGCCTCGACCTCGACCTTCGTCAGAGACATGGCGCGAGGCGCGAACGCGGCGAGCGCCGTCTCGGCCTTGCCGACGGTGACGACGACCCCCGGCGCCGCATCGAACGTCGCCTTCGCGTGGCGCGTCGTCGCCGTGACGGGGTTTCGATCCGCGTCGACCGCCACGACGATCTCGTCCGCTTCGATCGTCACGCCGGGCAGGGACGTCGCCGTGAGCTTCGCACGCGACAGCGTCACGCTCTTCACCACGAGCCCGTCGCGCTCGAGGGTGAGCGAGCCCACCGCGAGGGTGACGCCGTGGGCCCGCGCCTCCGAGAGCACGAACGCGAGGACGATGTCGTCCCAGCGGACGTAGACGAACCCCACCGCGCCCCCCACCAGGAGCAACGCCACGAGCGCAGCGGCGAGGCATCCCCCGCGGCCACGCTTCTTCGTCGTGCCCGGTCGACGCGCCGTCGGCGCGCTCCTGTCAGCGTCTTCCTCCAGCGATACGACCGGTTGCTTCTCGCCGTCCTCCGGTACGCGAGGGCTCATCCGCCGCAACCGCGCCGGTCACATCGGCATGCCGTAATAGGGATTGTCCGCAAGGGCCTTTTCGTAAGCGGCCTGATCGGCGGCCTGCTTGTCGTAATACTGCTTCAGCGCGGCGTCTTGCTCGCCCCGATCGGTCGTGCCGTTCTCGGCCATCTTGTCGCGCGCCGTCTGGTCGTTCCCCTGGCTGGGCCGCTGCCAGAACCACAGATCGTGGTTGAGGGTGTCGACGGCCTTTCGGATGCGCCGCTCCTTCGCTTGCTCCGGCGTGTCCGCGGGCTGCGATGGGTTGAGGTGGACCGAGTTCTTCTCCGACGTCGCGGTGATCATGGACTTCTGGATCTTGACGACGGAGGCGCCCACGCGAAACTCGATGTTGGTCTTCGCGTCGAAGGTGATGTCCTTCTCGGCGTGGATGACGATTCCTTCGTTCGACGACGCGATGCCCCAGTTCTTCTTCACGGTCTGGAGGAACTTGTCCCCGACGACGTCGATCCGCTCTCCATACACGTGAATCTGCTGGCTCTGGCCGATCGTGGTCGACTGGTCGCTCCCGATGAAGATCTGCTGATTCTTCTCGACCCACGTCGCGTCGTCGGTCCCCGTCTTCGCCGTGCGGTGCGCGCCGACGACGGTCTTCCAGTCGTGCTGAACGAGCCAGTGCATGTCCTTGTTGGCCTGGATGTAGAGGTTCTCGGCGCCGCTCATGTCGTCGAGCTTCATGCCGCTTCCCTTCCACCGGTGATTCGTGCCGGTCGGCGAAACGACCTGCGTCGGCCCGCCGATGGTCGCGTTGCCGTCCATCTCCGCCGGCGTCATCGGGGTGCCCCCATAGGGGCCCTCGTTCCCCATCGTGAAGTCACCGATCGATCCGCCCATGACCATCCGCGGCGTCGACTCGCTGAAGAGGCCCGAGACGTGCTTGTACTTCGGCAACGGATCCGGGACCGGGTTGGTCTCCGTGTAGACGCGACCCGTGACCACCGGACGATCCGGATCGCCGCCCAGAAAGCCGACCAACACCTCTTGGCCGACGCGCGGCAAGTTGACGCCACCATAGCCGTCGCCGGCCCACGGCTGGTTCGTCGGCAGCCAGCACGAGCTCTCCTGGTTTCGTTGGCTCTCCCGATCCCAATGAAAGTGAACGCGGACGCGTCCGAACTCGTCGGTGTGGATCTCCTCGGCCTTCGGGCCGACCACGGTCGCGCTCTCGATGCCCTGGACCCGGGGCTTCGGCGTCGAGAGCGCCGGCCGGTACGGCTGCGACGTCGGCGCCGCGTCGACCACGACTCGCCACTGGCTCGAGTGCTCGCCGGACATGGACGTGCGCACCACGAGCAGGCTGCCCGCCGTCATGCTGTGAGGATGATCGACGATGGACAGGATCCGACCCGGGGCGAGGCCAATCACGTTCGACTCGAAGCCGACGATGCGCGCGTCGTTTCGGTGTCCCGCGAGTCGGTTCGCGACCTTCTGGTTGCCCGCGCCTTGATCGGTGCGGGAGGCGCCGCGATCATCGGCGAAGGGCGTGCCGGCAGAGCCGCCGCCCTGATAGAGAAACGCGCCGGGCTCGAAGTCGAATTGCTCGAGCTTGGACTCCTGGGGCAATCCCCCGACGGTGCCCAGCCGCGGCTGCTTCGTGCTCGGGAGTCGATAGTCGACGTCCCCGACCGTCATGGCCCCCGGACGCAGCCGCGAGCGTGTCGCCAGCCGCGTCGCGAACCGAAGGTCCGTCACGCCTGGCTCGTCGTGGAAGCGGACCCCAGGCTCCGTGACGTCCCGCGTCTCCGGAGCGTCGTCCAAGACGAGCGTGGTGCCGCCGTCGCCGTCCTCGAAGTAATAGGAAATCCCCGCGTCCTCGAGCATCCGACTGACGAAGTCGAAATCACTCTCGCCGTATTGAACACGGTATTTGCGTGGCTTGTGGAGCCCGGCATTCGTGCGGAGCTCGAAGCGGATCCCCCACTCTTGGAGGAGCTTTTTCACGATGTCGAGCTCGGAGAGGAACTGGAAGATGCGGTAGTTGGTGCGCTGCGTGAGCTTCCACAGCGCGGGGACGATCACGAGCCGATACGTGGCGAGCCCGGTCGCCTCGACCCGGATCTGCTCGCACTCGAGGCAGATGCCGGACAGACTCGCCGTGGCGTTCGTCTGGGTGACCGAGCACGAGGCGTCGAGCCCGATCACGCCCTCGAGATCGAGGTTCAGCTCGGTGGAGACCGCCACGATCTCGACGCGAAAGAGCCGGCTCATCGCCTGGTCGATCGAGAACTCTCGGACATCCAGGGGGGTGCCGGTCGCGATGGTGACCCTGACGTTGTTGGAACCGAGGAGGTTTTCGACCGCAGCAGTGACGTCCATGGAGAGCTCCTTCGCGGCTCGGGTCACTTCGGGTTCACGTCGATCTTCGGCGAGTCGATGACGATCGTCTCTTTCGTGATGACGATCGACGAGTCGCCCACCTGCAGACTGATGAGCTCGTCCGCCTCGACCGAAATGGCCTTGTTGTGCGAGGTCAGCTCGAGGGGGCCGCTGGTGTCGATGGTCAGCGCCTTTTCGACGACGAGCCCGCAGCTCTGATCGACCGTCTCGTCGCGGACGTGGCCCACGACGATCGCTTGGTTCTGATCGACGCGCAGGATCTGGTGCGCGATGATCTCGTTGTCCTGCTTGTTCCGGACGTGCAGGTTGTCGTTCCCGTTGATGAGGCATCCGCGGTAGTTGCCGACGACGCTGCGCCAACCGTGCTTCACGAGGAAGTTCAGGTCCTTCTTGGCCTGCAGGTACACCAGGTTCTGGTGCTGCGTGTCGTCGAGGAGGAACGCGTTGTCGCGGTTCGAGTTGGGGAAGTCCTTCGGCCGCGTGACGCTGAACTCGCGCCCGCCGGCGCCCGGCGCGCGGAGAGGTCCGCCTCGCTCCTCCGACTGCTGCACCATCCAAGCCTCTGCCGAGCCGCCGAGCACGAGAGACGGCGTGGTGCGTCCGACGAGCCCGGTGAGCTTCTTGCCCGCCGGGAGCGGATACGGCGCCGGTTGGCGCTCGGTGTACACGCGCCCCATGACGACGGGCCGATCGGGGTCGCCGCCGAGGAACTCGACGAGCACCTCTTGTCCGATCCGCGGCAGCACGGTTCCCCCGAAGCCGGCGCCGGCCCACGGCTGGTTCGTGGGGATCCAACACGACGACGCTTCGTCGCGCTTGCTCTCCCGATCCCAATGGAAGTGGACTCGGACCCGCCCGAACTCGTCGGTGTGGATCTCGTCGGCGGCGGGGCCGACGACCGTCGCGCTCTCGAGGCCGTGCACGACGGGCTTGGGCGTCTCGCGCGGGGGATGATAGGCCGTCGCGCTCGACGCGAGCTCGACGTCGTTGCTCCATTCGTGCGTATCGACGCCGTGCACGCGCGAGGCGAGCCCGAGCCAGCTCGTGCCGCCCACCGCCGGGTGCGGGTGATCGACGATCGAGACGAGCTGCCCGGGCCCGATCGCCATGACGTTCGATCGGAGCGTCACGCGAAGGGCGTCGCTGCGCGCCCCGAGATGACGATGGAGCGCCACGGCGGCGCCCGCGGACTCGTCGGTCCGCGTCGTGCCGCGATCGTCGGCCGTCGGCGTGTTCCCACCCGAGCCACCGACGAACAGGAACGCCCCGGGCTCGTAGTCGTACTGCTCGAGACGCGCCTCGGGAGGCCGACCGCGCGCCGACGACAAGATCGGTTGTTGCGTGGGACCGCGCCGGTAATCGAGGTCTCCGATCGTCCGCTTTCCCGGTCGTACTCGCTCGGCGATCGCGAGCGCCGTGACGACGCTGTCGTCCGTGATGCCGGGCTTGTCGTGGAACCGAAGCCCCGCGAACCCGACCTCGCGCGACGCGGGTCGGTCGTCGAGCACCATGGTGCTCGAGCCGTCCTCTCCGTCGAACCAATACGCGATGCCCGCGTCCTCGAGCATTCTGGTGATGAACACGAGATCGGACTCGCCGTATTGCACACGGAACTTTCGTTGCTTGTGCGCGCCGGCGTCGGCGAGGACGCGGTGGTCGATCCCCCACTCGCCGAGGATCTGCGTCACGATCTCGAGCTCGGACTTGAACTGGAATACCCGGTAGTTCTTCCGCAGCCCGAGAAGATGGAGGCGCGGGGCGATCGTCAGCTCGTAGGTCGCGAGCCCTCGTCGATCGACCCTCACCTGATCCATCGCCACGGCGACGCCGCGCCAAGTGCGTCGAGATCCCGGCGTGGAGATGCGGAAGCTCGCCGGCATCCCGAGCACCGAGTCGAAGTCGACGTCGAGGTTCCGCGAGACGAGGACGAGCCGCACCTCGAAGAGTCGGCTCATCGCGTCGCGCGCGTCGAACTCTCGGACGTCGAGGGCCTCGCCGCAATCGAGCTCCACCTCCACGCGCTTGTCGAGCGGTCCGAAGGCGGCGCTCACGGGACCAGCCCCCAGACGTCCTTACCGAGCTTGTAGGCGTCTCTTCCGAGCTTCGCGCTTCGCTGAGCCACCTTGCCCCCGTTGTTGTAGGCGTTCCTGAGCTGCCTCGCCTGCATGCTCAGATTGGAGAGCTTCTTCGGCAGCTCTTTCAGGGTGTCGATGTTCTCGGCCAGGCTGAGGAGCAATTGGGCCTCCTTCCCGAGATAGGGTTTGTTGTCGAACTCGATCGGGGGACCACCGATGAAGATGTTCGGGTCAGGACCGGGCTTCAAGACGCAGAACCCGCTGGCGCGCGTGCGATCGTCCTGTCGCGCCGCCGGCCGCAGGTTGGTATAGACCCATTCGCTCCCCTGCATGATCTGCTCTCGGGACTTGGTGTTGTCCCCTTCGGGTCCACCGCGGGCCGCCTCCAGCGTGTTGAAGAACACGTTCGGCGACCCTTCGAGGATCTCCGGGTCCGGCCCGGTCGCGAACTTGCGCGAGGCCTGGTCGATCGCCCACTCCGACGCGATGTCGAAGGCCTTGTCCAGGAGCTCCGAGGCAGCGAAGCCGACCACGATGCTCAACCCTCCCGACTCCGGCGCCCCGACGAGCGCCGCGACCCGGACTCCCCATTTCGAGAACGTGACGAACTGCTTCACGATGCTGAGGAGCACACCGAGTCCCTGGCTCCAGTCCGACTTCGTGTAGTCGGTCTTCCGCATCGCGGGCAACGGCTCCTCGCTCATGGTCCCTCCACGGGTTCATAGGTATCGATGAAACCATCCATGATTCTTCGGCAGTCGAGCTCCCTCTCGATGGGCCCGACCGAGCGGCAGAGCCAGCAGCGATCGCCGGTCGCCCAATACATGAAGACCTCGACCGCCGCCGGATCACCGGGGATGTGGTGCACGACGAGCTCGCCGGGGCCGGGCGACTCGATCGCTTGACGCTCGACCACGGTGTGCCGCGGCACGCTTCGAGCGAAGTGCTCGAGCGCGAGATCCGCGCGCGCACGCGCGTCGGCGGCGGCCCCGAATCGTCGGATGTGGAAGCGGAAGTCTCCGCACGCGAAGCTGTACTCCGTGCGGTCGACCCAGCCGGGCTCCACCTCGAACGACAGCTCGGAGGCGTGATGCAGCGCGCTCATCGCCGGCGAAACCTCATCGTCTCGAGCGTGCGCGTGACGCGTGCGTCGATCGCGCTCCGATCGGCCGCGGGCCCTCCCCAGTTGAGGTAGAGGTCCTGATCGTAATAGGGAATGATCACGACGCGCATGTAGTCGGCGCCCTTCGCCGTGCGGGTGATGATGCCGAGATCGGTGGCCGGCAGGGGGCCGACGTCGATCTCTTCGGACCGCACCAGCTCCACCTCGAGGGCGGAGGACTTCGGAAACGTGGCGAGCGTGTGCGCGATCGACTCGGCCGCGTCGGCGGCCCGCTCGCGGCGGCCGATCATGAACGCGGATGCGTCATCCCCCTCGGGTGAGAAGTGCTGAAGCGTCTCCTCTCGCCATTCGCCATCGGGCAGATCGAAGCGAAATGCGTCGGTGGCGAATCGCTTCATCGGGCGAGCTCGACCGTGTGGGAGGTCTCCGGCATGTCGCGGACCGCGTCCGAGGTCGTGGCGACGATGAGCTGGGTGCGCATCGTCCAGCGCAGGAGCGCCCGGACCAGATCGACGGCGCCCGCGTCCCCGAACCCGATCTCCGGGGCATCCAAGAGGATGACCGAATCCACGATCGGGACCCTCGAGGTGTAGAGCGCGAGCAAGAACGCCTGTCGCTCCGACGTCGAGAGCTTGTCGGCCGGCCGCGCGGCGCCTTCGGCCGCAGCGTCCTTGATCATCGGCGTGAACCCCGTCCCGAAGCGGCGCAGCCCGTCGATGGTGAGATCGGGAAACACCTCCGCCAATCGGGTCGTCGCGAGCGCCCGTGCGCTCGCCATCTCGGCCTGATCGAGCAAATCGTAGAGATTGCCGAACTTGGTATTTCGATTGAGCATGCGCTGCCGAAAGGCGGCTTCATCGGCCCCGTAGGCCGTGGGTCCCTCGAGCGCCCGTCCGTCGTGCAGGTAGTGGACGGATCCCCTGGCGGACGTCGGCTGCTCGGCGAGGATGCCGCGGAGCGCGATCGGAGCGTCGTTCGCCGAGCGCGATCCGCCGAGGATGACCTCCGTGCTGAGGAGCGGGTCGGCGAGCGCCATGCGCGCGCGCTCGTCCTCCGACGCCTCCCAGTCGAGGGCGACCTTCGCGGCGCCCGTCATCGCGAGGCTGTCCCAACGCGAGTCCCACGCGTTCGAGCCCGCGATGCGCTCGGTGCACGACGCGAGCGTGTCCAAGAAGCTCGTCTTGCCGGTCGAGGGGCCGCCGTGGACCACCACGAGATCGGTGTAGTGCCCGCTCGGCAGATCGGCGCTCAGCCCGTCGAGCTTGCGAATCCCCAAGAACTTGAAGTGTCGTAGCCTCATTTGCCCTTCGGAAAACCGTCCCGCTGCATCTGGAAATAGACCGCCTCCGAGCATTGAATTCGAATCGAGTTGGGTAGGATCTCGATTTCGCTCCCCTGCACGTTGAGATGGATGCGCGTGTCGGACGAGATGACGATCTGCCGCTTGGCACGAATGCCCGCTTCTTCGTCGGCGTTGATGTGATAGCCGTCCGCGCCCACGGACAGCGTGCAGGTCTTGTCGACCTTCTCGACGCGGCTGTCCGTCACGTTGAGCGTCTGGTTGCCCTGGACGGTGACGAATTGGTGGGTGACGACGTGCGTCGCATGCGTGTTGCCGACCTCGAGGACGTCGTCGGTGCCGACCTTGCAGGCGCGGTCGTTGAAGACCTGCGTCCGCCAGATGTTGTTCACGCGGAAGTTCGCGTCGCGCTCGGCCTGCAGATAGATCATCGGGCTCGTCAGGTCGTCCTCGAACTTGATCCCGCTGCCGTGCCAGCTGTTCATCGTCCCCGTCGGTGACGCGGCTTGGAAGGGACCGGGCTTCGTGACCTCGTCGGAGATTTCCCCCGGCGTCATGTTCTGGCCGCCGCCGAGGAGGCTCGACTCCTGACCCGCGCCGCCGGCGTCGGCGGCGCCCATGACCATGCGCGGCGTCGACTCGCTCATGATGCCGGAGACGGTCTTGTAGCGAGGCAGCTTGTCGGGCGGTGGATTGGTGACGGTGTAGACGCGGCCGGTGACGACCGGCCGATCGGGATCACCGCCGAGGAACTCGACGAAGACCTCTTGTCCCACGCGCGGCAAGTTCACGCCGCCGAACCCGGTGCCGGCCCACGGTTGGCTCGTGGGGAGCCAGCAGGAGCTCGTGTCGTCGCGCTTGCCAGCGCGATCCCAATGAAAGTGGACGCGGACGCGACCATATTCGTCGGTGTGGATCTCCTCGGCCTTGGGGCCGACGACGGTGGCGCTCTCCACCCCCCGCGCCCTCGGCTTGGGCGTGCGCTGTGGCGGCCGCCGCGGCGAGGAGGTGGGCGCCGACTCCACCTCGACGCGCCAATCCTCGTCGTGCTTGCCGGCCAGCTTGGTCGCGAGGACCAGGAGATCGGCGCGCGCCGCGGAGTGTGGGTGACCGGAGATGTTGAGGATGGTGCCGGGCGCCAGCGTGAGCACGCTCGACACGAGGCGCACGACGCGATCGCCTTCGCGCTTGCCCAGCAAGCGGTCGTTCGTCTTCTCGCTCCCGGTGCCCTCGTCGGTGCGGCTCGCGCCGCGATCGTCGGCGTGGGGGGTGCTCCCCCCGGCGGCCGTCTGATAGAGGAAGGCGCCGGGCTCGTACTCGAATTGCTCGTAGTCGGCCTCCTGCGACAAGCCGAGAGCGCGCGAGAGCCGCGGCTGGCTGGTGCTCGGGCGGCGATAGTCGAGGTCGCCGATGGTCATCTTCCCCGGCCTCACGGCGCGGCCGACCGTGACGCGGGTGACGAACTCACCCGTCGCCCCCTGAGGCTCGTCGTAGAACTCGAGCCCGGGGTGCGCGACCGATCCCGATTCGGGCGCGTCGTCGAGCACCATCGTGGAGCCGTTGTCGCCCGTCTCGAAATAGTAATTGATGCCCGCGTCCTCGAGCATTCGGCTCACGAACGCGAAGTCGCTCTCGTCGTATTGGACGCGGTATTTGCGCGGTTTGTACGAGCGTCGTGTGCGCACGTCGAGCTCGATGCCCCATTCGCCGAGGATCGTCCGCACGATGTCGAGCTCCGACACGAACTGGAAAATCCGGTAGTTCTTGCGCTGCGTGAGGAGCCACGCCTTCGGCGCGATCACGAGCGAATAGGTCGCTAGCCCGGAGGCGTCGACGCGCGTCTGGCTCATCTCGATGGCGACGCCCGTGAGCGTCTGCGCCGCGCCTCGCTGACTCACCGTGAACGACGCCGCGTTGCCGATGACGTCGCCCAACGCGATCCCGAGGTTCGACGAGACCGCGGAGATCTCGACTCGGAAGAGCTCGCTCATGCGCTGCGTGACGGAGAACGAGCGCGCGTCGAGCGCGTCGCCCGTCGCGACCTCGACGCGTAGGTTGCGGACGCTCATCTCGTGCCTCCGGTAGCCATCGGTTTCCTCCTGGCTCTGCTCATCGACTCGGCTCCCCTCCCAAAGTTCGGCCGAGTGATCCCCCGGCGAGAGTATGTGCGGCGCCGAGCGGCAGCAAGGCCGGGGCGTCGCTCAGACGATCTCGAACGTCGAAGCGACGAAGCGCCTCTTCTCCCACACGAACAGACGATGGTCGTCGACGAAGGGCGCACCGTCGGTGCGTCGCACGCTGCTCACGAGAAACGCGAGCGGCCACGCAGGCCCTGGCCCCAGCGTCGCCGCGCCACCGAGGAAGCTCGGAGGCGCGCCGCGAGAGAGGACCGCCTCGTCGGTGCCGCTCATGTAGGCGCCGACGTCGAGGTGCGAGTGATAGAGGACCTTGACCGGCGACGCGCGCTCCTCGCCGTCGCGGATCGCGGCCTCGAGGGTACGCTCGTGGAACGCGAAGAACTTCCTCGCGGGGTGGAAGAACGTCGCGGGGTCGCGCTCGTGGAGGATCTTCGCGAGGTTCTCGATCGGCTCGGCGCGGTCGCAGAGCAGCGGATCGGCGAGCGGACCCGCGAGGTAGCCGCACGCCTCCTGCTCCGCCTCGTAGCCCGCGATCGCGTCGCGCTCCACGATCGACAGCGCGTCCCGACGGATGCGGAGCTCACCACGAACCCAAGGGGAGTCGGACCAGCTCATGGGCGGCACGAAGGATCGTTCGAGTCGACCAAGGAGAACACCGAGCCAAAGGTTACGCAACGAGCGTGCCTCGGCGCGACGGCCGAAATGCACCGGGCAATCAGCAGGCGCACGCTCCACGCACGACGAGCGGACGCCGGCGGGGTGTGCTTCGAGTGCAGAGGTTGCACATCTTGTTCGTCTCCACCGCGGGGCAGCCACAAAAAGCAGCGAGGCGGCACGCAGAGCCCGAGCCCTGCACGCCGCCTCGTGGGACGGACCGGATCGCCTTACTTCTTCGCGGCGACCTTGGCCTTCTTGTCGCCCGAGTGCCCGTGGAACGTGCGCGTCGGGGCGAACTCGCCGAGCTTGTGACCGACCATGTTCTCCGTGATGAACACCGGAACGAACTTGCGGCCGTTGTGCACGGCGAACGTGAGGCCCACGGCCTCCGGCACGATCGTCGAGCGACGCGACCAGGTCTTGATGACCTTCTTGTTCGACTGGCCTTGGTTGGCCTGGATCTTCTCGAGCAGGTGACCGTCGATGAACGGACCCTTCTTAATGCTTCGCGGCATGGATCAACCCTTCGACTTGCGACGGCGAATGATCATCCCGTCGGTGCGCTTGTTGTTTCGCGTCTTCTGACCCTTGGAGAGCTGACCCCACGGCGAGCACGGGTGGCGACCACCCGAAGTGCGACCCTCACCACCGCCCATCGGATGATCGACGGGGTTCATGGTGACGCCGCGGTTGTGCGGGCGGAACCCGAGCCAGCGCGTGCGCCCGGCCTTGCCGAGGCTGATGTTCGCGTGCTCGATGTTCGACACCTGACCGACCGTGGCGCGGCAGTCGAGGTGCACCTTGCGAATCTCGCCCGAGGGCAAGCGGACCTGCGCCCACTCGCCGTCCTTGGCCATGAGCTGCGCCGCGGAGCCGGCCGAGCGAACGAGCTGACCGCCCTTGCCCTTCTTGAGCTCGACGTTGTGGATCGTCGTGCCCGGCGGGATGTAGCGGAGGGTCAGGCTGTTGCCGACCTTGATGTCCGCGTGGCGGCTCGCGACGATCGTCGCGCCGACCTCGAGGCCGTCGGGCGCGAGGATGTAGCGCTTCTCGCCGTCGGCGTAGTGGAGGAGCGCGATGCGCGCCGTGCGGTTCGGGTCGTACTCGATCGTGGCGACCTGCGCGGGCACGCCGATCTTGTCGCGACGGAAGTCGATGATGCGGTAGTGCTGCTTGTGACCACCGCCGCGGAAGCGGCTCGTGATGCGGCCCATGTTGTTGCGGCCGCCCGACGAGTTCTGCTTCTCGACGAGAGAGCGCTCGGGCTCGTCCGTGGTGATCTCCCGGAAGTCGCTGACCGAATAGAAGCGCCGCCCGGGGGAGGTCGGCTTGAAGGTCTTGATACCCATGGCTACTCCGCCTTCTCGTCGAAGAACTGGATCGAGTCACCCTGCTTCAGGGTGATGATCGCCTTCTTCCAGTTTCTGAGCTTCGCGTATCCGCGCCCCATGCGGCGGTCGTGGCCGCGCATGACGAGGGTGTTCACGTCGAGGACCGAGACGTTGAACATCTTCTGGATGGCGTCGCGGATCTGGATCTTGTTCGCGTCCGGGGAGACCTCGAAGATGACCTGGTTCTGGCCTTCCCGGAGCCGGCTCGATTTCTCCGTGAGGATGATCGGCCGACGAATGATGTGCTCGGGGTTCATGGCTTCGGGACTCCTTACTTGAGGCAACGCTCTTCGAGCGCCTTGGCCGCCGCCTTCGACACGACGAGATGGTCGTGGCGGAGGAGGTCGTAGACGTTGACGCCCTCGGGCGGGAGGAACTGGTGCTTCTCGGCGTTGCGGATCGACTTCACGAGCTTGTCGTTCGTCGCCGCGTCGACCACGAGCGCCTTCTTCTCCGCCTTCAGCGCGCCGAGCGCGCCGAGCAGCGCCTTGGTCTTGATCTCGGGGAGATCGAGGCTGTCGACGACGATGAGGCGGTCCTGCTTCGCGAAGAGCGAGAGCGCGCTCTTGAGCGCGGCGACGCGCACCTTGCGAGGCGGACGATAGCCCCAGTCCTTGGGCTCGAGGGCGTGCGCCATGCCGCCGCCCGGGTGATGCGGAGCGCGGATGGAGCCCTGACGAGCGTTGCCGGTGCCCTTCTGCTTGTAGAGCTTCTTCGACGAGCCACGGACCGCGGAGCGCTCCTTGGTGGCCTTGGTGCCGGAGCGTCGCGAAGCGAGCTGCGCCTTCACCACTTCGTAGAAGAGGGCTTCCTTGACCTCGGTGCCGAA
Source organism: uncultured Polyangiaceae bacterium (assembly GCA_964467935.1). Lineage (GTDB taxonomy): Bacteria > Myxococcota_A > Polyangia > Polyangiales > Polyangiaceae > CAYYKK01. The sequence continues at coordinate 33,131 of CAYYKK010000040.1, forward strand.
CACCTCGTCGCTGAGGTCGAGCGAGCCGACCTCTTCACGCTTGAGGTTATAGACTTTGACCTTCATGTCTCAGCTCTCCTACGACTTGATCTCGACATCGACGCCAGCCGAGAGGTCCAGCTTCATGAGGGCGTCGAGGGTTTGCTGCGTGGGCTCGATGATGTCGAGCAGGCGCTTGTGGGTGCGGATCTCGAACTGCTCGCGCGACTTCTTGTCGACGTGCGGGCCGCGGAGAACCGTGAAGCGGCGGATCTCGGTCGGGAGGGGCACGGGGCCCGCGACGCGAGCGCCGGTGCGCTTCGCCGTCTCGACGATGTCGGTGGTCGACTTGTCGAGGAGCTGGTGATCGAACGCCTTGAGGCGGATTCGGATTTTGGTGCTGTCGGCCATGATGATTTCCTCTCAGGCGCCTTTCACTCGACGATCTGCGTGACGATGCCCGCGCCGACGGTCTTGCCGCCCTCACGG
>CAYYKK010000041.1:0-33359 GCA_964467935.1 uncultured Polyangiaceae bacterium
CGGGCAGGCTCGGCCGCGTGCCCGCGGAGCCATCGTCGAGGACGACGACGCGTCGCCCGGTCTCGCTCGCGGCCCAGACGAAGTGAGATCCGACGAAGCCGAGCCCTCCGGTGACGATCGTGGTCATGGAATCGATGATCCTCGCGCAACGTGACCGGCACCCTCCGCCGGAACGGCGACCGCAACGTACCAGAGGACGGTTGCGCACCGAAGGGGCCCGCGGCAGAAGGAACGCATGACCGCCTCCTCCGTCGCCGACGCTCCGAAGGGGCAGCTCCGGCCCCCGCGCGCGTCACGCTTCGGCACGCTCGCGCGACGGTGGCCGTGGATCCTCGTGGGGAGCGCCGTGCTCGCGGCGGGCGCGCTCGGCGCGGTGCACGTTCGACCTCGCACCGCGCCGGCGCCGCGCGCGTCGACGCCGCGACCGATGCCGATCGATCTCTCCGCCTTCGCCGCCGATCCGCCGAAGAAGCACCTCCGACTCCTCTTCATCCACCACTCTTGCGGCGGCCAGCTGCTCGCCGACGTGGGGCCGGCGAAGGAGCGCGCCGACTGCATCCTCGAGACCCACGAGAACGGCGGCGGTCTCCGGCGGCTCCTCACCTCCGCCGGCTACGAGGTGCACGAGGCGTCGTACGGCAGCGACGTCGGGGAGGCGACGGATCTGTTCGATTGGCTGCCCAAGCTCGAGGGCAAGATGGACAAGATCCTCCGCGTCGACGAGAACGACCGCCTGCTGCCCGAAGGCGAGACCCACCAGATCGTCCTCTTCAAGTCGTGTTACCCCAACAATCGGTTTGAAAGTGAGGGCGCCGAGCCCGGCGATCCTCGCGGGCCCGCGCTCACGGTCGCGAACGCGAAGGCCACCATGCGCGCGCTCCTGCCGACGCTCGCGAAGCACCCCGACGTGCTCTTCGTCTACGTCACCGCGCCCGCGAGCGCGCCGAGCCCGAAGCCGGTGCCGCTCTACCGCTACGCGATCGACACGCTCCGCGGCGGCGCGATCGGCGAGGCGATGGCGCGCCAGGGCGCCCTCGCGCGCGTCTTCAACGACTGGATGGTGTCGAAGGACGGTTGGCTCGCGGGCTACGCCGGAAAGAACGTCGCGGTGTTCGACTACTACGATGTCCTGACCGACCACGGCGCGAGCGATCTGAGCGCCTTCCCGACCGGCGACGGCACCGACAGCCACCCGTCGAGCGCGGGCAACACGCGGGCCGCCGAGGAGGCCGTGCCGTTCTTGAACCGGGCCGTGCGCCGCGCGGGCCTCAGCGACTGAGCGAGCGCGACGCCGCGCTCGGATCGAGGAGCTCGAGCGCGTTGGGAGCGTCGGTCGACGGCTCGGTCGCCGCGTCCCCTCCCGCAGGAGCGTCCTGGTCGACGACCGGCGTCTCCGCGTCGGATGCCGGGGTGAGCTCGTCGGCGGGATCGGCGCTCGGACCCGCGTAGTCCGTCGGTGACGATGGCGGCGTGCACGTCGCGCCGACCGCGAAGCCCTTCGCCGGGGTCTTGCCGAGCCGCGATCCGGTCGCGGGTCCGTAGGCGCCGTCCTCGGCGATGAGATCCGAAGGATGATTGCGGTTCCAGAGCCGCTGGAAGGCCTTCACGTCGAGCCCCGCGAGCGTGTGGCTGCCCGTGCCGCGGTAGTCGTAGTGCACCGGATCCGAGCTGCCGAGCCAGGTGAAGCCCTTCGCGCCGAGGGCCGAGCGCCACGAGCTGGTCTCTTGCACGTCGAGCGCGAGCCCCGACTCGTGGTTCGAGTTGCCCGGCTTCGCCGCGAGGCCGATGCCGCAGCGCCCCGACTGGTACCAACGATACAAGAGGTATTGCTGTGCGATGGTGCGAAACATCGAGTTCACGTGCATCGACGCGTTGGGCTTCGCCGCGAGCGCCTTCGCGAGGGCGTCGCGCCCGGGCTTCTCCAGGTAGGCGAACACGTTCGCGCCGAGGACGAGGTTCGGTGCGTCGGGCGCGTCGACGAGCGCGTCCGGCTGCATGCAGCGCATCTCGTCGATGATCTGCTGCGAGAGCGGCGTCACGCTCGAGGTCACGCAGCTCTGCGCCACCGCGTCGTCGACCGTGCCCGACACGACCGGATCGCCGCGTGACCCCGTCGGCTCGTCGGACTCGGTCGAGGTGTCGTCCGGCTGTGGCACCGCGCAGCCGGTGAGCGCGAGGGGCGCGGCGAGGAGGAGCGGCAAGGCGAGGGTCAGGGCGAGCTGGCGGGTGAGCACGGCCCCCGCCAAAGCACGCTGCGTGCCGGCGCGCGCCGTCGCGGCGCGAGCCCCGCTCCCAGACGGTGTTTCCTGCGGATCCGCGACGGCCGCGCACTCATCGCGGCGGAGCCGCGTCGGAAGGCGGGAGCGCACACAGTGCAAGGTCTACACACCGAGTGATCTTCCGACGCGGATCGTCGCGATGGCTCCATCGGGACCCACCCGCCTCTCCCACACCAGCCGGTCGACCGTGCCCCCGCAGCTCCTCCACGCCCTCGACCTCCCGTTGTTATCCTCCTCTGCGATGCTCCGCCCCTCTCGGCTCCCGCCGGTGCTCCTCTTCGCCGCGCTCTTCAGCGCGTCGCGCAGCGCCGCCGCCGGTCCCTACCGGCTCCCGTGGTCACCTGGAACGCCGATGCAGCTGACGCAGGACTGCAACGACGCGTGCTGCAGCGACCACGTGGGCACCGACCGCTACGCCTGGGACTTCGCGAACGGCACCGAGTTCCCGATCGTCGCGGCGCGCGAGGGCACCGTCGCCCACGTGAAGGTCTCCAGCAACACCGGCTGCGGCGCGTCCTCGTGCGCGAACGACGCGAACTACCTCGTCATCGATCACGGCGACGGCACGAGCTCCGTCTACCTGCACCTCCGAGGCGGCTCACTCGATCCGGCGCTGAAATGCGGGGAGTTCGTGCGCCAAGGACAGGCGCTGGCGATCGCCGACTCCACCGGCTGGTCGACCGGGAGCCACCTGCATTACCAGGTCAACCCGCTCCGCGCCGACATGTCGACGACCTGCGAATGCGGCGTCGACGGCGCCGGGTGCGCCGCGAACGCGGTGGCCTGGAACGACTTCTGGTCGAACGCCGCGAGCCCCACGTCCACGATCAGCTTCGACGAATGGGCCGCCGACCAATGCGCCAATCGCCGCCTCCAACTGCCTTCTTCGACGAACCTGGACGCCGGCGAAGCGACGTTCGTGGTCGACGACGCCGGGCCGCACTTCGCCTTCGTCGACGGCGCGGCGACGGCCCGCACCGATCCGAGCTACCACGACGGCTTCTCCTCGGCCCCGACGGTCGCGGCGGGGAGCCCCAGCGTCACCGCGCGCTACGACTTCGCCTCCGTGGTCACCAAGCCGGCCGTCTACGAGGTCTGGGCTTTCGTGCCGCTGAGCGGCCACGCGACCGCGACGCACGCCAAGTACGTCGTCGTCTCTCGCGGTGCGCGCGCCGAGGGGGTCGTCGACCAAAACACGATAGGGGGCGGCTTCCACCCCTTGTCCGGCGCCGCGCCGAAGCTGAAGTTCTCCGGTAGCCCCGGCGAGTCCGTGCTCCTGTCGAACGACACCGGCGACGCCGGGCAGGAGATCGCGTTCGACGCCGTGCTGCTCCACGAGGTCGGTCCGCTCGGCGCGAAGTCGATCGGCGAGCCCTGCCAAGACGCGACCGAATGCGGCGGCACCCTCGTCTGCGCGACCGGCGTCTGCGCCGAAGGCTGCGAGGTCGCTGGCTGTCCGTGCGGCGGCACGTGCGACGACACCGGCCTCTGCAGCGGGGGCGCAGGCGGCTGCGGTCCCGGCGCCGCGACCAGCACGTCGAGCGCCGGCCTCGGCGCCTCGAGCGGCGCCGGCTCGGGCGTCGGTGGGTCGGGCGCTGGAGGCGCCGGCAGCGGCGCGGACGGCGCGGGCTCGACCGGCTGTGGCTGCACCCTCGCGTCCCCGCCGCGGGCGCCGCGCCCGGTCGCGTGGATCCCTGCCGTCCTCGCAGCCGTCCTCGTCCGGCGCCGCCGACGGGACGGCTGATCCCGCCGTCGCGCTGCGCCTTTTCGCCCCGAGCGTCGCTGTCGAAAGGCGCTTAAGAGCGTGAAGGGGTGTCGATGAATATGTGTTTGTGAATAAGCGCTTAGGACGACGTGCTCCTTCGGGGCCTTTTGATTGGGCGCTCGTGGGCGGGCACCTCTCTGCTTCAATCACCTCTTCGCCGCCATCCCCTCTTCCGCTTCAATCGCTTCTCCGTGACGGGCGGGGTGCGAGAGGCGCATCGTTGCGCCATTCGCTTGACAGACTGCGCTCGGGGAGTAGGGTCACCCCTTTGTCGCTCGTCCCCGCTTGACGCGCCGGCTCGCCGCCGTCTCCCGCCGATCGAGCTTTCCGGAAACGTCTTCTCGCGATCCGCGCTCCGCGGCTCGATGGGAGGTGGCCATGGTTTTGTCGCATCTCGAGATGATGATTCGGATCGCCCTCGCGGCCGTGTTCGGCGCCATGATCGGCTACGAACGAGATCGTCACAAAAGGCCGGTGGGCCTCCGGACCCACACCATCGTGGCGGTGGCGTCGGCGACGTTCATGGTCGTCTCCTCGCAATTCGCTTATTTTCAGCACTACGCCCGCGGCGGCGAGATCGAGGTCGACGGGTCCCGCATCGCCGCCTCGGTCGTCTCGGCGGTCGGCTTCCTCGCAGGCGGGACGATCCTGCGGGCGGGCGCGACGGTCCAGGGGCTGACGACCGCCGCGGGGCTCTGGCTGGTCACGGCCATCGGGCTCTCGGCGGGAGCCGGCATGGTCCCCGAGGCGGCCGCCGTCACGGTCCTCGCGCTCGTCGTGCTCACCGTGCTCCGCCGCTTCGAGGACAAGGAGGACCACATCGTGTCGCGCCACGTCTCGGTCGTGCTCGAGGTGGGCGCGGTGCCCAGCGTGGTGCTCGAGCCGCTCGCGGCGATGGGCATCACGCTGCGCAACCTGCAATACGAGCGTCGCTTCGACGAGAAGCGCCGCACCGAGCTGACCTTCGCCGCGCGCATGCCGAGGGAGATCGAGCCTCACGCGATCGTCAGCGAGCTCGAGCGCGTCGAAGAGGTGAGGCGCGTGAAGGTGAGCGAGCCGCACGGCTGAGCCCGCCCGACCCTCCGCCGCCTGCGCGCACGATCAACCCGCCTCTGCCCCATAGGTCAGGACCACCTGCCCGCTCCGAAAGGCGCGGTGCTCGAGGAGCGTGAGCGCTCGGCGTGACGTGAAGATCGAGCGTCCCTTCCCGAGGGCGACCGGGAGGAGCACGAGCTGGTACTCGTCGACGAGCCCCGCCTCGCCCAGCTGCGCCACGACGCTCCCGCTGCCCAGGACGGTCAACCCCGGGCCGTCCTGGGCCTTCAGCGCGCGCACCGCCTCCACGAGCGGCCCCTCGAGCCGGCGGCTGTTCTGCCACGTGGGCGTGAGGGTCGTGGTCGCGACGTGCTTCGTCGCGGCGTTCATGCCCCGCGCGACCTCGGGCATCTGCGCGCTCGCGAGCGGCGTGGGCCAGAAGGCCTCCATCATCTCGTACGTCTTTCGCCCGAGCAGGAGCTCGGCGTCCGGGCGCGCGTTGCCGGACACCCACGCCGCGTACTCCGCGTCGTCGCTCCCTCGGTGGGCGAAGCTCATGTCGCCCGCCTCGTCGGCGAAGAAGCCATCGATCGAAATGGACTCGAACACGCGCAGCTTTCTCATGGTCTTGCTCCTCGTTGATGATGTAGAAAAAACTTAAATGTGAAACCAGCGAAGTCGTCGCGCGTTGCGCTCGAACGGGGCGCGCTCAGCGCCGGCGGCCGTGCTTCTGGTCGAGGTGCTCGCCGAGGGCGTCGAGGCGCTCCTCGAAGAACGCCGCGAACTCGTCCATCCACCGCGCGACCTGGCGCAGCGCCTTCGGTCGCAGCCGGTAGATGCGGTGGCGTCCCTCGCGACGCACGCCCACGAGCTCGGCCTCCTCGAGCACGCGCAGGTGTTGCGAGATGCCCGCGAACGTCATCTCGAACGGCTCGGCCAGATCGCTCGCCGAGCGCTCGCCGTGCTTGAGCCGCACGAGGATCGCGCGCCGCGCCGGGTGCGCGATCGCGTGGAAGACGTCACTCTCCTGCGTCGGTCGCATGCGCGCTCCACTCGGGGTACGTCTCACGGAGCACGGCGAAGCGGGCGACGAAGTCGGGCAGCGGGGCGCCGTCGAGCTGGGCCTCGAGCCGATCGAGGAAGGCGTGCAGGCCTGGCAGAAACCCGCGCGCCGTCGCGCGCGTGAGCCGTCGGTAGGTGACCGTGAGGCGCGTCGTGTCGCCGTCCGGAGCGAGCTCGTAGCGGAAGATCGCGCGCTCGCCCTGCGGCATCTCGGGCACCGGCGCGACGTTCCACTCGTACTCGAGGACCCGCGGCGGATCCCACGCGAGCACGCGGCCCGCGGAGCGATAACCCGGCGGCCCGGAGACGAGATCGAAGCGCCCTCCGACGCGCCCCTCGATGTGCGCTTCGGTCGCGAGGAGCCAGGCGCGCAGCCCGTCCGCGGTCGCGATCGCCTCCCAGACGTGCTCGACGCGGTGGGGATAGACGCGATGAAACGTGAGCGTCGCGTGCTCGCCCTCGATCACCGTCGTTCCTCGTCGTGCCACGCGCTCCTCCTCTCACGCGACCGCCCGGGCGGCGATCGATAGTTAAGGAGAAACTAAATGAACGAGGCCCCGGCGTCAACGGCCGCGAGCGGCGCTCGCGCGAGGCGGTGGCGGCTCAGCCGATGAGGACGTCGTCCTGGAGATCGGTCTTCACCTCGAGCGAGTCGTTCGTGGTGTCCCCCTCGCGCGCGAACGGGCGGCGCTTCTTGCCGACGAACACCGTCGGGCTCCCCGTCACGATCTGACCCCCGCCCGTGTGCGGGCTGTCGACGTGCGCTGCGATGAGGTAGCTCTTGCCGAGCATCACCGACTTCTCGCCGTTCGAGACCTGCGGACCGCCGCCGCCGGCGCTGGAGCTCTTCGCTCCGGCGTTCTTGAGGTCGTATTGGTAGAAGTCGTTCGACCGCATGATCGACTTCAGCGTGCCCGAATAGTCCCCTGTCGTGTTCGCGTAGCGATGGTTCGGGTCGGCCTGGAGCCCGTCGGCGAAGGCGTTGGGATCGTCCTTGTGCGCCATCGAGATGGGGTAGTGGTGCGCGAGCAGGTTGGCGTGTGCGGTGAACGCCTCGTCCAGGCTCGAGTAGTTGCGGAAGCGCTGGATCTTCGGGACGAGCTTGCTGCCCACCTTCTCGTGGGTCGGCACGTCCTTGCCCGGCTCGCCCGGGCGCGCCTTGATGCCGAAGGGGTTGTTGTCGCCGGAGTTCTTCTTTCCCCAGCCGCTCTCGAGCGCCCACTGCGCGAGCGTGACCGACGTCGGCACGCCGGTGTCTCGCTCGGACTGCTGCGCCGCGGCGATGATCTCCGGCGGGGGAACGTGGGGTTTGTGCGCGGCGCCGGGCTTGTTCGCACGCGCGGCCCGGCGCGGCTTCGTGCCCTTGCCTTTGCTCCTGCCCTTCGACCTGTGCTTCGCCATGGGGTCCTCTTCGGCGCGAGCAATGACCGGACCATCGCCTTCACTGCGGCGTCGCCGTCGTCGACGATCTCGTGCGTGCACACGAGCGTCACGCGGTTGCGCACGATGTGCAAGGGATGCATTCCAGCGTCGGAGCGCGCCGGGGCGCGCGCGACGTCGGCGCGCGATCACTCGGCCGTGGGTGGGCCGCCGACGCGGTAGAGGCCGGAGAGGCCGCCGACCCAGACCTCACCCGGGCCGCGTCCGCCCACGACGCGCAGGTCGCGCACGTCGGTCGCGGCGATCCAGCGGCGTCCGTCGAAGTGCGCGAGCCCCTCGTCCCCGACGAGCCAGAGATCGTCGCGGCGCGTCCCCCAGAGGCTCCTCGGCCCGCGGAGCGGCGCCCTCGACACCGTCTCGGCGCCGGCTTCCACGACGTGGAGCCGATCGGTGTCGTGCTCGACGATCCACACGGCGTCGTGGAGGGCGAAGAGCCCGTCCGCGTGCGCGAAGCTGCCGCTCCCTGCGCCGTCCCAGCCCTTCTTGCCGAGCCGGAGGACGCCGCGGCCCGCGATCGCCCAACCGACGCCTTCGCCGAGCGTCACGCGCTCGATGCCCGCGGGGGCGGGGACCGTGTCCCAGCCGCGCACGCTCTTGACGAGACACGCGTCGCCCGGGCGGCAGACGATCTCGGGATCGGCCGTGCCGAGCACCGCGACGAGCCCGCCCTCGAGATCGCCGAGCCTGCCGAGCTCCTTCTTCTCCGTGACGAACCCTTGGTCGAGCAGGCGCAGATAGACGCTCGTGCCTGCGCTGCCGCGGTTGCCGACGACGCGGATGCGCGTGTCGCGACCGTAGAAGAGCGAGAAGTCGGGCGCGGGCGCGCGCGTCGCCGCGTCGGGGAGGGCGTGGCGTTCGACGCCGTGCCCGCGCTCGACCCAGGCCTCCTTTTCGCCGAGCGCCGCCCAATGCGGCGCCTTCTCGACGGCGAAGGCGACGACCGGGCCCTCGACGACGCGCTCGAGCTTCGCGTGCCCCACGGGGGTCGGCGCGCCGTCGCTCGTCGCCGTCGCGCTCGTCCTGCTCGCGCTCGTCGCCGTCGGGCTCGTGCTCGTCCCGATCGCGTTCGCCCCACCGCCGCCTGCCGTGGGGGCGTCGCTCGCCGCGCTCGCCGTCGTCGCGCTCGGCGTGGGTGGCTCGGGCGCACGCGGGCCTCGGGCGGGGAGCGCGCGCGTCGCGTCGCGTCCGCCACCACAGCCGAGGGACCCCGCGAGCGCGAGCCACGCCCACCACCGCGCCCTCATGCGCGCGTTCCGCCGATCTCGAGCGCCTGCGAAAGGAGCGCGAACATCCGTCGTCGCGCCGCGTGATCGTGCGCGGCCGCCGCCACCATGATCTCTTCGGCCTCGGCGGCGCGCGCCATCTCGACGAGCGTCGCGCACACCTCGCCGATCGCGCCGATGACGTGTCGCGTCCTGCCGAGCGCGACGATCGCTCGCTCCTCGTCGTCGTACGCATGGGCCAGCGCCTCGTCGACGCTCGGGAAGGGAAGGTGGCGGAGGCCCTGGCTGTGCCTCACGCCGGAGAGATCGACGCTCGCGGCGAGCCGCTCGGCCTCGTCGCGCGACGCGGCCGTCACCACCGAGACCGCGAGGACGCTCTCGGCGCGCGCCTCCGGGCGCCGGCGCGAAGGCCGAAACGCCGCCCGATAGCGTCGCAGGTGATCGACGGCCTCGAGCGGGTTGAACATCCGTGCGAACGCGAACGGCAGCCCGAGCCTCGCGGCCACGTCGGCGCCGTTCTCGCTCGAGCCGAGGATCCAGGGCTCCGGGGGCGCGACGTCGACCGGGATCGCCCGCACCTTGGCCCGTGGATCGTCTGCGTCGAAGTCGTCCCAAAGAAAGCCGAAGAGCTCTTCGATCCGTGGCTCGAAGTCGTCGACGTGCACCGCCGCGTCGGCGCCTTGGCCCCGGAGCGCGCGCGCGGTGCGGCCGTCGGTGCCGGGCGCGCGGCCGAGCCCGAGATCGATCCGACCGGGGAAGAGCGCCGAGAGGACGCGGAACCTCTCCGCGACGGCGAGCGGCGCGTGGTTCGGCAGCATCACGCCTCCGGAGCCGACGCGGATGCGCGTGGTCTCGCGCGCGATCTGGCCGATCAGGATCTCGGGCGACGAGCACGCGAGGCTCGCCGCGTTGTGGTGCTCGGCGACCCAGTAGCGCGTGAGGCCGAGCTCGTCCGCGAGCCGCGCGAGATCGAGCGTGCGCAAGAGCGCCTCTCGGGCCGAGCTCCCCGACGCGATCGGGGAGAGATCGAGGGCCGAGAGGCGCAGCGCTCGCTTCATTCTGCGTCGATGCGGTAGACCGTGCCGCCGATGTCCACCACGTACACGTTGCCCGCCGCGTCTTGTCCGAACGAGGGGAGGTTCGTGAGCGACGTGGACCCGAGATCGGTCGTGAGATCGGCCTTCGCCGTCGCGGCGCCGTTCGCGTAGCGGAACGCCTTCACCTTCTTCGTGGTGAAGTCGGCGTAGAGATAGACGCCCTGCAGACCGCCGATCGCCGCGCCGCGGTACACGTAGCCGCCCGTCATCGAGCCGAACGACTGCGCGTGCGTCTCCGTCACCACGGGCGCGACGAGGCCCGGGGTGTTGCAGTTGCCGGAGTGGCAGACGTCGCCCTCCATGATCGCCCAGCCGTAGTTCGCGTTGCCGTGGCCGGGCTCCTCCACGTCGACCTCCTCGACCGTCGATTCACCGACGTCGCCGATGTAGAGGTTGCCGTTGCAGGGGTCGAAGCTGAAGCGCCACGGGTTGCGCAGACCGTAGTCCCAGAGGTGCGGGTTGCCGCCCGGGAGGTTGCCCGAGGGCGGAGTGGGGTACGTGTCGACGTCGATGCGCAGGATCTTGCCGAGGAGCGTGGTGATGTCCTGGCCGTTCTGCGGGCCGCCGTTGGTGCCGTTGCCGCCGTCGCCGACGCCGACGTAGAGCTTGCCGTCGGGGCCGAACGCGAGCTGCCCGCCGTTGTGGTTCGCGGCGCTCGTGTTGGTCGTGACGAGGGTCTTCACGACGCCCGGATCGGCTTTGTTCGGATCGTTCGCCGAGCGGTGGAGCTCCTCGACGACGTTGTGGCTCGCGGCGTTCGTGTGGAACACGAAGAAGCGGCCGTTCTGGGCGTAGTCCGGGTGGAACGCGATGCTCCAGAAGCCGCGCTCGTCGCCGGTGTACGCGAGGCCCTTGGTGTCGGCGGAGATGTCGAGGAACGTGCCGGGCAGGAGCTGACCGTTGTCGATGATGCGGACGGTGCCGAGGAGCTCGACGACGTAGAGCCGGTTCGGGTTCGCCGGCTCGCTCGTGACGTAGACGGGCGCGTTGAGGCCGCTCGCGATCGACGTGAGCTTCAGCGCCGGGATCGCGCCGCCCGCCTCGGTGCACGTGTACGCGCCGCCGCCCGACGAGCTCGAGCTGGACGAGCCCGTGCCGCTGCTCGACGTCACGCCCGACGTCGGCGCGCTCCCCGTCGAGGTGGTGTCGGGAGCCGACGACGTCGACCCCGTCCCGTTCGACGTCGCGCCGCTCGCCCCCGCGCCCCCTGCGCCCGTCGCGCTCGAGTCGCCGCAGCCGACGACGAGCAGCGGGATCACGACCGCGGCGGACGCGGTCGCCAACGAAATCATCCACGTAAAAGCTGAAGCTCTCTTCATGACCGACCCTCTAGCGTGCCGGCCTCCTACGCGCAAACCCGGCGAGGATCCCCTCGATCGAGCCGCGGCGGGCGATCCAGCGGAAGCCTCCGAGCCCGGGTCGCGCCGATCCGTCGTCGGTCGCGACCCGCGCCCGTGCTCACGGCTGCGGCAGGCTGCCCGGATCGAGCGGCTGCTCGAACGTCGTCGTGAGCTGGCGGAAGATGTCGATCGAGTCGATGTACTTCTGCAGATCCGCCTGCGCCGTCGCGCCGCCGGGGCCCGTCTGCGGTTTGCCGTTCACGTCGAGCACGAGCACCGGCGCGCCGTCCGGGCCGGGGAGGACGGCGCCGCCCGCGTCGCGCTGCACGACGTAGGCCTCGGAGAAGAGCTGGTTCGCCCACTCGAGCATGCGCGCGCCCGTGCCGATCTGGTGCTGCGCGCCGAGCACGTCCTCGGTGCCGATGCCGTGCGCCTTGTACGTCATGCCGCTCTTCGGATCGTGGAAGACGTAGGTCTCGGCGGGCGGCCAGTTCACCTCGTCGCTCTGCTTGGTGGTGATGCGCGCGTCGTCGACGAAGCTCTGCGACCAGTTGGTCGGGAAGAACATGGTGCCGAACACCATCGCGTAGAGCTGCTCGTTCCAGCCGTAGTTCGGCGCGACCATCTTCGAGCAGCCGGCCACGGGCGACACGTCGCACGACACCGGGCGCACCCCAGGGCCGCTCACGTCGTGCCACTTCGGGTAGACGAGCGTGCCCTTCGGCGTGTCCTGCGGGTTCGGATCGACGACGACCCAAGGCGCGTAGGCTTGGTAGTCGTTCGTCATCACGTTGGCGAAGAGCCGTCGCATCTGCTTCGGATACACCGTCGCGAAGTTCACGTTCTTGTAGCGGCCGTCGGTGAAGTCCTCCTTGGAGTTCGAGATGAAGCTGTCGAACGCCTCGGACAGGTAATAGATGGCCCAGACCTTCTCGTAGTACGTGCCGACCTGCGTCTGGTAGTCGGCCCAGAAGTAGCCCTGGCTGTAGTCGTAATCGTTGTGCACGTAGCGACCGTCGCCGAGCCCCACGTTGAAGTCGTAGGTGTAGACGCTCGGCAGCGGCGCGGTGTCGGCGCTGTAGACCGTCTCCGCGACGCCGGTCGGCTGCGTGCCGCACACGCCCGACGGGCAGTAGTAGCCCGGCTCGCCGCGCGTCAGGATGCGCGCGAACATGTCGAACGCGACGCTGCCGCCGATGGCGAGCGGCTCGTAGTTGCCGGGATCGAGGAACGTCGACGAGGGGGAGAGCGGATCGCCGTCGAGCACCGCGCCGAAGGCGAACGCCTTCGCGATGAGCTGGATGTTGTCGAGGTAGCGCGCCTGGATGCGCTCCTCCACGCTGTCCGAGTTGAACTGCGTCCGGTTGCGACGGAACGCGTCGAGGATGTACCGGTTCTCGTAGAGGCTCTCGAGGAAGCGGATCTGCTCGTAGGCGTCGGCACCCTCGTCGTTGCGGAACGAGGGGACGTTGCCGGTGTCGGCGAACTCGTCCGACGAGAAGAGGTAGCCGCGCCGCACGCGACCCTTCGCGTCCACCGCGAGCGGCGCGTTGTCCCACGAGAACGAGGCGTAGTCCGGGTCGTACGCGAAGTCCTTCATGTCGCGCACGTCGACGACGTCCATCGGCGCGCCGCTGCACTTCATCCCCATCACGGCGTCCGGATCGCTCGAGGCGGAGCAGTCGCCGAGGACGTTGTAGAGCTTCTGGTACTCCGAGTAGTGGTGGAACTTGTACGGGTCGGTCGCCTTGACCGGCGCGAAGTAATAGACGCCGAAGAGGCCCGGGTTCGAGGTGAACGACGCGAGCTCGTACGCCTCCGCCTGCTTCGCGCCGGAGCCCGTGACGCTCAGGCCGTCCTCCGCGAACACGTCGACGGTGCCGCCGTAGCCGAAGCGCAGCGCGGCGCGGTCGTAGCTGCCCGCGACGAGCATGTCCTGGTTCTGATCGCCGGGGTAATCCATCACGCTCGTCGTCTGGTAGCGCATGATGTTCCCGTCGATCTCCTCCTGCGTGATGGGATCGCGGTAGCGAGGACCGATGCACGCCTCGCCGCTCGCCTCACCGTCCTGGCACGCGGCGGTGACCGATCCGTTCTTCGTGCGGAGCTGCCAATAAGGCAGCGCGTAGTTGAGCGAGTCGAAGGAGCCGGCGAAGTTGTGGCGGAGGCCCATCGAGTGGCCGAGCTCGTGCGCGAGGACACCGCGGCTCGTCTCGCGGCGCGCCCAGTTCCACACGTCCTTCTTGTGCTGCTCGACGGCCGCCGGATCGTTCGGATCGGGCGAGGGGAAGAGCGAGAGGGCCTGCTTGGCGAGGCCGAGCAGGTAGTCCGGCTCGGGCGCGTCCATGCGGCACGCGTGGCGGTTCGACTGCCCGAGCAGGCGATTGCGATCTTCGCCGCGACGGAGCGCCGGGTTGAAGCGCCGGAACGGCGACGCGCGCCGGATCGCGTCGGGCGAAGGCGGCGCCGAGGGGTCGAAGCCCGCGGCCTGCACCATCTCGGGCGTGGCCATCGCCGCCTCGATCCCGCTGCCGCGCAGCGCGCGAAGACGCGCCGACATCTCCGTGTTGCCGGGCCCGAGGCGGCCCGCGTCGACGAGCGCGTGCATGCGCGCCTCGTGCCGGCCTTGCGGCGGCAGCCCTGGCTTGCCCTTCGGCAGACCGTCCCAGTAGGGCTTCATCGCCTCGGGATCGAACGCCGCGCGACGCGACGCGAGCTCCTCCGCGCTCATGCCGACCATGCGCTCGGCGAGGCCGCTCGACTTGTTCGCGTTGACCCAGTCCGAGACGTTCTGCCCCGTGATGAACTGGTCGGGCGCGATCTCGCCGTTCAAGAGCGCGATGATGTCGGTGAGGTTCGACGTGGCCTTGTCGAGCACGTACGCCCACTCGTTGACGCTGCCCGAAATCTTCTCGCCGGTGAGCGGGTCTTCGGCGTCGACCATGATCCCCCACGGCGACTGGATCTGCACGCCGGGGACGATGTTGATGATGTTGTAGCGGAGGTCGCCGAGGCGCGGCGAGAGCCCTTGCACGCCGCAGCTGTCGGGGTCGGCCGGCTGGTTCGGGTCGGCGGGGTGGTGGTCGACGGGGTTGTGGCAGAGGACGAAGATGTCGGGGACCTCGGCGGTGTTCGCCGAGCCGGTCGGCGGCGTGAAGTCGTCGCTCCAGCGCGCCGGCCAGCCCATGTCCGCCTCGCACGTCGCGCCGCCGGTGCGTCGGCACTCCGCGAGGCGACCCGCGATCACCGCGACGCGCATCGCCCGGTTCCAAGCGGCGAGCGCCTGGCTCGTCCCGTCGAAGAGATCGGCGGGGCTGTCCGAGTTGACGTACCAGGGGATGGTCTTGATCTTGCGCTGGCGGACCGGGATCGTGCACTCGCCGACCACGTCGTCGCATCGTGATCCGCCGCCGACGGACGCGCACTCGTCCTCGGTGCCGTCGTGATCGTCGTCGCGGTGCGGGCTCGAACCGACGGGCGTCGTCGCGTCGGTGTTGCACTTCACGAGCTGGGGCGCGTGGCTCTTCTCGAAGATGTTCCAGCGCGACATGAACCTGCGCCACATGTCGTCGACGACGCCGTAGCGGCGGTCGTAGCCGTAACGGTCGTCGGTGAAGTAGCCGAACATGTCCATCTGCTTGCCGGTGATCACCGCGGGCTCGTAGTCGGTGTCGACCACCTTGCGGAACGACTGGCGCAGCGTCACCTCGCTCGGGTTGCAGTCGCCGAGCGGGTACTCGCTGAGGAGGTAGCAGGCAGGGAAGTCGCCGTACTCCTCGTCGTGGATGATCTGCGGCGTCGCGTAGGCGCGGTTCGTCACGTCGAAGTAGCCGCCCTGCGTGTCGAACTGCGGCGCGTCCCGATCGTTCGGATCGTTCACGTAGTAGGCGACGGGATCCCATTTGACGCCGTACATGCCGAGCTGCGAGAGCGTGTCGAGATCGTACGCGTCGGTGATGAGGTTCTTCGACCAGTCCACGCGCATGTACTTGCGCTGGTTCCAGGGGCGATCCTTGTCGTTCTCGACGATGACGTTGCTCTCTTCGCCCGTCGCGGGGTTGTAGTCGCGCACGATGTCGAAGTGGCTGTCGATGGCGTACGCCGCGACGACCTGCCCGTCGGGCGTGCGGCGCGCGCCCTTTCCGTCGGTGTGATCGACGAGCTCGTAGGTGAGGCGCGCGATGAGGAGCTTCTCGGTGATCTCCCATCGGATGCGCGTGGTCGGCTGCGCGTCGCTCGCGGTGAAGAGCCCGTCGGATCCCGCGCCTGCTGACACGTCGACGACGGTCGTTCGGAAGTAGAACTCCGGATCGTCGGTCGGGTCCTCGAGGGCGCCGACGAAGAACGTCTTGTCGAGGGCGTTGGGCTGCACCCGGTTGATCGGCGCGCGCTCCTCGGCGCAGCCGGTGGCGAGCGACGAAACGAGACCGAGCGTCCCGAGAACGACGAGCGCTCGGCGGACGAAAGAGGCGAAGGGCATGGGCTGTCTCCCCGAAGAACAGGCGGACGCGTCGACCGCGTTCGGCGCGCGCATAGCACGGGCCCGCGCGAGGGTGGGCCCGTTCCTCGTCGCATGTTCGACCGGCCCGATCGTCGATCGCCCTCAAACCTCGTCAATGCGAGGTGTTGCGGCGCGCGCGGGCGGCGCGCTTCTTCGGCGGGCGGCGCGGGACGATCGCGCCCTCGACGAGATCGGCCAGGCGCGAGAAGAACAAGGAATCTTCATCTTCGCCGGGCGCGTCGACGCCGAGGCTCGCCCAATACGCGCCCCGTCCGAGCGCGTAGCCGTGCGGCGCCGCGAGCAGCAGGAGAACGGCGAACGTCACGTCGCGACGGTCGACCTGCCGTCCCGACGCCGAGAGGCGCGCGAGGATCGCGTCGACGACGCGGGCGCCGCCGCGCTGTCGCCGAGAGAAGAAGTCGTCACGATGGATGCGTCCGGTGACGAGCGCCCAGCCGAGCAGCTTCGCGGTGAGCGGCCGCCGCGCCCAGTCGAAGTAGTGCTGCATCCACTCGCGCGGACCGTCCTCCGGGTGCTCGGCGATGCGCGCGATGAGCTGCGTCCGCGCGTCGATGGCGTGCGCCTCGAGCGCCGCGTCGACGAGCGCGTCGATGGTCCCGAAGTAGTGCGTCACGAGCGCGTGGCTCACGCCCGCTTCGCGCGCGACGTCCTTGAGGCCGACGGCGTCGGGGCCGTGCGTCGCGAGGAGCCGCTGCGCCGCGCGGAGCAGGAGCGCGCGCGCTTCCTCTGGCGATCGCCGCTTGCGCCGGGGGTCTTGCGCGCCCTTCGCGGCGCGTGGGGCGCGCTCGGTCTTGGCCTTCGGAGGGCGCGGGGGGCTCTTGGCAGACACGGCTCGGAAGGTAGGCGCGGCGCGCCCGAACGACAATCGCTCGCTTCTCTTGTTGTCAGCGGTGACAACAGTGTTATTGTCAGTGGTGACAACAAGGAGATCGCCATGGACGTCACCACCGAACCCGCGCGAGGAGAGAAGGGCAGCCGATGGCTCAGCGAGGCCGAGGCGGCCCGCGTCGCGATGGAGGGCACCGCGCGCGAGCGCGTCGGTGTCGGAGCGCGCGCGCTCTACGAGCTCCTCCGCGATCCGGACGACACGGCGCAGGTGTTTCTGCTCGGCCTCGCGTTGAACGCTCCGTTCTTCCCGCGGCTGCTCGCGCGCTTCGCGGGCAGCGACGCGGGCGCGCGGCTCCTCGAGGAGCGACCGTCCATCGACTCGGGCTCGGTGGACTTCCAGCGGCTCCGCGCCCTCCCGCGTACGACGCTCGGCGGAGCGTACGCGCGCTACCTCGACGACAACCACCTCGATCCGGATCTGTTCCAGGCGCCCCCGGGGCTGCCCGAGATCCCGCGGTTCATCGCGCAGCGCGTGCGGCAGACGCACGACATCTGGCACGTTCTCACGGGCTACGCGCCCGACGTCCCGGGCGAGATCGCGCTCCAGGGCTTCACCTTCGCGCAGCTCCGCATGCCGAGCTCGCTCGCCATCGCGACGATCGGCACGCTGGCGAAGGCGCCGCGTGGAGCGGCGCGCGTGCTCGACGGGTACCGGCGCGGGCGCGACGCCGTCTTCCTCCCGACCGTCCGCTTCGAAGCGCTGTGGGATCGGGATCTCGACGAGGTTCGGGCGAGCCTCCGGATTCGGCCCGCGGCCTGAGCGTCACTCCTCGCCGTCGGCGTGGCACGCCGCGCGCGCCGCGAGCTCGGTCTCGAGCGCGGTGATCACGTCGCGATACTCCTCGCGGTTCCTCTCGCTGAGGGCCGAGAGATCGCGGTGCGCCTCGAGGATGGTGCGCCCGAAGCTCGCGTCGCCCGAGGGGCCGCTCGCCGCGCCGTCGTCGCACGTCGTCGCGCCGATCGGCACCTCGGTGAGCGCCGCGGGCAGCGCGACCGGCGGCTCCGTCACGAAGACGAAGAGCACGTCGAGCGCGGCCGAGCGGAGCACGCGCGCGACGTCGTTGTCGGGGCACACGAGCACGGCGCGCCGACCCGAGCGCGACAGCGTGAGCCGTCCCGCCCGCGCGACGAGCCCGAGCGCCGTGCTGTCGAGGAACGTCACGTCGCGCAGATCGCAGACCATCGTCTCGGTGGGCTCGATCGCGACCGTGCTGTCGAGGAACGCCGCGAGCGGGCGCGCGACCGCGTAGCGGACGGCCCCCTCGAGGCGGAGGACGGAGGTGCGGTCCTCATGCGCGAAGTGCGCGCGCGCCGTCGGCTGTCGCGCCATCGTCGCCTCCTCTCTTGATCAAGAGCATCGCCACGTCGTCGGGGAGCCGGGCCGAGCCGTCGAGCCGAAGATCGCGCAGGACCTGCTCGACGGTCACGTCGCTGCGCCCGAAGAGCGCCGTGAGGAACCGCTCCTTCGCGGAGAGCTCGGCGTGCGGCAGGATGTCGAGCAGCCCGTCCGAGAAGGCCGCGAGCACGAGATCGTTCGGCAGCGGGAGGCGGTGCTCGACGTACTCGGGCTTCGCCGTCAGCCCGAGGGGGCTCCCGGGTTGCTCGAGCTGCACGGTGCGCCGGCCGTCGTGCACGAGCGGCCAAGGGAAGTGGCCCGCGTTCGCGTACGTGAGCGAGCCCTCCGCGTTGTCGATGACGCCGAAGAACATCGTCACGTGCTTGTCGAGATCCTCGCGGAGCAGCTCGTCGTTGAGCGCGCGCAGGAGGCGCGCCGGAGAGGCGACGAGGTCGTCTCGCCCACCGACGAAGTCGGCGACGTGCCGCTGCACGAAGCCGCGCACGAGGATCGTCACGAGCGCGGAGGGGACGCCGTGTCCGCTCACGTCGGCGAGGTAGAAGCCCCAGCGACGGGCGTCGATCGCGAACGCGTCGATGAAGTCGCCGCTGAGGAACGCGCTCGGCAAGAGCTCCCGGCTGAACTCGAACGGTCCGAAGCGCTGGTGGTTCTCGGGCAGCATGCGGTGCTGGATCTGGCGCCCCGCGTCCTCGTCGTCGGCGAGGAGGCGCAAGGACGCGCGGAGCTCGCGGTTCACGTCCTCGAGGTGGGCCCGGTAGCGGCGGTTCTCCTCGATGAGCCGCGCTCGCTCGAGCGCGCGACCGATGGCGTGCTCGAGCGCCGCGGAGAGGAAGGGCTTCTCGACGTAGTCCCACGCGCCGAGCTGGAGAGCGCCGATCGCGTCGTCGAGCAGACCGGCGCCGCTCATGACGATGACCGGCGTGTCGACGTGGGCCTTCTGCATCTCGGCGAGGAAGGCGAGGCCATCCATCCGCGGCATCCGGAGGTCGCACAGCACGAGATCCGGCTTGCACCGCGCGACCTCCTCGAGCGCGCGGAGGCCGTCCTCGGCGCCCGTCGCGTCGAACCCCATCTGCTTCAGCTGGGCGATCGTGGCGCGTCGTACGTTCTGCGTGTCGTCGACGACCAAGATGCTCCCGCGCCGAGCACGAGGCTCTTCGCGTGCCACAGGCTGCTCGCTCGCCATGCTGCCCCCTCGCGTGCGTCGACTACCGTCCCCGCTCGAAGATAGGACGCGCTTCGGGTCTCGTCCACGAGTCGGAGACCCCGGCCGCCTCTTTGCCGGGCCCCTCGGGGGAGGTCCGCAGGCGTCGCTCGAACGGGGTTCCGAGCCGTCACCCGAAGAGGCGTCCTTTTCCGAGGCGGTGAGCCCGGGGAGGGGAGCCATGGGTCCCGCGGCGGGGAGCCATGGGTCCCGCGGCGGGGAGTCCGGGGAGGGGAGCCACGGGTCCCGGGCACGAGGAGGTCGTGCTCTGTACGGACCGGCGAAGATTCTGCTACCGTGAAGTGGACTGCCTTGTTCGCAGATCGGCGACCGGTGGTTTTGCATCTCGGGGTGGACTAGCGGATGGAAGAGCCCGCCAACAGCGGAGTACCCACACGGCTCGGCCGCTACGAGCTCGTGATGAAGATCGCCACGGGCGGGATGGCCACCGTCTACCTCGGGCGGATGCTGTCGAAGGGCGCCTTCACGAAGAGCGTCGCCATCAAGGTGCTGCACCCCGAGCTCGCGCGCGATCCGGGCTTCGTCGCCATGTTCCTCGACGAGGCGCGCCTCTCCGCGCAGATCCACCACCCGAACGTGGTCGACGTCTACGACGTGGACGCGGAGGCCGGGCACCTCTTCATCGTCATGGAGTACGTGGAGGGCGCGAGCCTCTTCGATCTCATCCGCGTCTGTCGCCAGCAGAAGAAGGTGATGCCGCGTCCGGTCGCGCTCCGCATCCTGGTGGACGCGCTCGCGGGGCTCCACGCGGCGCACGGGCTCGCGGACGGCAAGGGCAGGGCGCTCGAGATCGTGCATCGCGACGTCTCGCCGCAGAACCTGCTCGTCAGCACGGACGGGGTGACGCGCGTCAGCGATTTCGGCGTGGCCAAGTCGGCCGGGCGGCTCGCGACGACCGGCACCAACGACATGGTCAAGGGGAAGCTCCGCTACCTCTCCCCCGAGCAGATGCAGCGCGGCGAGCTCGATCGACGCGTCGACGTGTTCGCGGCGGGGATCATCCTCTGGGAGGCGCTCACGTGGCGGCCCCTCTTCGCCGGCGACACGCACGCCGAGACGCTCGCCGCGGTGCTCACGCAGCCGATCGTTGCGCCGAGCAAGTACGCGACGAACCTCACGCCCGCGATCGATCGAGTCTGCCTGCGCGCGCTCGAGCGGGACCGCAACCAGCGCTTCGCGTCGGCCGGCGAGTTCGCCGAGGCGCTCGAGCAGGCCGCCGCCTCCGAGATGGCCTCGCAGAAGGCGGTCGGGCGCTTCGTCGCGGAGATCGCGCGCCCCAACATCGAGCGCAGCCGCAGCGCGATGCACTCGAACCACGATCTGTCCGAGGTCTCGCAGGAGGAGGTCGCGGCGCTCACGCCCTCCGGCGCGCGCCCGCTGCGCAAGCTGACCCCGCTCGGCGTGCCCGTGGCGCCGCGCCCCGGCGCGCCCCACCGACGCAGCAAAGAGCCGCCTCCACCGGCGGCGCGCGGCGACGTCGACGATGCTCCGACGAAGCTGCGACCTCCGCCCGACGCCCCGACCGACGACGACGAGCCCGCGACACGCATCGCCGGAGCGAAGCCGCCGGTCCCGAGGGTGTCGGGCCCGAGCTCCGACGACGTCGCGACGCGGATCGGTCCGCCGCCGAGGAGGCCGCCGGTCGCGATCGCAGCCGATGCGGCGTCCGCTGCGGGCGCCCAGGACGAAGCGCCGACGCGGATCGCGCGGAGCGACGTGCCCGACGAGGTGCCGACGCGGGTCGCGTCGGCGTCGAGCCCCTCGAGCCCCGGGCTCGAGGTAGGTGGTGCGAGCTCCTTCGCAGCCGTCGAGCCCCTCGAGGGCGACGGCGAGGCGCCGACGCGCGTCGTGTCGGACGACGCCGCGACGCGCATTCGCGGGGCGACGTCGCGCGGGACGCAGCCGATCTTGGCGCCCTACGTCGACGACGCCGGCGGGCCCTCGCCGAGCCCCGGTGAGGTGCCGGACGCAGCCTGGCTCGGGGGCCCCCCGAGCTCCGTTGGCGCGCGCGCGGACGGCGCTTCGGACGTCGCGAGGCCGGACGTCCCGTCGGAGAGCGATGGGCCGCAGTGGGTGCCCACCGACGCGTCCGCCGAGGCGCCCGACGACGCGCGCCGTCGGCGCACGCGGACCGTCGCCATCGCTGCGATCGGCGCGATCGGCCTCTTGGGGCTCTCCGCGTGGGCGCTGAGCGGCGGCAAGGGCGGCTCGTCGAAGAGCGACGTCGCGAACGCGAGCTCGAGCAGCGCGCCGCCGTCTCTCGCCGCGAGCGCGCCGCCCCTGATCGGAAAGACGCCCGCGGCGCCGCCGTCGTCGGGGCAAGCGACGTCCGCCGACACCGCGGCGCCTGGTCCCTCGGCGACCGAGGCTCCGCCGGCGACCTCGAGCAGCGAGGGGCCCGAGCCGAGCGCGACCGGCGCGCATCCGACGGGATCGGGGAAGCCGAGCACGCCCTTGGGATCGGGGAAGAAGCCCGGGACGGGTCGTCCCGGCAAACCGCCGCCCACCTACGTACCTTGATGCCTGAAGAACTCCTTCGCTCGCTCGGTTCCGTCGTCGCTCCTTCTCTCCGACGTCGCGCGCGATCCGCCGCGCTCGGTGCGTTCGCGGTGCTCGCGTCGGCGGCGTTCGGCGCGCCCGTCGCGTTCGCGGGCGACGCGCCGCCGCCGGATCCTGCGGCCGACGCGAAGCTCGCGGAGGCGAAGAAGCTCTACGAGGACGGCTCGGCGGCGTTCTCCCGCAACGAGTTCGACGCCGCCGTGACGAGCCTCCAACGCTCGTTCGATCTCGTCCCGAGCCCCACGGCGGAGCTGATGCTGGCGCGGGCGCTGCGCGAGAGCGGCAAGCTCGCGGAGGCGGCGTCACACTTCGCCTCGTGCGAGGCCGCCGCGCGCACGCGCATCGCGAACGGAGACGAGCGCTTCAACGCGACCGCCGCGGACGCCGTCACCGAGGGCGCCGCGCTGCGGGCGAAGGTGGGCGCTCTCGACATCACCGTCGCCGGGGCGCAACCCGGCGACGCGGTCGAGATCGAAGGCAAGAGCCTTCCGGTCGAAGGCGGCAGGACGCCGACGGCCTTTCACGAGCCCGGCAACGTGGCCGTCACGCTGCGCCCCGCGCACGGCGCGCCCGTCACCAAGACGGTGCTCTTCGAGGCCGGCAAGACGGCGACGCTGTCGCTCGACGCCGCGCCGGCTCCGGACGCCGGACCGAAGACCGGGCCCACGACGTCGGGGGGGCGGAAGAAGTGGGCCGTGCCGGCGGCGATCGCGGCGGGCGGCGTCGCCGCCGTCGGAGCGGGGCTCTTCATCGGCTTCGGTCTCAAGTCGAACTCGATCTACGACGAGCTCACGCCGTGCGCAGGGCACTGCTCACCCTCCGTCTACGGCGACAAGGCGCGGTCTGGCGCGACGGCGCAGAACGTCGCGAACGCGGGGCTCACCATCGGCATCGTGGGCGCTGCGGCGTGCGGGACGTTCGTCGTGCTCGCCCTCACGGACGCGCCGAAGAAGCCCGCGGAGGCGAAGCCGGTCGCGCTCGCGGTGTCGCCGTTCGGTGCGTCGCTCGTGGGCGCGTTCTAGCCCGGAGCGTCGCCGCTCGGCCGGGGTGCTCGGGGTCGGGGCTGGGCCGATCGGGCGGGCGCCGACGTGCGCGGCCCCGGCGGGGGACGACGGGGGCCGACCTCAGGGCGCGCAGGTGAGCGTCGTGCAGTCGGTCTTCCAGGCGCCGCCGTTGCCGCAGTCGAGCTTGGCGGTCGCGGTGTTCGTGCCGGTGACGGCGCACGTCGCGCCGGGCGCGCAGTAGACGTTGCAGCTCGGGCCGTCGCACTTCACGTTGCAGTGGGCGCCGTTGGTGCAGCCGACCGAGCAGCTCGAGCCCTGGCACGTGAAGTTGCACGTGGAGGTGGGCCCGTCGCAGTTGAGGCAGCAGGGGCTGCCGCTGCACACGATGTCGTCGCAGTGCGCGCCCTGGTCGCAGAGGACGTCGACGGGGTCGGAGCCGCCGGCCGGCAGCGACAGCGTGCAGCCGTCGCAGGTCACGGCGCAGTCCTTGTTGCTCGCGATGCACTGCGAGGCTTCACACATCGTCCCGTTGCAGTCGTAACTGCATTTCGAATTGGGCGGCGTGTCGGTCGTGCAGGTGCACGTCATGCCCTCGGTGCAGCACGCGACCTTCTGCGCAGGGCACGTGGCGTTCACGCACCGGGGCACCGGACCCACGGTCTGGTTCGCGTGCATGCACCCGCCGGTGCCGGTGCTGCTGCCCGTCGACTGGGTGCCCGCGCTCTTGCTGCCGGTCGCGCTGGTGCTGCTCGCGCCCCCCGCGCCGCCGTTGCCGAGCTGCCCCAAGAAGTCGTGGGTGCAACCCACCACGACCAGCGACAGGGCGACCAGCGAGATCCGGCCACCGAGCCCAAGCGAAGCCATCATCCTTCGCACCTTAGCGCGGCTTCCGACCCACGCCTAGACGACCGACGCCAGACGACGCAAAGACGAACGCGCTCGCGGGCGCCGGAGAGGCCGGGCAACGCGAGCGCGCATCGAACGCCGTCACTTCGAAGAGACGTTCACTTGCAGGTCGAGGGCACGCTCGCGCCGGCGAGCGCCGCGCGCACGGTGCCGAGCGCCGCGCGACCCTGCGGGTTGTTCTTGATCGCGTCGCACGCGCCCGCCGCGAGCAAGTAGGCGCCCGCCTGCTGCGGCGGCGCCGACTTCGCGTTCTGGCGGAGCGCCGCGCAGCACGCCGCGATGCCCGTCGCGTCACCGCCTCCAGCGGCCTTCGCGATCGTGCGCATCGACCCGAAGATGTTCGTCAGGTCCCCGCCCGCGTCCCAGGCGCCGACGACGACGAGCCCCTCGGCCGTCGGCGCGACGTAGGAGGCGTGCACCGTCGTCGAGCCCTTCGTGCAGTTGCCGTCCGCGGCGGCGGCCGAGAGCTTGTCCTTGCCCGACGTGATCGTCTCGGGCGCGTTCCACGCGCAGTTCGTGAGGCCCATCGCCGTGCCGGCCGCGGTCGCCTTCGCCGCTGCGTCGCCGGAGAAGCTCGACGCCCCGAGCATGCTCTTGCCGTCGGCCGAGGTGATGACGTCGACGTCGCCCTTCGGCGCGCTCTTCCAGTCCTTCGGCGACTGGAACGACGCCTTCGCTCCGGCGACGGACACCGCCGTGCCGGTGATGCCGTCGGCGCGCCCGTCGAGCTCGGCCTTCACGTGGGCTTCCACACCGGCGGGGGGCGTGGGCTCCTCCACCTTCACCTGCGTCGAGGCCGTGGCCGACGGCTTGGGCGCGTCGGTCGGCGCGGAGCTCTTGGCCGTCGAGGTCTTGACCGGGGTGTCGTCGTCGTCGCTGTTCTTCTTGTTTCCGCAAGCGGCGACGAGGACGGCGAGGGCGACGATAGAAAGCGTGGTTCCGCGACGAATCATGGGGCTCTCCTAGTGGTGGCACCGATCCGGGCTGCCGGCTCTCGTCCCCCGTGGGAGTCGAGCGGGTCGGTCGGTGCGGCTCCGGGGCCTCGCCCGCTGGAGCCACGATCGGCGACCGTTGGTGTAGGCGATTTCGGGCGCCCCCGTCCAGCTATCTCCTCAAGACCACGTTCAGGGGTGGATGAGCGCTCCTTCATCGGTCGACCACCCGGGTCGAATCGGTCGCTCCACGCGGCATTTCGCGCGGGCAACGTTGCCCTTGTCAGGCCGGGGAGCCTCGGCGATCGTGCGGCTCCACCACCGAGGGAGGGCCATGAGCCAGCCGACACCGAACCCGCTCCGCACCGGCCTCGCCGAGGACCGCCTGCCCGAGCCGTGCACCGTCGTCATCTTCGGAGCCTCCGGCGATCTGACGAAGCGCAAGCTCGTCCCCGCGCTCACCTCGCTCGCCGCCGAGCGCCTGCTGCCCCCGGTCTTCTCGATCGTGGGCTTCGCGCGCAAGGCGCTCTCGGACGAGCAGTTCCGGAGCGACATGAAGGAGTCGGTCAACAAGTTCGCCCGGCACCGGCCCGTCGACGAGGCGCTCTGGAAGAACCTCGAGTCGGCGATGTACTTCCACACCGGCAGCTACGACGACCCCGCGTCGTACGCGGCGTTGAAGAAGCGCCTCGACGAGATCGACAAGAAGCACGATCTGCCCGGCAATCGCGTCTTCTACTTGTCGACGCCGCCCGAGACGTTCCCGATCGCGATTCGCAGGCTCGGCGAGGCGGGGCTCATCAACCCGAAGGAGACGGGGCCGTTCACGCGCGTCATCATCGAGAAGCCGTTCGGCACCGATCTCGAGAGCGCACGCTCGCTCAACAAGACCGTGCTCGACGTGCTGCGCGAGGACCAGACCTACCGGATCGATCACTACCTCGGCAAAGAGACCGTCCAGAACCTCATGGTCATGCGGTTCGCGAACTCGCTCTTCGAGCCGCTCTGGAACAACCGCTTCGTCGATCACGTGCAGATCACGGGCGCCGAGGCGATCGGCATCGAGGGGCGTGGCGGCTATTTCGATCACGCCGGGATCCTGCGCGACATGGTGCAGAACCACCTCTTCCAGGTGCTCTGCCTCACGGGCATGGAGCCCTTCGTGTCGCTCACCGCGAACGAGCTGCGCGACGAGAAGGTGAAGCTCCTGAAGGCGCTGCGCCCCATCCCCGACGGCAAGTTCGACGAGTACGTCGTGCGCGGGCAGTACACCGCGGGCAGCGTCTCCGGCAAACCGCAGATGAGCTACCACGAGGAGAACGGGGTGGCGGCGGGCTCGACGACCGAGACCTACGTCGCGCTGAAGCTCTTCATCGACAACTGGCGCTGGGCGGGCGTGCCCTTCTACCTGCGCGCCGGCAAGGCGCTCTCGAAGAAGGTCACGGAGGTCGCCCTCGTGTTCAAGCACGCGCCGCACAGCCTCTTCGGATCGAAGGCGCCGACCGAGTCGAACGTGCTCGTCATCCGCATCCAACCGGACGAGGGCATCAGCCTGAAGTTCGGATCGAAGGTGCCCGGCAACACCCTCGACATCCACCCCGTCAACATGGAGTTCAGGTACGGGACGAGCTTCGGCACCGAGCCGCCCGAGGCGTACGAGCGCCTCTTGCTCGACTGCATGCTCGGCGACGCGGCGCTCTACACGCGCGGCGACGAGGTCGAGGCCTCCTGGAAATACATCACGCGCATCCACGATCACTGGCGCGCGCAAGACGCCGCGAAGGATCGGAGGCCGATCCCCACCTACGAAGCGGGCACCTGGGGGCCCGTCGAAGCCGACGCGCTCCTCGAGGAATACAACGACGTGTGGAGGCGACCGTGAGCGGCTCGGGCGGTCCTTCGAGCATCCGGCCGTCGGGGATGTTCGAGGCCTTCACGAGCGGCAAGAACATCGGCGTCGACGTGTCGTCGATCGAGCGCGAGCTCGCGAGCCTCTGGCGACAAGCGTCGACGCGCGGCGGCGGCGGGCAGGACCTCGCCGTCACGCGCGCCTGCATGTGGAACCTCCTCGTGCACGTCTCGGACACGGTGGACCAGGAGGTCGTGACGAAGCTCATCGACGACGTCGTCATCGCCGTTCCCTCGCGCGCGATCGTGCTCGTGCCGAGCGCGACCACGAACGGCAAGGAGATCGAGGCGTTCGTCTCCGCGAACTGCCAGGTCGCGCCGGGCGGCGGCAAGCTCCTCTGCTCGGAGGAGATCACCATCCAGAGCTACGCGGGCGGAGACAAGCACGTCCCGGCGCTCGTGCGCGCGCTGCTCGTGCCCGACGTGCCGACGGCGCTCTTCTGGGGCGGTGTGCCGCCGAAGGATCCGCGGCTCGTCGCGTACTTCCCCTCGGTCGATCGGCTCGTCTTCGACTCGTCGCGCGGGCCCGACGACGCGGACTACGCCGCGTACGCGACCTTGAGCCGTGAGAAGGTGCTCGTCGATCTCGCGTGGCTCCGGACGGGGTTTCTCCGATCCATGCTCGCGAGCTTGTTCGATCCGCCGACGGGGGCCGAGCCGCTCGGGCGCGTCGGCAAGCTCCGCATCGTGGCGGCCGGGAGCGGCCTCGGCGGCGCGCGCCTCTATGCTGCTTGGCTCGCGACGCGGCTCGGCTGGAGGCTCCCGCCGCTCTCGAGGCTCACGCTCGCGAGCCCTTCGCTCGAAGGCGTCAGCGCGGACGGGCAGCCGCTCCAGGTCGAGATCGCGCTCCTCGACGCGAAGAGCGATCCCCGACCGCGCGACAGCGGCATCGCCGAGATCGTCCTCGAGACCAGGGGGCCCGACCGAGAGCGCTACTCGCTCGCCGACAACGGCGAGGGCATGCTGCTGTCGTGCGCCTTCGGCCACGCGTCGCACAAGCAGATCGCCGCCGACCTCGCGCTCGAGCGCCTCGTGGTCGCGGCGCTGGGGACGCGTGGACGCGACTCGCTCTACCGGGCCGCCATCGAGCGCGTCACCGGCGCGAGCCCGCCCGCCGAGAACCCGGCCATGGCGCGGCAAGACCCTGGACGGTGATCGCGCGGCGCGCGACGACACCACGAGGAGCACGAGACGAACGATGACGGTGCCCGAGGTCTTCGAAACCCCTGCCGAGCTCGCGACGGCGTTCGTGCGCGCGACGAGCGAGGCCGCCACGCAGGCGATCGCGGCGCGCGGTCGCTTCAGCGTGGCGCTCACCGGCGGCTCGGCGGCGTCGACGCTCTACCCAGCGCTCGCGGAGGCGGCGCTGCCTTGGGCGGACGTGCACGTCTACTTCGGTGACGAGCGGAGCGTCCCGCCCGATCACGCCGACGCGAACTATCGCGTCGCGAAGGAGGCGTTCCTCGATCGCGTCGCGATCCCCGCGGCGAACGTCCATCGCATGCGAGGCGAGCTCCCGCCCGCCGAGGCCGCCGAGCTCTACGAGGCCGAGCTCGCGAAGGAGAGCGGCGTCCTCGACGTCGTCCACCTGGGCATGGGACCCGATGGTCACGTTTGCTCGCTCTTTCCTGGTCACGCCCTGCTCTCGGAGCGGACGCGCCTCGTCGCGTCGCTCACCGACTCGCCGAAGCCGCCGCCCTCGCGCGTCACGCTGACGCTCCCCGCGCTCGAGCGGGCGCGGAGCGTGTGGTTCCTCGCGTTCGGCGAGGCGAAGGCGAAGACGGTGCTGACGGCGCTGATGGATCCGAGCGCGACCTCGACCGCTGCGCTGGTGCAGCGGACGTGCACCACGCGCTGGCTCCTCGACAGGGCCGCCGCGAAGCTCTTGTGACGCGCGCACCCGTGACGTGTGCGCCGAGCCGAATGTGATCGATTCGACGTGTCCCCTGGCCTAGCCTCTCCGGCCGACACGAGACGCCTTTCGAGAGGACGATGGAGAAGAAATGACCTTCGAGAAGCCTCAAGAGAACAGCGCGGACGTCGGCCTGATCGGCCTCGCCGTCATGGGCCAGAACCTGGCCCTCAACATGGCCGACCACGGCTACAAGGTCGCCGTCTACAACCGCACCACGGCCACGACGCAGAAGTTCGTGGACGAGAACCCGCCGAACGTCTTCGGCGATCTCGGCGGCGGCTTGGTCCCCGGCGCGGAGCTCAGCGACTTCGTGCGCAGCATCAAGGCGCCGCGCCGCATCGTCATCCTCGTCAAGGCAGGCGGTCCGACGGACGCGGTCATCGACTCGCTCGTCCCTCTGCTCGACCGAGGAGATCTCGTCGTCGACGGCGGCAACGCGCTCTACACCGACACGATCCGCCGCGAGAAGGCGCTCGGCGACAAGGGCCTGCTCTTCGTCGGCTCGGGCGTCTCCGGCGGGGAGGAGGGCGCGCGCTTCGGGCCTTCGCTCATGCCGGGCGGCAAGCCGGAGGCGTGGAAGATCCTCGAGCCCGTGTGGACCGCGATCGCCGCGAAGGTCGACGACGCGACCGGCAAGCCGCTCCCCGGCGCCTCGCGCGGCAAGCCCGTGAAGGGCGGCGTCCCGTGCACCACGTACATCGGGGCGACCGGCGCGGGCCACTACGTGAAGATGGTGCACAACGGCATCGAGTACGCCGACATGCAGCTCATCAGCGAGGCCTACCACCTCATGAAGGAGGTGCTCGGGCTCGGCCCCGCCGAGGCGTCCAAGGTGTTCGCCGATTGGAACCAAGGAGACCTCGACAGCTTCCTCATCGAGATCACCGCTGACATCCTGAAGCAGGCGGATCCGGTGACGGGCAAGCCCTTCGTCGAGGTCGTCCTCGACGCCGCCGGCCAGAAGGGCACGGGGAAATGGACCAGCTCGAGCGCGCTCGATCTCGGCGTCCCCGCGCCGAGCATCGCCGAGGCGGTGTTCGCGCGGAACATGAGCGCCATCAAGGGCGAGCGGATCGCCGCGAGCAAGGTGCTGAAGCGCCCCGAGGGCGGCCTCGGCAAGGCCGTGCCGATGACGATCGAGGCCGTGCGTGACGCGCTCTACTGCTCGAAGATCTGCGCGTACGCGCAAGGCTTCCAGCTGATGGCGGCGGCCGCGCAAGAGAACGGCTGGGCGCTCGACTTCGGCGCGATCGCGCAGATCTTCCGAGGCGGCTGCATCATTCGAGCGCGGTTCCTGCAGAAGATCACGGAGGCCTACGCGCGCGACAAGGCGCTCAAGAACCTCCTGCTCGATCCCTATTTCGCGGGCGTCGTCGAGCGGGCGCAGTCGAACTGGCGCGCGGTCGTGGCGCGCGCCGCGCTCGAGGGGGTCAGCGTTCCGGCGTTCTCGTCGGCGCTCTCGTACTTCGACGCGTACCGATCGGAGCGGCTACCCGCCTACCTGATTCAGGCGCAACGCGATTACTTCGGCGCGCACACCTACGAGCGCGTCGATCAGCCGCGAGGGAAGTTCTTCCACGTCGACTGGCCCGATCCGAAGCGCCCCGAGAGCCCGGTCTGAGGAGCGACCTCCGGGCGCTCGACGGCCGCCGCTTCGCCGAGCGCGAGCGGCGGCCGACGTGTTTCAGGGGGTCGCGCTCACCTCTCGCGGCCGCGCCTCGGGCGGGGTCGCGCGCCGGAAGGGCCAGAGGAGCTGCGCCGCGATCCCGACGGGCACCTCGTCGGTGGTGCCGAACGTCTCGGGGGCGTGGTCGGGCAAGTAGTAGGTGCCGAACAAGAGGTCCCACACGGGCAGGAAGCCGGCGAAGTTCTTGTCGAGGCCCGCGGACTCGGAGGTGTGGTGCCAGCGATGGAAGCGCGGCGAGGCGAGCACGTACCGGAGCGGACCGAAGCTCCACGGCACGTCCGCGTGGAGCAAGAGGGCGTAGAGCGTGAGGAACGGCGCGACGCTCGCGAAGACCTTCGGATCGAAGCCGAGCACGAGGAGCGGCACCGTGAGCACCAGCTTGGCGACGAGATCGTTGACGGGGTGGACGCGCGTCGCCGCGAGCCAATCGAGCGTCTTCGAGGAGTGGTGGATCGCGTGGAACCTCCAGAAGCGGCTCCGATGGAAGAGCCGATGCTGGAGGTAGCCGAGCAGGTCCGCGAGCCCGAGGCCGAGCAAGAGCTGCAGGCCGAGCGGGAGCTTCGCGATCGGCGAGCGCGCGGCCATCGCGGCGAAGAGCGATCTCGCGCCGGCGGCGCCCCCGCCGAACCCCACCGAGAGCGCGACCGCCACGACGACGACGCCGACCACGAAGCGCGTGAGGGCGCGCGTCACGAGCGGGGTGAGGATCCAATAGGACACGTCCGTCGCCAGCTCTCGGAGGCTGCGGCGCCGCGGAGCGCGCCCCCGGAAGAGCGCCTGCGTGAGGCCGAGCACGAGCGCGACCACGATCGTCCCGACGAGCCACCCGACCAAGCTTCGATCGCGCATGTCGAAGAGGAGACACCGCCCGCGGGTGGCAAGTAAAGGAGGCCCGCGATGTCAGCCGCCTTCGGGCAGGCCCGACCAGGTCCCGGGATCCTTCGATCCCGCGGCGGGCCGCACGTCGACGACGAAGCCGGTGAGGTGCGCCATGCCGCTCACGCGCTCGATGCCGTCCGGGCCGTCCGCCGCGAGCAGGTTGACGTTCACCCCGCCCGTCTTCGACGCGACCGAGAGGCCGCGAGCGTGCTGATGGCCCCAGCCGTGAGGCAGGGCGACGGTGCCGGGCATGAGATCTTTGAGCAGCCGCACGGGGACGCGCACCCGCCCCGCGTTCGTCGACACGTCCGCGAGCGCGCCGTCCGAGAGGCCGAGGCGCTCTGCGTCCGTCGGGTGCACGTAGAGGTAGTTCGTGGCGTGCTCGCCCTCCACGAACGCCGGCAGGTTGTGGGTCCAGGAGTTGTGCGTCGTGACGGCGCGCTTGGTGATGAGCTTCAGCCGCGTGGCCGCGCGCCGCTCCCTCTCGAACACCTCGTCGAGCTTCGCCGCCTCGGCGACGAGCGCCTCGGGTGCGAGATCGACCTTGCCGTCGTCGGTCAGGACGCGCGACGAGAGGAAGCTCCCGGCGCGGTGGGCCTCGCCGAGGACGCCGTGGGGGCTCGCGAGCAGCTCGTCGAAGCTCGGCTGCTTCGTCAGCCGGAGGAGCAGCGAGAGCAACAGCTCGTCGGGGACCGCGTCGTACGCGCGCTTCGGGTGCGGGGCGTCGGAGAGGAGATCGCCTGCGTGCGAGGAGACGCCGCGCAGCGCCTCGAGCCCGAGCTGCGCGAGCCGCGAGCCGAAGAGGGGCACGCCCGCGGCGCGGCAGAGATCGAGGTAGATCGTCGCCTCGTCGCGCTGCTCGCCGTCGGG
Source organism: uncultured Polyangiaceae bacterium (assembly GCA_964467935.1). Taxonomy (GTDB): domain Bacteria; phylum Myxococcota_A; class Polyangia; order Polyangiales; family Polyangiaceae; genus CAYYKK01. Next base: position 31,894 of record CAYYKK010000041.1, read on the forward strand.
CTCGGCGACCGCGCGCGTCGCCTGCAGGTACGGCTTCGACTGGAGCCCCAACATGAGCGGGAACAAGAACGGCAAGTCCGCGCGCTCGAGCGGGGAGGTGGCGGGCAGCACGTAGTCGGCGAGGGCGCCCGTCTCGTTGTCGTAGATGTCGATCGTGACGAGGAGCTCGAGCTTCTCGAACGCTCTCTTCAGTCGGCCCGCGTTCGCCATCGTGAGCAGCGGGTTGCCGCCCGTCACGAACAAGGCGCGGATCTGGCCGGGGCCCTCGGTGAGGATTTCGTCGGCGAGGATCCCGCCTGGGAACGCGTCGTTGACCGACGCGAAGTCGCCGACGCGCGAGCGATCGTCGCGCAGGAGCGTGCCCGTCTTCTTGCCGAACGCGGGGAAGTCGATGACGCCCTTGCCGACGAGCGTGCCGCCCTCGCGATCGAGGTTGCCGGAGACCGCGTTGATGCACTCCGAGAGCCAGAACGAGAGCGATCCGTTCGAGCCCATGTTGACGCCCGTCGAGCAGTAGAGCGCCGCGCCTTCGGCCGTGCGGTAGCGCGTGACGAGCGCGCGCAGCGTGTCGGGCGGGACGCGCGTCACGAGCGCGGCGCGCTCCGGCGTCCACGGATCGACGATGCGCTCGAGCGCGTCGAAGCCCTTCATGTGCGCGCGGACCTTCGCCTCGTCGACGCCGCCCTGCGCGAGGAGCTCGCGGAGGAACGCGAGGAAGAAGAACGGATCGGTGTCGGGCCGGATGAACACGTGATCGCCGGCGACCTTGGCGCTCTCGGTGCGCCGCGGATCGACGAACGTCACGCTGCCGCCGCGCGCGACGAGCTCCTTCAGGTGCCGCGCGGGGTTCGGTACCTGGAGGAAGCTCCACTTCGAGACGACCGGGTTCGCCCCCACGACGATGAGGCACCGGGTGCGCACCACGTCGGGGAAGGGGAGCGTGAACGGGAAGCCGTACATCGCCCGAGACACGGCGAACTTGTTCGCGCAGTCCTGGGTCGCGCTCGAGAACATGCTCTTCGAGCCGAGCCCCGTCATGAAGCCCTGCGCGAACACGGGGTGGAGCACCGAGAAGCCCGCGGCGGTGCCGACGTACATCGCGATCGCGTCGGGGCCGTGCTGCCGCCGAATGCGCCGCACCTCGTCGCCGATGCCGCGCAGCGCGTCGCCCCACGAGACGCGCGCCTTCGTCTCTCCGACGCGGCGGAGTGGGTGGCGCAGGCGATCGGGCGACCGATACATCTCGTGCTGCCGGAGGCCCTTCAGGCACGAGAAGCCCCGCGTGGCGACGTGCTCGGCGTCCGGCGCGATGCGCGTGACGCAACCTCCTTCGGTCGTCACCTCGAGGCCGCAGAGCGCCTCGCAGATGCGGCAGAACGTGTACGTGTTCTCGGCCATGGTCGTGCTCGGACGCGCCGAAGGACCCTACGAGCCGATCGACCGATCGGATCGGCTCAGTACGGGAC
>CAYYKK010000042.1:0-32508 GCA_964467935.1 uncultured Polyangiaceae bacterium
CGTGAGCGAGGCGAAGGACCACGCGAAGATCCTCGGCGGGTTCGTCGGTCTCTTGTGGATCATCCAGATCGTCAACTCGCTGCTCGGCGGCGCGCTCGTCGCCTTCGGCGTTCACCCGAGGACGTGGTTCGGTCTGCTCGGCATCTTCTTCGCCCCCTTCATCCACGGCGGCTTCGCGCACCTGATGGCGAACACGATCCCGCTCGCGGTGCTCGGGTGGTTCGTGATGCTGCGGCGCAAGCGCGATCTGTTCACCGTGAGCCTCGTCTCGGCGCTCGTCGGTGGGCTCGGCATCTGGCTCATCGCGCCGGCCGCGTCCGTGCACGTGGGCGCGAGCATCCTCATCTTCGGTTACCTCGGCTACCTGCTCTCGCGCGGGATCTTCGAGCGACGCTTCTGGCCCATCGTCGGGAGCGTCGTCACCTTCTTTCTCTACGGCGGCGCGCTCTTCGGCGTGCTCCCGGGTCAGCCGGGAATCTCGTGGCAAGGGCACCTGTTCGGTTTCCTCGGCGGGATCCTGGCCGCGCGCCTCCTCCGCGACGCACCCGTCGCCGAGGATCCGCCCCGCAGGGAGCGCACACGCGTCGCATCGCCGGACGAAGGCTCCCCTCGCCTCGCCGCATCGACGACGGCGACCCCGGCAGCCGCCGAGGAAGAGGCCGACGCCGAGGTGGAGGCCGAGCTCGCTCGCCTGCGCAAGCTGCACCTACGCGAATAGCGCCGCGACGCTCGCGCGACGCTGCGATATCTCCTACGTTCGAGCCGTGATCGCCGCCCGGCTCTGCTTCGTCTGCCTCGGCAACATCTGCCGCTCACCGACCGCCGAGGGCGTGATGCGCCACCTCGCGGCGAAGGCGGGCCTCGCCGATCGGTTCGAGATCGACAGCGCCGGCACCGCCGCCTACCACGCGGGCGAACCGCCCGACGAACGCGCGACCACGGCCGCGCTCGGGCGCGGCGTGCGCCTCGTCCACCGCGCGCGCGCCTTCGCCGCGAGCGACTTCGAGCGCTTCGATCACGTGCTCGCGATGGATCGGGAGAACCTCGGTGCGCTGCGACGGATGGCGCCGAGCGACGCGGCGCGAGACAAGATCGAGCTCCTGCGTCGGTGGGATCCCACGGCCCCGGGAGGCGCGGAGGTGCCTGACCCGTACTACGGCGGGGCGCGCGGCTTCGAAGAGGTGCTCGACATCGCCGAGCGCGCGTGCGCTGGGCTGCTCGCCGATTTGCGCGAGCGACACGGGCTCTGACTTGGCCTCGCGCGCGGTCCTCGCGGCGATCGAGCGGCGCCTCGGCGGCCGCGTGTCGCGATGCCGGGCGGTCGGGGGCGGCGACGTCGCGCGCGCGGAGGAGTTGCTCCTCGCCGACGGAAGAGCGCTCTTCCTCAAGACGCGCGAGGACGCACCGCCGACGATGTTCGCGCGCGAAGCCGACGGGCTCGCGCTGCTCGCCGCGCCCGAGGCGCTGCGTGTGCCCGAGGTGCTCGCGTGCTCTGGCGCCGATGAGCCGGGCTACCTCGCGCTCGAGCTCGTCCGCCCCGCGCCCATCGCATCCGACTTCGACGATCGCCTCGGGCGCGGGCTCGCGGCGTTGCACCGCGCGACGCTCGCGTCGTTCGGCCTGCCCCACGACAACTTCCTCGCGACGATCGCCCAGTCGAACGCGCCGTCGGTCGACTGGCCCTCTTTCTACCGCGATCGGCGCCTCGCGCCGCTCGTCGAAAGCGCCCGCGATCGAGGTCTTCTGCCGCGACGGATGCTCGACGACTTCGACCGACTCTTCGCGCGCATCGACGAGCTCGCGCGCACGAGCGAGCCGCCCGCGCGGCTGCACGGCGATCTCTGGTCCGGCAACGTCATCGTCGACGAACGGGGAGAGCCGTGCCTCGTCGATCCCGCGGTGTACGGAGGACAGCGGGAGATCGACCTCGCGATGATGAAGCTCTTCGGCGGCTTCGGACCGAGGGTCTTCGACGCGTACCGAGAGGCCTGGCCCCTCGAGCCGGCCGCGGAGGGACGCGTGAGCCTCTACCAACTCTACCCCCTGCTCGCGCACGTCGCGCTCTTCGGAGCGAGCTACGTCCCGAGCGTCGAGCGCGCGCTCGGCGCCGCGCTCCGGTGAGAGCGCGACATGAGCGCACGGGAGCACGAGCAGGAGCCGGCGCTAGCGAATCGTTCGCGAGCGGGACCCGCGACGCCGCCGAACGAACGCGCCGCCGAGGCCGACCGACGCCGCGAGCGCGAGCCACCCGCTCGGCGCCTCGCGCCCCCCGAGCTCGCACCCGCAGCCGCGATCGAGGATCTTGTCGACCGGCGCGTTGCCGCCGCTGCCGTCGGCGCCGCCACCCGCACCCGACGAGCTCGACGTCGTCGCCGCGCTCGTCGCGGGCGGATCGTCGACGTTCGACGCGCCCACCATGAGCTTGAGGTTGGGGCAGCTCGTGCTCGTGATCGCGACGTAGTACGTCGCGCCCGGCTCGAAGGCCGTCATCGTCGTCGCGTCGAGCAGCACGTCGCCCGAGCCGGTGAGGTCGAACTTCGCGTCGAACTGCTTCGGGGTCGGCAAGAACCCTCCGCCGTTGCCGAAACCGACGTGCGATCCCTTGCGCACGAACACGCTGATCGCGACGTCCCCACCGTTCTCGGCGACCGCGTCGACGTGGAAGCGCACCGCTTGATCGCTCGCGACGGTCGCGCGCGAGAAGTGAAAGAGGCTCTGCATCGCCGCGCCGGCCTGGATCGCCGTCTGGCAGTTGCCACCGATGAACTGGCCGATGAGATCGAGGCCGATGACGTTCACCGTGCGCGTCTTCGTCCCGTCGATCGCGATCACCGGATCGCAGTCGTCGACCCCGCGCGCAGCGATGTCGGCCTTCACCTTGTCGACGTCGGCTTGGACGAGCTGACCGGCGGCGAGCAGATCCGACGCCGACTGCGTGAGCGCACGACCGAAGTCGCCGAACGTCGCGCCCGGCGTGAGGAGCGTGATCGCGCCCCAGACCACCCGATCGGCCTTGGATTGGCCGAGATCCGTGCGCAGCGTCCACGAGAGGCTCCCGATGATCTCGCCATCCGCGTGCACCTCGCCGACCATGTCGTCGGGGCAGCGCTTGTGGGTGTCGTCGAGGTGACGCTCGGCGCCCAGCGGCCCGAGGGACGCTTCGCCGAGGGTCGGATCGTCGTTGTCGCTGCACGCGAAATAGTCCGCGATGCCCTCGTCGATCGAGCCGGAGTGGGGCGAGAGGCCATACGCGTTCGTGTAGAAATTGCCGAGGTTGTAGTTGACCGTGTTGTGCGTCACGTAGTGACCGAACTCGTGCTTGAACACGTCGGAGTCGTAGGCGAAGTCGCTCACGCTCCCCTGCCCGATCGCGATGAGGTTCGGCGCGGCGAACGTCCCGCTCTGGCCCATCTCGGTGAAGAACGCGTTGTCGAGCGGCTGGTGATCGTCCTCCGCGTTCGCGACCGCGGTGATCTTCCACTTGGCGGCGGTCTGGTCGACGCCGAGCCCGGTGAAGAAGTCGCGCATGTTGGTCAGGTGGTAGAAGAGATTCACCTGCGCGAAGGCGTCCGTCGGATCGAGGGGGTTCGAGGGCGGGTCGTAGAGGAAGTCCTGCCCCGACGAGGGGACGACCGTCTGCTCGACCGTGAAGCCGTTCTGCGAGCTGCCCGAGACGTAGTTCGTGACGGTCAAGAGCCCGCCCCAACCGTCGAGGACGATGGGCGTCTGCGTCGTGTCGAGCGTCGCGAGATCGTGATCGGTCGGCGTGGGCGTCGTCACGCTGCTCACCTCGTACACGCGACCGAGCGCGTCGGCGCCGAGCGACCAGCGCCCGACGAGCCCTCCGCCGTGCGCGTCGACCAGGTAGCGCGTGCCGCCGGCCGCGTCGCGCACGTCGAGCATCCACACGAGCACGCCCGCGTCGCGCCCCAGGACGGCGAGCTCCGACTTCTCCACGACGAGCGCCCGACCGACCGCGTTCGCAGCGACCGCGGTCGCCTGCGCGACGTCGAGATCCGGCGTCAACGGCACGCTCAGATCCCGCGCGACCTCGAGCACCGCGCCCGTGACCCGGCCCCCCGCGCCGAGGCGCACGTTGACGCCCCGATCGACGACGCGGAGCCCGCCGAAGCGCTGCTCGAAGCGGACGGTCATCCACGCGCCGTCGGCCGACGTCGTCGCGCCGACGCGCTCGAGCGTGACGCGCTCGAGGCCGAGGGTCGGGGCGCTCGTCTGCAAGAACGCGCGCGCCGTGCTCTCGGAGAGCGCGGAGGGCGTGACGGCTGCGTAGGCAGTCGGCGGCGTGATCCACTCCGCCGAGCGCGCCGTCGAGGCGAGCGAGAGAAGCGCGAGGGCCGTGAGGGGTGCGGCGATCGTTCGCATGAGGCTCCTTGTATCGAGGGGCGAGAGGCGCGCGGAGTATAGGTGCGTCGCGACGGCAGGCTCGCCGCGCTCCGCGATTTGATCCGCTTTGAGCGTGGCCGAGCGTCACGGGCGCGAGCGGCGCCGCGACCGATCACGCGCGGGCGCTGACGCTCCAATCGACTCCTTCAGAAGCCGACGCGACGCATCACGAACCGCGGCAGGGAGCGAATGACCGCCATCACGGGTCCCCACGCCGCGGGCGCGTAGACGACCGGATCGCCGCGATCGATCGCTCTCAGGACGCGCTCGGCGACGTCGTCCGGCTCGCCCGCGAAGGGCGGCGGCGTAAGCCCCGCCGTCATCCCGGTCTTCACGAAGCCGGGCTTCACGCAGACGACCTTGAGGCCGCGCGATCGGAACTTGTGGTCGAGGCCCTCGAGGTAGCTGGAGAGCCCCGCCTTCGTCGCGCCGTAGAGGACGACCGGCTTGCGTCCGCGCTCGCCCGCGACGGAGCTGAAGACGCAGAGCGTGCCGCCGCCCCGCGCGAGCAGCCGCCGCCGAGCCTCCTCGGCGAAGAGGATCGTCCCGGAGAAGTCCACCGAGAGCACGCGCGCGGCGAGCTCGGGGTCCTCCTCCAGCCGCTCCTGCGTCGCGAAGATCCCCGCGGTGACGACGACCGCGTCGATGCCGCCGAGCGCCGCCGCCGCCGCGTCGAGCGCGGGGGCGAACCCCTTCGGATCGGCGAGATCACAGGGCGCGCTGCCCGCGGGTCGGGCGCCGTCGACCGCGAGATCGGCCACAGACCGCTCGAGATCGGCCGGATCGCGACCGAGCAGGAACAGCACGTCGCCGCGCTCGGCCATCTTGCGCGCGAGCGCGCGGCCGATCCCCTTCGTCGCACCGAGGAACACGATTCTCATGGTCAAGCCTTGTCTCCGAAGAGCCGCACCGATTGCGCGCTGCGGATGCGCCCGCTGGGGTCGGACGCGGGGCGGCGCTCGGGGAGCCGGTGGGGCGGAGGCTCCGTCGCGCGGGAATGCTCGGGCCGCGTGAACGAGTCCTTCGCGAGGTAGATGCGCCCCCCCTCCTCGAGGACCTTCTCGTTCAGCGCGTCGACGAGCGCCTGCGTGTCGTCGCGAACCGCGATGTCGAGCGCGATGCTGATCCCCTTCATCGGGAAGGAGAGCAGCCCGTGCCCCTCGGGCCCGCAGTCCTTGATCACGCAGAGGAACGACGCACCGCCGCGGCGGCTCAGGATCTCGAGCACGCGTCGCGCCGCGCCTCGGCCCGCGGACTCGGGCAGCACGCACTGGTACTGCGTGAACCCGCGCGGGCCGTACATGCGGTTCCAGTGACGGACCATGTCGAGCGGGTAGAAGAAGGACTGCCAGTGCGTGATGCCCTTCTTCTCGCGCGGCAGGTGCTTCCAGTAGAAGCCGAAGTTGAAGGCCTTGACCGTGGGCCGCCCGAGGAGCCAGCTCGGCATCTCCATGGGCATCGTCACGCGCGGGAACGGCCGCGGGTAGCGCTTCGGCGCGATCGCGGGGTCGGCCCAGTCGCCCGCCATGAGGATGCCTCGGCCCATCGACGCGCCCTTGGAGAGGCAGTCGATCCAACCCACCGTGAACGGGAATTTCCCGGCGGCGTCCTTCAGCGCGTCGATGTACTCGTCGATGTCGTCGACCCGCCGCGTCTCCTGGTAGATCCAAGGCGAGCGCACGCGCCGCATCCGCAGCTCCACTTCGAGGATGTGGCCCGTGAGGCCCATGCCGCCCACGGTGGCCCAGAACAGATCGGGCAGCTCCGTCGGCGACGCCTCGACGATGTTGCCGTTGGCGAGGCACATCCGAAGCGCGGAGACGTGTTCGCCGAAGCAGCCGTCCCGGTGGTGGTTCTTGCCGTGCACGTCGGCCGCGACCGCGCCGCCCATGGTGACGAACTGCGTGCCCGGCGTGACGGGCACGAAGAAGCCGCGCGGCAAGAGCCGCTGGTTCAGCTGCTCGATGCTGACCCCGGCCTCCGCGCGGAGGACGCCGGTCGTCTCGTCGAACGCGAGGAGACGATCGGCGAGCGTCGTCGTGAGCACGACCGGATCGCTCGACGGGGGCAGCGCGCTGTCGCCGTACGAGCGACCGAGGCCGCGGCAGAGCACCGCGTGCTCGGCGGCACGCTCGAGGTCGTGCGAGAACACCTGTCGGCCCGGCGCGGGCAAGCGACCCCAACCACTCAACGTTTCCATTTCGATCTTTCTCGAGCGCGCGAACGCGGCGCGATGGGCGGCGAAACCTTGCGGATCGAGCCGCAAAGGTCAAGTCATCGGCGCGGATCTCCACGACTTCTCCACGCCTGCGCCCGCGGGAGCGAGTTGCAGCGGGAGCGCCCCTCCGCCACCGTGCGCCCATGACGACCGACGCGAAGGCGGAGCGGACGAACCGACTGGCTCACGAGACGAGCCCTTACCTGCTCTCGCACGCGACGAACCCCGTCGACTGGTACCCCTGGGGCGAGGAGGCGCTCCGGCGCGCCGAGCGCGAGTCGAAGCCCATCTTCCTCTCCATCGGCTACGCAGCCTGCCACTGGTGCCACGTGATGGAGCGCGAGAGCTTCGAAGATCCCGATACCGCGTCTCTGATGAATGAGCATTACATCTGCATCAAAGTCGACCGAGAGGAGCGACCCGACCTCGACGAGATCTACATGGCCGCGACGATGGCGATGACCGGCGGCGGCGGCTGGCCCATGAGCGTGTTCCTCACGCCGGATCGGCGGCCGTTCTTCGCGGGGACCTACTTCCCGCCCACCTCGCGCCACGGCAGCCCCGCGTTTCGACAGGTCCTCGCGCGCATCGCCGAGGCCTGGTCGACCGAGCGCGCAGACGTGCTCGCGCAGGCGGAGGAGCTCACGCGCGTCGTCGTCGTCCAAGCCTCGCACGCGGCCCCGGGCGCGATCGGCGAGGCACAGCACGAGGCCTTCGTCGCGTCGATGCGGCGCGCCTTCGATCCCGAGTGGGGCGGCTTCGGCGGCGCCCCGAAGTTCCCGCCCTCCGCGAGCCTCTCGCTCCTGCTCGCGCTCGGGCGCGAGGGCGACGCGCCGTCGATGGTGCAGAGGACGCTCGACGCGATGAAGGACGGCGGCATGTACGATCACGTCGGCGGCGGGTTCGCGCGCTACTCGACCGACCGCGAGTGGCTCGTGCCGCACTTCGAGAAGATGCTCTACGACAACGCGCAGCTCGCGAGGGTCTACCTGGAGTCGTTCCAGATCACCCTGGACCCCGAGCACCGGCGCGTCGCGATCGAGACGCTCGACTACGCGCTCCGGGAGATGCAGGGCGAGCACGGCGGGTTCTTCAGCGCCACGGACGCCGACAGCGAGGGCGAGGAGGGGAAGTTCTTCGTCTGGACGCTCGCGGAGATCGAGGAGGCCCTCGGCGAGGTGGCCGCCGCCCGCTTCGCGGCGTTCTACGACGTGACCGAGGGAGGCAACTGGGAGGGCAGGACGATCCTCCGGACGCCGCGCCCGCTCGCGGAGGTGGCCCGTGAGCTGGAGACGAGCCCTGATCTCCTCCGCGCCGAGCTCGACGCCGGAAAGCGCACGCTCTACGAGCGGCGGCGCCGGCGGGTCCCGCCGCTCCTCGACGACAAGGTGCTCGTCTCGTGGAACGCGCTCCTCATCGGCGCGCTGTCGTTCGCCCACCGCGTGCTCGGCGACGCGAGGTACCTCGAGGGGGCTCGGCGCGCGGCGGCGATGATCGATCGGCACCTCGTGCGCGAGGACGGGGGGCTCTTCGGCACCTACCGCGCGGGCAAGGCGCACCTCGCCGCCTACCTCGAGGACTACGCGTACCTCGCCGACGCGCTCGTCGATCTCTACGAGGCGTCCGGCGACCGCGCGCACTTGGACCGCGCCCTCGCGCTCGCCGAGCGCATGCTCGCCGACTTCTCCTCGGACGAAGGCGCCGCGCTCTGTCAGACCGCGCGCGACCACGAGCGCCTCCTCGTCCGCGCGCGTGACGGCGCCGACGGCGCGATCCCGAACGCGAACGCGAAGGCCGCGCAGGCGCTCGCGCGCTTGGGGGCGCACCTCGGTCGGCCCGAGCTGGTCGAGCGGGCGCGGGCTGCGCTCGAGGCTCACGGCGAGCTCGTGGCGAAGCACCCCCGCGCCTTCGCGAGCACGCTCGCGGCGTGGCTGCGCGTCGCGGAGCCGCCCGTGGAGGTCGCGATCGTGGGCGATCCGAGCACGGCCGGCTTCGACGCGCTCGTCCGCGCCCTGGGCCGCACGTACCTCCCGAACGCCATCGTCGCGCTCCACGACGTGCGTCGCGGGCCGGCGCCGACGGACCTGCCCCTCCTCGCGGGCAAGGCGGCCGGGACGGACGGCGCGCTCGCCTACGTGTGCCGCGACTTCGCGTGCGCGGCCCCGGTGTCGAACGTCGAGGCGTTCGCGTCGATGCTCGCCGCGGCCGGCCCGCGCGCCGCGCTCAGCGCACGCGGATGACGATCTTGCCGAAGTGCTCGCCCCGCTCCATCCGCTCGAAGGCGGAGCGCGCTTCGTCGAAGGGGATCTCGCGATCGATCACGGGCCGCAGCTCGGCGATCTCGAGGGCCCGGTTCATGGCGAGGAAGCTCTCCTTGTGGCCGACGAAGACGCCCTGCAGCCGGACGTTCTGCATCAGCACCGGCAGGAGGCTCATCGTGGTCTCCCCGCCGGAGAGGACGCCGATGACGCTGATCGTCCCGCCGGGGCGCACCGCCTTCAGCGCCTCGCCCATCGTGCCGGCGCCGCCGACCTCGACCACGTGGTCCACGCCGCGATCCGCCGTGAGCTTCTTCGCCTCCCGCCCCCACGCGGGCGTCGATCGGTAGTTGATGACGTGGTCCGCGCCGAGCTCCTTCGCGCGCTCGAGCTTCACGTCGCTCGAGCTCGTCGCGATCACGCGCGCCCCGAGCATCTTCGCGATCTGCAGCGCGCAGATCGAGACCCCGCCCGTCCCTTCGACGAGCACCGTGTCGCCGGGGACGACCCCGCCTTCGACGACGAGCGCGCTCCAGGCCGTCAGCATCGCGCAAGGCAACGTCGATGCTTCTGCATCACTGAGATGAGAAGGAACACGGACGACGCTCTCGCCCGGGACGACGACGCTCTCGGCGAGCACCCCCTCGAGCGGACCGCCGCGCGTCGTCGCGAGCTTCTCCTTGGTCACCTCGCCCGCGAGCCAACCCTGGGCGAAGATCGGGCACACCCGATCGCCCGCGGCGAGGCCACGCACCTCCGCGCCGAGCTCCACGACGGTGCCGACGCCGTCGGAGAGGGGCACGAGCGGGAGCGGCTGACGCGGGTTGTAGAGGCCCTTCACCATCAGCAGATCGCGGTAGTTGAGGCTCGCGGCCGACATGGCGAGCCGCACGTCGCGAGGACCGCAAGGCGCCTCCCTGCGCTCGCGCACGACGAGGTGGTCGAGACCGAAGGCGCTTTCGACGACGATGGCTCTCACGTGCGCATCCTCCGAGCCGCGCGCTCGCGCGGGAGGGCGACTCTACCAGATCGCGGCGCCCCGCCGGGCCGGCTGTCGCGGCGATGCGCGGCGTGGTAACGACTCGGCGTGAACGAGCCCCTCGTCGTCCGCGTCGCCTTCCTCGCCCCGATCGCGCGCGCGGCCGTGGTCGAGCTCACCTACTTCGGCAAGAGCGGCCTGCTCGGCGACGTGGTCTACGACGAGGAGCCCGCGGTGGTCGATCGATCCACGGGCGTGGTCTATCTCTCGGACCGGTTCCTCCTGCCGGATCGCACCGCGCCCACGGTCGAGCAGATCCCCTCCGCGCATGGCCTCCGCGTGCTGCGAACCATCGCCGGCACGGTGCAGCGCGCCGTGGTGGTCAGCCCGGTGGTCACCAACGCGCCGCTCTCGACGGAGCTCACGATCGTGCCGAACGCCGCAGGATCTCCCTATCGCCGCGACGCGCGCTGAGCGCTCGGAGCGCCTCCGACGCGTCGTTACTGGATCCATGCGCTGGATAAATTGCGATCCAGTTTCTCCATGGGCGACAGATCGCCTACATCGGAGCTACTGAAAGAATTCCGCTAGTTTAGACTCTCGCAAGTTTGGCCTGGAGCGTGCAATCATCGCTATCGTGCGCTCCACTACCTCCTCCTTGGCTCTCGCAATCGCGGCCGCCGCGCTCGCCTCGTTCTCGGCGAACGGCGCTGGCTGCGCGGCCCAGCCCGGCGGCCTCACCGGGGGTTACTCTGGCGGCGCCGGCGGCGGCGCGCAGAACGGCGCCGCGACGAGCGGCGTCGGCGGTGGGCTGACCCAGGATCCGAAGGTCCTCTTCACCGCCCTCGAGCCCCAGCTCGAGGCGGCGTGCGGAAGCTGCCACAAGGCCGGCGGGCTCGCCGACACGCCCTTCCTCGCCGACCCGGACGTCTACGCGAGCATCTCGTCGTGGCCCGGCGTCATCACCAAGGACCCGACGCAGAGCATCCTGCTCACGTACCCGCGCGCCGGCAGCAAGCACTCGGGCACGAGCCTCGACGACCCGATGTACAAGGACTCGCTGCTGCCGAAGCTCACCGAGTGGCTCACGGCGGAGGCGGCCGTCATCGGCAAGCCCATCGACGCGAACAAGCCCTCCATCGCGCCCGCGGCGCCCATCATGGGCTTCAACGCGATCTACCTCACCCAGCTCGATCCGAAGCTCGAGGGCGTCGCCATCACGTTCAACGCGTCGACCATCGCGCCGACCACGCTCCAGCTGAGCGACGTCCAGGTGCACACGACGACGAAGACCGGCGTCCACCTCGTTCACCCGCTGTTCGTCGTCTACCCGAAGGGCACCTCGCCCGATCCGGATCCGGTCGACAACTTCGCGGGCATCGACACCTTCGTCCCGACCGAGAGCGCGACGCCCCTCGGCCAAGGCCTGCTGATCCTCGACAACTGGGTCGCCGACGCGAAGCTCTCGATCGTCTTCGAGACGGCCGACCCGTGGACCGACGGCGGCACGGGCGGCGCGGGCGGCGGCGGCTCGAGCGGCGGCGGCTGCAAGGACCTCACCGACTTCAACAACGCCGCGGCGCCCCAGTTCCAGCAGCGCTGCTTCGGCTGCCACGGCGGCGGCAACGCGGCCGCCAACGCGGCGGTCGACATGTCGCAGCTGTCGAGCAACCCGGCCGCCGCGTGCGCGCAGATCAAGAACCGCATCACCCCCGCGAACCCCGGCTCCAGCCAGATCTTCGTCACGACCGACCCGGGGGGCAACGCTGCCCACCCCTACAAGTTCGGCGGCAACGCAGGGACGTTCAACACGTTCAAGCAGACCCTCACCCCCTGGATCATGGGCGAGAACTGATCATGCAAACTTCGACTGAAACCCGACAAACGAGGCTCGACACTGTGTCTGTCGATGGCGAGCCGTGCGACGTGAAAGGTAGGCGACTCATGCGTCAGAAGCTCACGCTCCTCGTTTTGCCGCTCAGCATGCTCCTCGCGGCGTGCAACGCCACGGGCCCCGGCGGCCTCGGCACCGGCAGCGACCCGAACGGCAACGGGAACGGCAACGGCTCCGGCAACGGGACCGGCACCAACGGCAACGGCAACGGCACCGGCTCGACGGCGCAACACACGGCGCTCGACGATCGTGTGACCGACTACAACGAGGCCATCCGCACGGCCACGATGAAGCTCGTCGGCACGCTGCCGACGCTCGCGACGGTGAAGAAGATCCAGACCGCGAGCGACAAGAAGGCGGCCTACACGCAGGAGCTCGACAAGCTCTTCGCCGACCCGCGCTTCAACGGCCGCATGGTGAAGTTCTGGGCGGACGCGATGCGCATGGGCGGCCCGGGCCTCGACACCGCGCCGACCTTCGCCGCGCAGATCATGAGCGAGGGCAAGCCCTACACGGAGCTCTTCACCGCGAAGACGGGGACCTGCCCCACCTTCGACGCCTCGACCAACACCTTCACCTCGGCCGATTGCCAGAACGGGGTCGCGACGCACGCGGGCGTGCTGACGAACCCCGAGGTGATGACGCAGTTCTACAGCAACATGGCGTTCCGCCGCGTTCGCTGGGTGCAGGAGACCTTCGTCTGCACGAAGTTCCCGGCCGAGGTCGTCACGACGCCGACCAAGGTGGATGGAAAGGACTTCACCTCCCCCTGGGACTTCAACTCGATCGGCAACGACCCGATCAACTTCCAGGACACCAAGTCGGTCGTCTGCGCGAACTGCCACACGACCATCAACCACCTGGCGCCGCTCTTCGGAAACTTCGACGACATGGGCCAGCTGCAGAACAAAATCTCGGTCATGACGCCCATCGCGCCGGACCCGGTGCCGACGCAGATGTCGCACTGGCTGGCGAGTGGCGAGAAAACTGCATGGCGTCACGGTGAGCCCGTCGCCGACCTCCCGGCGCTCGGCTCGGCGATGTCGACCGACCCGGACGTCGCGGAGTGCGCCGTCGCCCGCATGTGGAACTTCGCGATGAGCAAGGAAGACATCATCGCCGACCTCGCGACCGTGCCGCTCTCGGTGATCGAGCCGCACATCGCGAGCTTCACGCAGAGCGGCTACGACCTCAAGGCAACGCTCCGCGAGATCATGCTGAGCGACGACTTCACCAAGTTCTAGGACGCGCAAGGAGACCCACGATGAACCGAAGCATCGACAAGAATGGCCACCTCGCGCTCCTCGGCGTCGCGCTCGCCGCGGCGCTGATGGGATGCGTTGGGCAGAACCCGACGAGCCTCACGAACCCGACGAAGGCGAGCAACGGCTCGGACGATCCCACGACCGATCCGAACAACCAGCCCGGCTACGCCTCCTCTCCCGGCAACACGTTCGATCACGACTCGACGCTCGGCGAAGACGACGCCGCCCGCGACCCGCTCGAGATCGCGAAGCAGCGCGAGGAGGAGGGCCCGCCGGAGATTCGCACGCGGCTGCACTCCTGCCAGAAGCTGCCCATCGCGACGATCCGCAACGTGCTGACCGACCTCGGCGTCGACCTCAGCATGAAGGCCGGTCAAGGCCAGCCTCCCACGGCGGGTGATCTCCTCAACGCCGGCGGCACCGCGCTCGGCGCGGCGAACTACCCCGCGCGCGTGGGCGAGGCCCTCGTGTGGACCGCGGCGGGCGCTGCGAAGCAGTTCGACATCTTCGTGCAGGCTGCGCCCGAAATCATCGCGAACATCTCGACCGCGCCCGCCTGCCAGGTGAACGGCACGGGTCCGCAGATGTTCGACGCCAATGACCAGTGCAACGCCGATGCGATCAGCTGCCTCATCGGCCGCCCCGCGACGCCCGAGCACGTCGCCATCTGCAACAGCCTCGTGGTGTCCGCGTCCACTCCGGACAAGGGCAAGGCCATCGCGGTCGCCACGATGCTCAGCGCCGCCCATTCCTGCGAGTGACGAAGGAGACGACCATGGTGATCGAACGCCTGAAGAACCTCCAAGGCCCCTCGCGACGCAGCTTCCTGCGTTGGTCCACCGCCGTCGGCGCGGCGCTCGCCCTCGACCGCTCGAAGGTGCTCAACGTCATCGCGGACAGCGCGGGCACGGCGATGGCCGACACGGCCGCGTGCGCGGCGACGAACAAGAGCATCCACATCGTCGCCGGCAACGGCGGCTTCGCCTGGTTCCAGCTCCTCTGGCCGCAGGTCGAGATCGCGCAGTCCAACAACCAGGGCTTCGCGTACCACGCCTTCGGACAGGGCGGCCTCGCCGCGGGCAGCGACAAGCCGCTCTACCTCGGCCCCCAGGCGCCGTGGGCGTCGTTCGGCAAGACCAAGTACCTGACCGGGCTCTTCGCCGGGCAGAACGAGACGCACACGGCGACGCCGACGAGCGCGGCGCAGGTCGGCAACAACCAGAGCATGCTGGCGGTGTGCGCCGCGATTCAGCGCACCACGCCGTCGCTCCTGCCGGTGATCGGCGTGACCCCGCTGAGCTTCGGCAGCGCCCAAGGCGCCCCGCTCCCCACGACCGTCGCCAACGCGGACGGCCTCGTGCAGCTGTTCAACAGCGCCGCGTCGCGCGCCATCCTGCAGGCGCCGGAGGACTCGGCCCTCTTCGAGGCGTACTACAAGGCGTTCCTCGGCCTGAACAAGGCGGCGGGGCGCGCGACGGAGCTCCGCGGTCTGCGCATCGGAAAGCAGGCGGCGAACTTCCTAGGCAAGAACCTCGCGGCGCAGCTGCAGCCGACCGCGGCGGACATGACCCGCTACGGCATCGATGGCGGCACGAACACGAAGATCGTCGAGATCGGCAAGACGCTCATCACCGCGGTGAAGGCGTTCAAGCTCGGGCTGACCCAGTCGGTCATCCTGCCTGCGATGCGCGACGATCCGCACGGCGCCTTCGCGAACATGCAGAACCTCCAGGCCACCGTCACGGGCCTCGGCAAGGTGCTCGACGAGTTCATGAACGACGCGCACGCGACGCCCGATCCGTCGTGCACGGCGCGCATGCTCTCGGACACGGTCGTGCTCACGATCCACGGCGACACACCGAAGGATCCGACGCAGGCGAGCGGCTGGCCGGACGGCACGCCGGGCAACTCGAACTGGGTCATGGCGATGGGCAACGGCTACCTGAAGACCGGCTGGTTCGGCCAGGTGAAGGCGAACGGAAACGCCGAGGGCTGGGACCCGACCACCGGCAACAACATGCCCGGCCAGGGCGCGAACCAGACCACGGCCTCGGCGGGTGCGGCGGTCGCGTACGCGGTCGCGAAGGGCGACATCCGACGCGTGCAGGACTTCTACAACGGTCCGGCGCTCGACGGCGTCATCAACCTCAACCCGGCGCAGTGAGCTCGGGCCGCGGCCGGTTCGCCGAGCCGCGGAGGCGCGAACGAAGAGAAGAGGGACTGGCGAGCGCCGGTCCCTCTTCGCTTTCCATCTCGTTCGGCGGCGTGGCGCCCCCGGATCAGTAGGCCGCCGCCTTCCCTCCGCCGCGCGTCGTGTCGGCGACCGCGCGGAAGCCGTTCGTCGCAGGATCGACCTCGATGCAGTTCGCGTGACCGATGCGCGGCTGCCGCTTCACGACGTGGCCCTTCGCGACGAGCGCGGCCTCGACGTCCTTGGGCATCCCCTCCTCGGTGAAGATCATGTCGGGGAGCCACTGGTGATGCGCGCGGTAAGCGGGGATCACCTCGTCGAGCGGGCGGCCGTAGTCGATGAGGCCGCGGATGATCTGCGCGACGGTCGTCGAGATCGTCGGACCTCCCGGCGAGCCGACGACGGCGCGCAGGCGACCGTCCTTCACGACGATCGTCGGCGTCATGCTGCTCAGCATGCGCTTCTTCGGCTCGATGCGGTTGCGCTCGCCTTGCACGAGGCCGAAGACGTTCGCCGAGCCTGGCTTCGTCGCGAAGTCGTCCATCTCGTTGTTGAGCAGGACGCCGGTGCCCGGGATCATGAACTTCGATCCGTAGCCGGTGTTGAGGGTGTAGGTGTTCGAGACGGCGTCTCCCGCCTCGTCGACCACGGAGAAATGGGTGGTCTGCGTGGACTCGTGGCCGGGCTCGATGCCGGCCTTGATCTGAGACGAGGGCGTCGCCTTCGCAGGGTCGACGTCCTTCACGCGCCCGGCGATGTAGCTCGGATCGAGCAGCTCCTTCATCGGGATCTTCACGAAGTCGGGATCGCCCAGCAGCTCGTTGCGATCGGCGTACGTGCGGCGCATCGCCTCGGCGAAGAGGTGGACCTCGTCGGCGCTGCGCCACGGCTTCGTCTCGAGGTGCAGGACCTCCGCTGCGCCGAGCAGCTGTCGCAGGACGATGCCCCCCGCGGACGGCGGCGGCATCGCGATGATCTCGTGGCCGCGATACGAGAAGCGGATGGGGTCGCGGACGAGGGCGCGGTACGACGCGAGATCAGCCGGGGTCCAGATGCCCCCGGCCTTCGACACTTCGCGCGCCATCGTCTCGGCCAGCGGGCCCGTGTAGAACGCCTTCGCGCCGCCCTCGGCGACGAGCCCGAGGGTCTTCGCGAGCTCGGGCTGAACGAAGCGATCGCCCGCGCGCAGCGGCGTCCCGTCGGGTCGCGCGAGCACCCGCGCTGCCTCGTCCATGTGCGCCTCCTTCAGCGTGGGGAGCACCTTCGCGAGGTCTTCGGCCGTCACGGGATCGAGGGTGAAGCCGCCTTGGGCGAGCGCGACCGCGGGCGTCACGAGATCCTTCCACGGCAGCTTGCCGAGCCGCTCGTGCGCGAGGAAGAGCCCCGCGACGGTGCCGGGGATGCCCGCTGCCTTGGCGCCGACGAGGCGGTCCTTCGTGAGGTCGCCCTTCGCGTCGAGGTACATGTCGCGTGACGACGCGGCGGGCGCGGTCTCGCGGTAGTCGATCGCCGTCGTCGAGCCGTCCGCCATGCGTACGAGCATGAACCCGCCGCCGCCGACGTTGCCCGCGGACGGGTGCGTGACGGCCAGCGCGAACGCGACCGCGATCGCTGCGTCGACCGCGTTGCCCCCGCGACGAAGGATCTCGATACCCACGTCGCTCGCGTTGCCCTCCTGGCTCGCCACCGCGCCGTGCACGCCCACCGCGACGCGCGCCCCGTCGACGGGGCCCTTCGGGAGCGCGCGAACGACGCTCGAGGACGACGGCGGCGCCGGCAGCGCAGGAGCGGAGGACGTCACGCACGGCGCCGCCCCGGTGCGCTCCGGCGCGCCAGAGCACGACGCGACGAGGAGGGCGGCGGCGCAGGTCGCCGCGCGCGCGAAGAGAGGACCGAGCGCGAGCCGCGCTCCGCTTCGAGGACGCATGCCCGGCAGGCTAACCGAACTAGGCCGCGATCGACGCGACGAGATCCTCGCCGGTGAGCTCGGGGGCCGCCTTGCCGCCGAAGTACTGCATCAGACCGACGCGCTCGTACGCGGGCATGATGCGCTGAGGGAGGAGCCCGATCTCGCGGAGGTTGGGCACGAGGCGCGAGAACATCACCTGCCTGAACTCGCGCATGCCCGGGGTGCGATCCATGAACTCTCGCCACTGGGCGCGGCTCATACGACCCTCGAACCACTCGTCGAACACCTCGTAGGCCATGAATCGGTTGCGCATCAGGAGCGACACCTCGAAGGCCCACTCCTCGCGCTCGCGGCGCTCGGCGTCGGTGAGCTCGCTCTTGATGTGCTCCCGGAGCGCGACGACGCCGTAGTGGACGTGCCGCGCCTCGTCCATGATCACGCGCCGGCGCAGATCCTTCAGCAGGGGCTCCTGGGTCTGCTTGTAGAGCGTCGTGAAGGCGCCGAGCGCGAGGCCCTCGACCATGATCTGCATGCCGAGGAACTTCATGTCCCAGCGTGAGTCCGTCATGAGCGAGTCGATGATGACGAAGAGGTTGTCGTTGATCTGGTAGAGGCGCTCGAGCTTCTGCGTGAGGTACCGGTTGAAGACCTCGACGTGCCGCCCCTCGTCCATCACCTGCGTCGCACCGTAGAGCTTGCCGTCGAAGAACTGCACCGCCTCGGTCACTTGCGCCGCGGCGAAGAGCGCGCCCTGCTCGCCGTGGAGGAACTGGCTCAACATCCACGTGACGACGCTGCCGCGGAGCTTCATCTGCTCCGCCTCGTCGAGGCGGACGCCGTACTCGGAGAGCAGCCCGTAGTCGATGAACTCCGCAGGGATGAGCGGCACCTCGGGGTTCATCGGATCGACGGACGTGCCCCAGGCGAGATCGCGATCGCCGTCCCACTGGCCTTCCTTCGCGCGTCGGTAGAGGTCGGCCATCTCGGGCTGGTCCGACGGATAGGTCCAGTCGAAATGGGCGACGTGCGACGCGGGCATCTTGCTGGGGACGCCCTGCTTTCCGCGTCGGAGGAAGAGGCCGCGGACGCCCGAAGGACCGAGCGCGCGAGCCACCTTGGGGTCGCGAATCTCGCGGAGGACGTCCACCGCCTCGGCCCACGCGTCGACCTGGCTCCGCACGCGCGAAGGCAACATGTTCAGTACGGTTTGCGACAGCATCTGACGTTCTCCTTCGACTCAGCTTCGTTTCTTGGATCGCGCGGGAGCACCGGTGCGCCGGCCGGGAGGCCGCGGTGCGGGCTCGGGAGCGGTCGCCCCGAGCGCCGCGAAGAAGTGGCGAGCACGCGTCGTGTGGTAGCGCGACAGCAGCGTGCCGATGATGGGCAGCGCGCGATCGACGCGGGAGGCGATCGCCTCCGGCGCGAGGTGCTCGAGGCGATCGAGCAAGAGCTTCTTCTCGGCCGCGAAGAGGCGATCGATCGCCTCGGCGTAGAGAGCGAAGTCGCGCGCCGTGAAGCCGAGCTCCCGCGTGAGCCCCGCGCGGCGCAGCTCGCCGAGGAGCTCGAGCTGCCACGCGTCGTCGGCCGGGACGCGCGGCCCGCGTCTGCCCGATCCCTCGCTGACGGCGATGAGACCCGCGCCGACGAGCTCGTCGAGGTCCGTCGCCTCGAGGCCGTGCGCTGCGAGCAGCGGGGCCGCCGGGACCGTCTCGGCCGACGCCGACGCGAGGGGCATGCCGTCGAGCTTGCTCTTCACCTCGAGGAGGAGCGCCCGCTGGCCCGGCTCGAAGTCGCTCTCGCCGCCGTTCAACACCGCCGCGATGGCGCGGAGCGGGAGGAACTGCTCGCGCTGCAGGCGCTTGATGAGCCGGATCCGCTCGAGGTGCTCGTCGCCGTAGAACGCCATGTTCCTGCCGGTCTTGTGGCCCTCGGGGACGAGGCCTTCCTGGATGTAGAAGTGGATGGCTTGGCGCTCGAGCCCGGTGAGCTCGCAGAGATCCTTCATCCGGTAGGGATGCGAGGGGCTGACGGCGCGCGGCTCCGTCCTCCGCGGCTCGCCGTGGGCGGACGTGTGCATCACTCGACCTCGATCGACACGGGGCCGAGCGGCCTCGAGACGCAGGACAGCACGTACCCTTCGCGACGCTCGTCCGGATGGAGGCAGTTCGGCTCGTCGAGCGCGACGTCGCCGGAGAGGAGCTTGACCCGGCAGGCGCCGCAACCGCCGACCGTGCAGGAGAACGGGAGCTCGACGCCGGAGCGCGTCGCGGCCTCGAGGATGGTCTCCCCCACCGCGACCGTGAGCGACCGTCGCCCCCCCGCGTCGACGACGGTCACCTCCTCCGGCTCGCTCGCCGATCGCGCGGCGCGCAGGCTCGAGAAGCGCTCCGTCTTGACGCGATCGCCGTCGACGCCGAAGCCCGCGAGCACCCGCGCCGCCGCGTCCATCACGGGCTCGGGGCCGCAGACGTAGAACGTGGCGCCGGGTCGCGCCGCCGCCGCTCGGAGCTCCTCTTGCAGCGCGCCCTCGTCGAGCCGCCCCACGCGACTCGCAGCGATCCGCGAGCCCGCGCGCTCGAGCACGTGGCGAACGGCGAACCGATCGGGGTGCTCGCGCGCGAGATCGGCGAGGGCGTCGGCGAAGATCACGTCGTCCTCGGCGCGATTGCCGTAGACGAGCTCGACGCGCGAACGCGGCCTCGATGCGAGGAGCGTCCTCGCGATCGACATGAGGGGCGTGATCCCCGAGCCGGCGCCGACGAGCACGACGTCGTTGACCCACGACGGCACGGTGAAGGAGCCGGACGGGCCGAGCACATCCATCGTCTCGCCGACGGCGGCGCGCGCGTGGATGTCGCTCGAGACCCGCCCGCCCTCGACGCGTTTGATCGTCACGGCGACCGAGTCGGTCGAGAGCGCCGAGCTCGACGCGGAGTAGGCGCGCTTCACCGCCTCGCCGTCCACGACGCGCGTCAGGGTGAAGAACTGCCCCGCCTCGAACGAGATGCCGGCGCCCGTCGGATCGCGGAGGACGAGCGTCACCGCGTCCGCCGTCTCTCGGCGCACCTCGGCGACGGTGAGGCGACGACCGCGGCTCGTCGCCGCGACGCGAGCGACCGGCGAGCCACGCGAGACGAACGGCGAGACGGGCTCACCGCGCAGGCCGCGGAGCACCATGTCGAGGTCGCGCCGCAGCTGAGGCGGCAAGAGTCGGTGGGCGATCGCCGAGAGCATGGGCGGAGTCTAGAGTCGCCGAGCCATGTGTCAAGCGACACTTTACACTTTACAGACACGGGGCATTGGCGCCCGCGGTCGGCCGTGGCTAGAGGAGCCATGCACACGGTGATCGTCGGCGCGGGATCGGCGGGCGCGGTGATCGCGTCGCGGCTCACCGCGCGACGAGCGCACGAGGTGACGCTCGTCGAAGCGGGCCCCGACTACCCGACGGTCGCGACCACGCCGCGCGATCTGCGGGACGGCCGTCGCAACTCGATGCGCGATCACGACTGGGGCTACCGACTGCGCCCGACGCCGCAGCAACGCGTTCCGTTCGACTTCCCGCGCGGTCGCGTCGTGGGAGGCTCGAGCGCCGTCAACACGTGCATCGCGCTCCGCGGCCACCCCTACGACTTCGACGAATGGGCGTCGCGCGGGCTCGACGGCTGGTCCTTTCGCGACTGCCTGCCTGCGTTCAAGAGGCTCGAGCACGACCTCGACTTCGACGACGAGTGGCACGGTCGAGACGGCCCCATCCCCATCCGGCGCCACAAGCGGAAGGAGCTCGCGCGGTGGCAGGCCGGCTTCCTGGAGGCCGCGCGTGCCTTCGGCCACGCGGAGACGATCGACCACAACAACCCCGAGCTGCCGTGCGGGTTCGGGCCGCACGCGATGAACCGCGTCGCCGGCGAGCGGATGAGCGCCTCGCGCTGCTACCTCGGCCCGGAGGTGAGGCGACGCGAGAACCTCCGGATCCTGGCGGGCCGTCACGCGGCCTCGCTCGTGTTCCGCGGCGAACGCTGCGTGGGTGTCGTGGTCCTCGACGAGCGCGGGCGCGCCGAGACGATCGAGGCCGAGCGGGTCGTCCTCTCGGCGGGCGCCGTCGGCTCGCTCGGCGTCCTCTTGCGCAGCGGGATCGGGCCGCGCGCCGAGCTCGATCGGCTCGGCGTCGCGGTCCGCGTCGACTCTCCGAGCGTGGGGCGTCGCCTGCTCGACCATCCTGGCGTCGCGATCATCCTCGCGCCTCGCCTCGGCGTCGCGAGCGCCGAGGATCCGCTGCTGCAGGTCATGGTGCGCCACACCTCGCGCGGGAGCGAGCACCCGTTCGATCTAGCGACCCAGCCGGGCTCGAACCTCCCGCTCGCGGGGCTCGTCTTCCCCCTCGTGACGATGATGACGACCATCGGCAAGCCGCGGGGCTCGGGTACCATCCACTTCGCGAGCAAGGATCCGCGCGCGAAGCCGATCGTCGACATGCGCTTCCTCGATCACCCGGAGGACATGGCGCGTGCGCTCGAGGCGATGGAGCATCTGTGGGCGCTCGCGCGGACCGCGCCGCTCCGAGACCTCGCCTTCCCGCTCTACCCTTCGCACCGCGCGCTCACCCGCCCCGAGCGGCTCCGCGAGGTGGTGCCGCTCGTCTGTGGCTCGGGCTACCACCCGTGCGGCACGGTCCCGATGAGCCGCGAGTCGATCGAGGAGGGCGCCGTCGATGCGCGCGGGCGCGTCCGCGGCGTGTCGGGGCTCCACGTCGCCGACGCGAGCATCATGCCGACGATCCCGAGCGCGAACACGAACCTCGCGACGCTGATGATCGGAGAACGCTTCGGCGAGTGGCTCGCCGCGGAGAGCTGAGGAGCCGCGCCGAGGCGGAGAGCTGACGAGCCGCGCCGAGGCGGCGAGCCTAGGCGCCCTCGGGAGGGCGGCGAGCCTAGGGGGCCTCGGAGGCGGCGCCGATCCGCGCGCGCCGGCCCTCAGCGTGCGAGGCAGGAGGCGACCTCGTCGCACGAGGGCTTCGTTCCGCACTCGGTCCGGAAGCTCGAGGGCGCCTTCTGGCAGGCGCCCCCGGGATCTTCGCGGGTCATCGGGTCGCGCGCGACGGCGCACGCGCCGATGCGGGCGCAGAGCCCGAGCGTGTCCTTCGGATCGGGCATCGCCGCCGCCAAGCTGCGCGTCCGCGTCGACGCGCCGAGGCCCATCGGCAGGTCGCCACACCCCGTCTCCGGGCTGCTCGTCTTCGCCACGTCCTTGTACATCGCCGCGAGCTTGGTGCACGTCGTCGCGTCGCTACATCTTGCAACTGCGATGTAGTCGCTCTTCTTGTGCACCTCGATGGAGACCTGCCCCGCCGCACTCGGCGCGTCGACCACGGAGAAGGCCTTCGGGTTCGCGACGAGCGCCTGCTCGATCCAAGGGAAACGGTAGTCGTCACCGACCGCGGCGGGCGCGGTCGCGAGCAGCACCCACGGCGCGGAGCACGCGGGATCGATGGCCTTGATCCCGGCCGTCGGGTACCCGAGCTCCGCGGGGGACAGGATCGCCTTCATCTGCGGGGCGTCGGCGCGGACGGGCGCCATCTGCGCGCCCACCTTCCCCGCGCGCTCCACGATGCGTCCCTTCGGGGCCTCGACCGACTCGGCCGCCTCCGCGGTCTTCTCCGCGGTCACGCCCGGATCCGCCTTGTGACCGCACGCGGAGAGCGCGAGCGCGAGCAGAGACGCGGCGACGAGGCCACGTCGACGCACGAGGGAGCGAGGAGCGCTGCGGCGGATCATCGAGGCCGAGTTCTAGCGCAACTAGGGCCTCACGTCGAAGGCCACCCGGCCGACGATCTGGCCGCTGCCCGTCTCGACGTCGACCGTCCAGTGGCCCGACACCGAGTCGGGTCGGTGGCTCTCCGGCAGGCGCGAGGCGACGCGCTCGAGGCCGCGCTCCCGCGGCCGCACGACGCTCGGGATGTCCACGTGCGAGACGACGCGTCCGTCGTGACGCCAGACGTGCACGAGCTCGTCGCCGCGCCCCACGATCGCGACGTCCGTCACCGCGAAGAGCTCGCCGAACGACTCCGCGCGGAGCGCGCGCACCTCGAAGCTCAGGGTGCCGTCGCTCGAGATCGCAGGGCCGACGCCCCCCGCCTTCACGAACATCGGCACCGCGGGAAACGCCCGGCGCGCGAGGTAGAAGGAGATCACGCCGAGGAACACCGCCGAGACGAACGCCCCCGCGACGAGCGGCCGCCTCAGCGACGCGAGCGGGATGTGGAACAGGAAGAACGTCGCGACGGCGAGCCCGCCGGAGACGAGCAGCGTCACGATCGTCGCGATGTCCTGGAAGAGCGCGGGGATCGCGACGTTCATGACGCCGAAGAGCGTCACGGCGAAGAAGAGCGAGGCGATGAGCTTGAACCGGAGCAGCACGCGGTCGAAGACGAGATCGAGCGTCGAGAGGATCGCGCACGCCGAGAGGAGGTACATGACGCCGATCGTCTTCGCCTCGCTGCTGCCCGATCGGTAGTAGAGCGGCAGGAGGAAGAAGAGCATCCCCTGGAAGAGGTTCTTCATGAGGTAGGTCATCACGAAGAACCGGCGACGCGCGCCGGGCCACGCCGTGATGAAGTCCTGCTGGGCGCCCGTGCCGAAGAAGCGGAAGAACGCGACGACCAAGAGCCAGACGAAGCCGAGCGACAGGGTGAGGAAGCGCGCCTCGCTGAAGCCCTTCTGCGCGAACGTGGCGACGAACGCGCCGAGCGAGAGCGCGTAGGCCGTGTGCAGCCACCAGATCTTGCGCTCGTGCTTGTGGAGGAGCTCTTTGCCGATCTCCTTGAGCTCCTGCCAGCGCGTCGGCGGCTCCTCCGCGACGCGCGGCGGAGGCTCCACCTTGCGCGTCGGCGGCTCGAGCGTCGGCGCGTCGAAGTCCAGGCTGAACTTGCGCGACGCGCCCCGCTCGACCGACGCGGCCTCCTCCGCGGCCTTCGCGAAGGGTCCTCCGTCGAAGAGGGTGCGATCGGCGGGGGCGGACGCGTCGCCGGCGGGGCGCGGCTCGATCGGCGCCCCCGCTGGCAGCGTGCGCTCCACGTCGATCGGCGCCCGCTCGGCGTCGCTGCCCTCGGGCGGGCCGCTCGCGAGCGTTCGCTCCGGGTCGTCCTGCACGGACGGATGCTCGCGCATCAAGGGGCCTCGGGCAACCTCGGCCGCTCGGGTCCGAGCACGAGCATGGCGTCCCCGAACTCGTGCAGCAGAAACCCCTCTCGTGATCCGACCTCCGAGGCGCGCGCGAGGTCCTCGCGACGCGCGAGCCCCGAGAGGAGCTCGAAGTGGCTGGTGCCCGGCTCGTGCATGCCCGTGAGGATCGCGTCGACGAAGCGGAGGCGCTCCTCGGGTCCCAGGCGGAGCGACGTCACCTCTTCGCCGGCCACGAGGCCCCGATCGCCGCGCCGCGCGCTCGACTCGAGCGCCCGCGCGACGCTCGTCCCCACGGCGACGATCCGACCGCCGCGCGCCTTCGCCCGCGCCGCAGCGACGACCGTCTCTCGTGGCACGTCGTAGCGCTCGGGCAGCGGGAGGCGCGCGTCGAGCGTGGGCTCGCCCGTGGAAGAGAGGCCCGCGGCGTGCGTGACGCGCGCGACGTGGACGCCCCGGGCGAGGAGCGCCTCGAAGAGTCGCTGCGTGAGCCAGCGGCCCGCGCTCGGCATCTCCGCAGCCCAGGGGCGCGACGCGAACAAGGTCTCCACGTGGTAGAGGGGGAGCGGCCGCGTGACGTAGCTGTACTGCACGGGCCGTCCGACCGAGGCGATGCGCGACCACATCCGCGAGGGCGAGCCCGCGAAGGCGAGCCGCACGAGCCGCGGGTGCTCCACGTCGACCTCGGTGACGCGCGCCTCGAGGTCGGCGCCGCAGCTGACCCGATCGCCGACCTTCAGGGTCGGCGCGCGTCCGCGCGACTCGGTCGGGACGCGGTAGTCCCCAGCGCCGAAGACGATCGCGCGGAAGCGCGTGTCGCCCTCGAACGACGCCAGGCGCAGCTCGAAGGCGCCGACGTCCGCGGACGAGGCCTCCAACGATCCCGGCATCGTGCCCGCGTCGTTGACGACGAGCAGATCGCCCGGCGCGAGCATCGACGGAAGATCGTCGACCGTTCGGACCGCGATCGCTCCGCTCGACGCCTCGAGGACCATCAGACGCTCGGCGGCCTTGTCGCCGCGAGGCCACACTGCGGGCTTCATCGCCGCGCCTCCGCTTCCGCGCGCGCTCTCACCTCCGCCACCACGAGCCGCTCGCCGTTCCCCGCGTCGCCGAGGACGAGATCGGCCAGCACCGTCGCGACGCGCTCGGGTCGCTCGAGCGTCGAGGGGTCCGCGTCCGGCAGGGCGGCGCGATGCATCGCGGTGTCCATCTCCCCCGGATCGACGGCGAAGGATCGGACGCCGTGGGGACCGAGCTCCGCGGCGAACGATCGCGCGAGGTGATCGGCCGCCGCCTTCGACACCCCATACGATCCCCAGCCTTCGTAGGCGGAGACGGCGGCGTCGGAGGACACGAACGCGAGGACGCCCCGGCGACGCAGCAGCATCGAGCCCGCGAACGCCTTCGTGAGGCGGAACGGCCCGACGAGGTTCGTCTCGAGCACGTCCGCGAGATCCTCGCAGTCGGTGTCGAGCAGCCGCGGCATCGGCACGGGACCGAGCGTGCTCGCCGCGTGCACGAGCACGTCGATCGGCCCGACCAGCGCGGCCGCGGCGAGCGCCGCGCCGTGCACGGCGTCCTTGTTCGAGACGTCGAGGGGGAGCGCGTACCCGACGCCACCCTCCTCACGGATCTGCGACGCGACCCGCTCGAGCTCCTCGGCGCCGCGCGCCGCGAGCACGACCCGGAGCCCGCGGCGCGCGAGCTCGCGTGCCAGCGCGGCGCCGAGCCCGCGCGAGGCGCCCGTGATGAACGCCGTCCGTTCGTGTCCCCTCTTCGAATCGGTGTCCTCGCTCATGAGGACAGCATGGAGCGGGCGCTCCAGTGTCTTGTCATCCTTGCCAATGTGTTGGCAGAATGCCAGCACGATGGATCAAGGGAGAGCCGCGGCGCAGCCGCCGGAAGATCTCGCCGCGCGCCTCGCGTCGAACGTGAGGCAGCTGCGCGAGGCGAGGAGCCTCACGCAGGAGCAGATGGCCCGCGCGTCGGGGCTGCCCCGCGCGACGTGGGCGAACCTCGAGTCGGGCGCGTCGAACCCGACCTTGGCCGTGCTGCACAAGGTGGCGATGGCGTTGTCGGTCTCGTTCGAGGAGCTCCTCGCGGCGCCCTCGCCCGCGGCGAAGCACTACCCGAAGGCGTCGCTCCCGGTGCGCGATCGACAGGGCGTTCGCGTGCGCTCGCTCCTCCCCCACAAGGTGCCGAACATGGTGCTCGAGCGGCTCGAGATCCCGCAGGGGGCGCGCCTCGTCGGGACGCCGCACACGCCGGGGACGCGCGAGTACCTCACGTGCGAGTCGGGATCGCTCGAGCTCGTCGCGTCCGGCGAGCGGTTCGTGCTCGAGGCCGGCGACGTGGTGGTCTTCCGCGGCGACCAACGGCACTCGTACGGCAACCTCGGGCGGGGGCTCGCCGTGGGCTACTCCACGGTCGTGCTGCGACCGGTCGACGAGTGAGGACGCGCTCCGTCGCTCGATCGCAGGTTCGCGCGAGGCGCGGGTGGGGCCGTCGCGCGGTGACGCCGTCGAGCCCCTCCGTCTCGGAGGACGAGAGGGGCTCGACGCGCGCGCTCAGGCCGTGCGCTGGATGATGTGGTAGCCGAACTGGGTCTCGACGACGCCGCTCACGCCGCCCACGGGGAGGGCGTAGGTGGTGTCCTCGAAGGCCTTCACCATCTGGCCGCGACCGAACTGGCCGAGGTCGCCGCCGCGCTTGCCGGAGGGGCAATCGGAGTGCTGACGCGCGAGATCGGCGAAGTTCGCGCCGCCATCGATCTGCGCCTTCAGCGACGCGATCTGGCTGGCCGCCTCGTCCTTCGAGCGCGTCGCGCTCGAACGGTCGGAGCCTTGGTACATGAGCAGGATGTGGGAAGCGCGGACGCTCTCGGCCATGGGGACCTCCTTCGGTCGGAGGACCCTAGCCGGGGTCGGCGCGCGCGGCCAGCAGAGACCGGCCTGGGAGAGACGCTCGTCACACGGTCGTCAGGGGATCCCGATCGATCGCCGAGACGAGGCACGCGACGCGGCCCTCGAGCGCGGCGCTCACGCGCGAGGCGTAGCGCGCGAGGTAGCCGCGCTCGCTGTTCGAGTGCTCGGTCAAGACGACGCTCGTGCCCCGCGCGACGCGCGCGAGGACGTCGTGGTGCCTCATCTCGCCCGTCACGAGGAGATCGACGTGGCCGACCGACTCGAAGAGCCCGCCACCGGCGCCCACGCACACCGCCGCGCTCCGGATCGGCTCTCCTTCGGCGTGGCTCGGGGCCGCGGCGAGGCGGACGTGGGCGAGCCCGAGGTGAGCCTTCAGCGCTTGGACGATCTCCGCGAGCGAACGAGCGGCGCCGAGCTCGACGACGCGCCCCATCCCCGCGCCGTCGAAAGGTTGCCGCGACGGCGTGATGGGCCGCGTCGCGCCGCCGCCGAGCGCCTCCGCGAGCCAGTCGTTCATCCCGTCTGGCGCCGCGTCGAGCGACGTGTGCGGCGAGTAGACGGCGAGGCCCGCGCGGATCGCCGCGAGGATCACGCGGTGTGGAGGGACGCGATCGTCGAGCCGCGTGAGCCCCTTGAAGATCACCGGGTGGTACGCGACGACCAGATCGACCGACGCGTCGACGGCCTCCGCGAGCACGGGCTCGGTCAGGTCGATCGTGAAGAGCGCGCGCAGGACGGTGCTCTCTCGCGACGAGGGCGGCACGAGGAGCCCGACGTTGTCCCAGGTCTCGGCGAGCGCGAGCGGCGCGATCGACTCGAGCGTCGAGAGCACCTCCGCGAAAGGCGCGCCGACTCTCTCGCTCACGGCGCCTCCCCCAGCAGCGCGGCGAGCTCCCCGAGCTCGGTCTCGACCGACTCCCACTCGAGCATCAGCGCCTCGACCTTGCCCGCGAGCGACTTCTCCTCGCGTTCGATCGACGCGACCGCGTCCGCGCTGGTGCGCTCGAAGAACCCAGGCTCGCAGTAGCCGTCGCGGATCTCCTTGAGTCGCGCCTCGGCCACGTCGATCTCGCGCGTCACCTTCTCGCGCCGATCGCGCACGGCCTTGAGCCGGTTGCGCCGCTTCTTCTGCTCCTCCCAGCTCGCGCCCGTGTCGGCGCCCGCGGACTTGTCGGCCGCGCGCGCGTCCTTCGCCTTCTTGAGGACGGCGTCGGCGTCGAGGTGGTCGTCGCCGCAGCGCTCGAGGTAGTCGGCGTAGCCGCCCGGGAAGTCGACGATGCCGCTCTCCTTCACCTCGACGACGCGCGTCGCCACCTCGGAGACGAACCAGCGGTTGTGAGAGACGAAGATCACCGTTCCGTCGAACGCCTGGAGCGTCTCGGCGAGCGCCTTGATCGACTCGAGATCCAGGTGGTTCGTCGGCTCGTCGAGCACGAGCACGTTCGGCTTCTCGACCGCGAGCCTCGCGAAGAGCAGCCGCGCCGCCTCGCCGCCGGAGAGCGACTCGATGCGCTTGTCGACGTCGTCGCCCGAGAAGAGGACGAGCCCGAGCTGCCCGCGGACGTAGCTCGTGCCCTCGAGCGGCACGCGCTCCCAGAGGTAGTCGATGACCTTCACGCTCGGGTCCGGCATGAGCTCCCGGTGGTCCTGCGGGAAGTAGCCGACGCGCGCCTCGTGACCCCAGCCGACCTCGCCGCGATCGGCCTCGAGGCGACCGACGAGGATCCTGAGGAGCGTGGACTTGCCGAGGCCGTTGGCGCCGATCACCGCGACCTTCTCGCCGCGCCGGATCGTGAGATCGACGCCGCCGAGGACGCGCTTGTCACCGTAGGACTTCGCGACGCCCTTCACCGTGAGCACGTCGCGACCGCTCGGTCGGAGGGGCTCGATCTTGAGGCGCGGCGCCCTCCGCGACGAGCTCTTCAGCTCTTCGACCTCGATCTTCTCGATCTGCTTCAGCCGGCTCTGCGCCTGCTTCGCCTTCGTCGCCTTGGCGCCGAAGCGCTCCACGAACTCGCGCTTGTGCGCGATGATCTCCTGCTGCCTCTCGATCTGCGTCTCTTTGCGCTCGCGCGTCGCGGCCTTCTCGATCTCGAACTTGCTGAAGCTGCCCGGGTAGATCGTGATCGTCTCGTAGTCGACGTCGAGGATGTCGGTGACGACGTTGTCGAGGAAGCGCTGGTCGTGGCTGATCACGATCGCGCACCCCTCGTAGGTCGAGAGGAACTTCTCGAGCCAGCGGATGGAGAGGATGTCGAGGTGGTTCGTCGGCTCGTCGAGCAGGAGCAGATCGGGGCGGCCGAGGAGCACCTGCGCGAGCAGCACGCGCAGCTTGAAGCCGCCGGAGAGGATGCGCAGCGGCTCCTTGTGTAGCTTTTGTGCGATGCCGAGGCCCTCGAGCACCGCGCTCGCCCGCGCCTCGAGCGTGTAACCATCGAGGATGCGGACGCGCTCCTCGAGCTCGGCGATCTCGTGCGGGTCGACGTGCTCGCCGTGCGAGAGGGCGTCCTGATCGCGGAGCGCCTTCCACACCACGTCGTCGCCCATCATCGCGAGGTCGAGGATGCGCTCGTCGTCGGCGAGGAACTGATCTTGGCGCAGCACACCGACGCGCGTCCCCTTCGGGAGCGAGATCGTCCCGTGCGACGCGGCCTCGTCACCGGCGAGGATTTTGAGGAACGTCGTCTTGCCAGAGCCGTTCGCGCCGACGAGGCCGTAGCGATGCCCCTTGGTGAGGGTGATCGTCACGCCCTCGAAGAGCGTCCGCGCCCCGAAGGACTTCTCGAGGTCCTGGAGGCCGAGCATCGTCAGACGTTGAAGAGGAAGTGCGCGATGTCGCCTTCTTGGAAGACGTACGTCTTGCCCTCGACGCGCAGCTTGCCGGCCGCGCGGATCGCCGCCTCGGTCTTGTACTTGTCGAGATCGTCCACGCTGTAGATCTCGGCGCGGATGAAGCCCTTCTCGAAGTCGGTGTGGATGACGCCCGCCGCCTTCGGCGCGGGGCAGCCGACCGGGATCTGCCAGGCGCGGATCTCCTTCGGGCCCGCGGTGTAGTAGCAGGTCAAGCCGAGCAGCTTGTACGCGGCGCGGATGAGCGTCGCGAGCGCCGGCTCGCTCATGCCGAGCGAGGAGAGCATCTCCTTCTGATCGTCGGGCCCGAGCTCGGAGAGCTCGGCCTCGAGCTTGGAGCAGATCGGGACCACGTCCGAGCCCTCGGACTTCGCCCGGTCGCGCACCTTCTGGACGAGCGCGCTCTCGCCGCGCGGATCCTTCTCGTCGACGTTCGCGACGTAGAGGACCTTCTTCGCGGTGATGAGGCCGAAGCCGCGGAGGATCTTGAGCTCCTCGGGATCGTCGATGCCGAGCGCGCGGACGGGCTTGCCCGTCTTCAGGGCGTCGTGGCACTTCTGGAGGAGGGCGGCGGTCGCCGCGAGCTCCTTCTGGTGGGTCGCCTGCTTCTTCGTGCGCTCGAGCGAGCCCTCGACGGTCTGCAGATCGGCGAGCAAGAGCTCGGTGTCGATGGTGTCCATGTCGCGGACCGGATCGACGCCGCCGTCGACGTGCACCACGTCCGGGTTCTCGAAGCAGCGCACGACGTGGAGGACCGCGTCGACCTCGCGGATGTGCGAGAGGAACTTGTTGCCGAGGCCCTCGCCGGTCGACGCGCCGCGAACGATGCCGGCGATGTCGACGATGCGCACCATCGCCGGGATGATCTTCTCGCTCTTGATGTGCCTCTTGATCGTCTCTAGGCGCTCGTCGGGGACCGGCACCACGCCGACGTTGGGCTCGATCGTGCAGAACGGGTAGTTCTGCGCCTCGGCGCCGACGGCGGTGAGGGCGTTGAAGAGGGTGCTCTTGCCCACGTTGGGCAGGCCGACGATCCCGACTTCGAGAGACATCTCGCTTGGTCCTTACCCCTCCGAAGGACCGCGACGCGACCGCCGGGCTCCGAAGGCCGGCGGGTTCTACAGCAAGTGCGAGCGGCGTCCAACCGGTCGCGACGGCGAGCGACGCGTCGAACGCGCCTCAGCGCGCGTCCGTGAATCGGCCGATCTCGAGAGGACGCTTTCCCTTGCGCCACACGAGGCTCAAGCGTTGCGCGCCGTCGGCGAGCGTGATCCGGGCGCGAAAATCGGTGTCCTCGACGAAGGGCGTGAGCACGCGGAGCTCACCGTCCACGATCTCGGCGTGCGTCTGGGTCCTGTGCTTGCCGACCTCGACCGCGACGCCTCGGAAGACGACCTTGCCGCTGCACCGCGCGGAGAACCAGCTGTCCTTCACCTTGGTCTTGCAGCCGAGCGCGTCGGAGCCCGTGACGAGCGCCTCCTTCTCGGCGGCCCACGCCTCGTCGCTCGGGACGGGCGGCATTCCCTCGACGTCGGGTAACTCGGGCTCGCCCGGCTGCGGCCCCGCGTCGAGGGGGCCGTCCGACGGAGCGGCGCTCGGCGCGGCGCTCGCGGAAGCCGACGCAGCGGGTGGAGCGCCATACGCGGCGCATCGCGAGACGTCGCGATCGACGACGTCGGCGAGATCGGGCAGCTGTCGATCATCGAAGCTCGTCGCCTCCGCGGAGAGCGAGAAGCGAAGCTCCTCCGTCCTCGCCCAGGTCGGATGCTCGACGGGGCGGTAGAAGAACAGGGGCTTCGCCGTCGTGCCCGGTCGGAGGGAGATCACGACCGCGTCGCTCGCGGACGGATCGGGCCCCACGGCGACCTCGTCGGCCGTCGCGATGCTGCCTCCCCCGGGAACGGCGCGATCGTAGACGAGCTCCTCCTCGCCCTTCGTCGCGGACCGAGGGCACGCGACCATGATCCACTCGGCGACCTCGATCATCGAGCAGCCTCCAGAGAGGCCGCCAGTGCCGACCAGCGTCTTGCGCGCCGACGCCTCGCACCACTGACGGAGCGACGGGCGACCGGTGCGGGGGAGCGACGCCTTCGGCCGAGCGGAGGCAGAAGCGCTCGGTGCGGGCGGAGGGGCGCTCGGCGACGCGCTCGCCGTCACCGCGGCGCTCGCCGTCGCGAGGGCCGTGGCGCTCGCCGCGAGCGGCTTGGCCGCGTCGCTCGAACAGCCGAGCGTCACGACGAGGAGCGCAGCCGGGAAGCACGCACGGCGGGTGAGGGTGCTCAAGGTCCGAGCAGCAGACCGTGTCCGGGACGCGCTTTCAAGGCGCAGGCGTCGCGGCGTCGCGCGCGGGCGCCGAGCGACGCGCCGGGATCCGAGTGCGCCCCGAGCGCATGCGCTCGAAGTGCATGCGCTCGGGGCGCAGCGCGCGGCCCCCTCGG
>CAYYKK010000043.1:0-5510 GCA_964467935.1 uncultured Polyangiaceae bacterium
GTGCGACCAGTTCCTCGGGGCCGCCGTCCCGTGCAGCCAGTTCCTCGGCGAGCTCGAGACCGAGGT
Organism: uncultured Polyangiaceae bacterium; assembly: GCA_964467935.1. Lineage (GTDB taxonomy): Bacteria > Myxococcota_A > Polyangia > Polyangiales > Polyangiaceae > CAYYKK01. Next base: position 67 of record CAYYKK010000043.1, read on the forward strand.
GACCAAGCGCGTTCGCCAGATGGTCGAGGAGCCGCGCGGTGAGGAGCCGCCGACGCTCTCGCGCGGCTTCATCGTCCCGACGCTGCTCACCGAGCACGAGCCGAACAGCGGCGCGCCCGTCGTCGAGGTCGCGCACCCGACGCTCCAGTCGCTCTTCGGTCGCAGCTACTCCCCGCCCGACTCGGCCTTCCCGCCTGATCCCGGCTTCGCCGTCGCCGGCGCGCTCCACGAGGCGAACGGCGGCTTCCTCATCCTGCCGGCCAGCGCGCTCCTGAAGAACGAGGCGCTCTACGAGCAGCTGAAGGCGTGCCTGCTCGCCGGCAAGTTCATCGTGCCCGAGCAGAACCCCTCCTACTACCGTGGCGCGGCGGAGGAGCTGCTCTTCCCCTCGATCCCGATCGACGTGAAGGTGATCCTCGTCGCGGGCTCCTCGCTCTACCAAGAGCTTCACGCGGCGGATCCCGAGTTCTCCCAGCTCTTCAAGGTGCAGGCGCGGTTCGAGCACACGCTCTCGTGGAACGAGGCGCTCGTGACGTACCCCGCGTTCCTCGCCGGCCTCGTGAAGAGCCGCGGCCTCAAGCCGATCACGAAGGACGCCGTCGCCGAGCTCCTCGTGCACGGCTGCCGCATCGCCGAGAGCCAGACGAAGGTCAGCTCCCGCCTCGGGCTCATCGCGGAGGTCGCGACCGAGGCGTCCTACATCGCCGAGCGCAAGGGCCGTGACGTCGTCGACGGCGTGCTCGTGCTCGAGGCGCTCGCCAACGCCGAGCGGCGAGGCAGCCACTTCCGGGACGCGATCCACGAGCTGCTCACCGACGGGACCATCCGCATCGAGGTCGCGGGTCGGAGCCTCGGCCAGGTGAACGCGATCAGCGTGCTGTCCGACGGGCCCGTGACTTTCGGGCGGCCGTGCCGCGTCACGGCCGTCGTCTACCCCGGATCGGAGGGGCCCGTGAACATCGCGCGCGAGGTCGAGATGAGCGGCCCGCTCCATGCGAAGGGCGTGCTGGTGCTCACCGGGTTCCTCGCCTCGCGCTTCGCGCAGACGAGGCCGCTCGGCTTCTCCGCGTCGCTCGTCTTCGAGCAGACCTACGAGGCCATCGACGGCGACAGCGCTTCGTCGAGCGAGCTCTACGCGCTCATCTCCGCGCTCTCGGGCGTGCCGCTCCGCCAGGATCTCGCCGTCACCGGCAGCGTCGATCAGCGCGGCTCGATCCAGCCGGTGGGCGGGCTCAACGAGAAGATCGAGGCGTTCTTCGACGTGTGCGTCGCCAAGGGGGGGCTCACCGGGACACAGGGCGTGCTCATCCCGCCGGCCAACGTCGACGCGCTCACCTTGCGGAGCGACGTGGTCGACGCGATCCGCCTCGGCAAGTTCCACGTCTACGCGGTGAGCACGGTCGAGGAGGGCATCGAGCTGCTCACCGGCTCACCCGCAGGAGGCGGCCCGGACGGCTACGGCGACGGCACCGTGTTCGGCCTCGTCGAGGCCAAGCTGAAGCGCTTCGACGAGATCATGGCGCGTTTCGGTGGCCGCCGCTGAAAGGGCCTCGCCGCCCCGTCGGCAGGTGACGAAACGGCGTCAAATAGGTGTCGGCACCGCGCGGACGCGGTGCTACCCGACGCGCCCATGGGCCTCCAAGACATCGTTCGCGTCCTCGTTCCCCGTGACGATCGATTCTACGACTACCTGGAGCAGCAGGCCGTGCTCGCGCACGAGGGCGCCGTCGAGCTCGCGCGGCTGAAGAGCGAGCCGCCGAAGGACGTGCAGGAGACCGTGCACGCGGTCGAGAAGCGAGGCGACAAGGTCGCCCACGAGGTCGAAGACGCCCTCGCGCGCACGTTCGTCACCCCGCTCGATCGCGAGGACATCCACAACCTCTCGTCGCGCCTCGACGACGTGCTCGACCGCGCGTACGCGGCCGCGAGCGCGTTCGTGATGTACGGCATCCGCACGCCGAGCGAGCCCGCGCAGCAGTTCCTCGACTGCCTCGTTCGGGCGACGCTCGAGCTCAAGAACGTGCTGCCGGCGCTCCGCAAGCACGACTTCGAGGAGATTCGGAAAGCCGGTCGCACGGTCAAGGCGATCGAGAAAGAGGGCGACACGATCTATCGCTCCGCGATGATGGCCCTCTTCTCGACCGACACCGACGCGCAGGGGCCGTATCGAAGCGTCGAAGGGGACGTTCGCGCCGTCATCCGTGAGAAGGAGGTCCTCGAGATCCTCGAGGAGGCCGTCGACAACTGCGAGGACGTCGCGGAGTTCTTGACGAACTTGGCGGTGAAGCATGGCTAGCGTCGTCGCGCTGCTCGTCCTCGTCGTCGTCATCGCGCTCGTCTTCGACTACATCAACGGCTTCCACGACGCTGCGAACGCCATCGCCACGGTCGTGTCGACCGGCGTCCTGCCGATCCGCACCGCGGTGCTGATCGCCGGCGTGCTCAACTTCGTCGGCGCCGTGAGCGGCACGGCGGTCGCCAAGACGATCGCGTCGGGGTTCGCGGACCCGGCGATCGTGACGCAGACCGTCGTGCTCGCGGCCCTCGTCGGCGCGTGCGTCTGGAACATCGTGACCTGGTGGTACGGCATCCCGTCGAGCTCGTCGCACGCGCTCGTCGGCGGCCTCGCGGGCGCGGTCGTCGCGCACGCGGGCGTCGGCGCCTTCAAGTGGTCGGCGCTCTGGCAGAAGGTCCTCCTGCCGCTCGTCATCTCGCCGACGCTCGGGTTCATCATCGCGTTCGTCGTCATGATCACGCTGCTGTGGATCGTGAAGAGTCTGCGCCCCGCGACGGTCCAGCGCGGCTCGCGTCGCATGCAGCTCGTCTCGGCGTGCGCGATGGCCTTCTCGCACGGCTCGAACGACGCGCAGAAGAGCATGGGCATCATCACGTTGGCCCTGATGAGCTTCATCGCCGCCGGGCACCGCGCGCTCTTGCCTGCGTGGATGCTCCCGGAGATGAAGAGCGTCGCCGGGCAGGCCGCGACGCCGGGCGTGCCCATGTGGGTCATCGTCGGGTGCGCCGCGGCGATCGCGCTCGGCACGATGGCGGGAGGCGAGCGCATCATCAAGACGATGGGGACGAAGATCATCCGCATCTCGCCGCTCCAAGGGTTCGCGGCCGAGACGGCGGGCACGATCACGATCCTCTCGGCGAGCGCCATCGGTGTGCCCGTGTCGACCACCCACTGCATCAACGCCGCGATCATGGGCGTCGGCGCGAGCAAGCGCGTCAGCGCGGTGCGCTGGGGCGTGGCGAGCAACATCCTGGTCGCGTGGATCCTGACCCTGCCCGCCGCGGGGCTCATCTCCGGCGTCGCGATGCTCCTGCTGCACGCCGCCTTCGGGAGCTAGCCGCTCGTCTGCTCGCCGCCCTTCGCGGGCCGGCGCTTGCACGCTTCGTAGAGCCGGCGCAAGCTCGCGCGATGCAAGAGAGGCGTCTCGCCGTCGTGACCGGTGCGAACCGCGGGATCGGGCTCGCGATCACCGCCGAGCTCGTGCGCCGCGGGCTGCGGGTCATCGGGACGAGCCGCAGCGCCGACGACGCGCGGCCGATCGAGGCGGTCGGCGCCGAGCACCACCTGCTCGACGTCACGCGCGAGGAGAGCGTCGGCGCGCTCGTCGCCGATCTCTCGAGCGGGCTCGACGTCCTCGTCAACAACGCGGGGCTCTCGATGAACGGCTTCGACGCCGAGGTCGCCCGGCGGACGCTCGACGCGAACTTCTTCGGCGCGAAGCGCGTCACCGATGGCCTCTTGCCGCTCCTGCGCCCGGGCGCGCGCGTCGTGATGGTCTCGAGCAAGATGGGCGAGCTCTCGTGCGTCGCGCCCGCCCTGCGCGCCCGGTTCGAGAGCCCCTCGCTCGACGAGGCGGAGCTCGTGCAGCTGATGGAGTCGTTCGTGCGCGACGTCGCGGCGAAGGCGCACGAGGCGCGCGGGTGGCCCTCGTCCGCGTACAGCGTCTCGAAGGTCGGCATGAACGCGCTCACGCGGGTCTATGCGCGCGCGCTCGCCGATGATCCGCGCCGGATCTTGGTCAACGCGGCGAGCCCCGGCTGGGTCCGCACGCGCATGGGGGGCGCAGGCGCGCCGCGCTCCGTGGAGGATGGAGCGAGGACGCCCGTGTGGCTCGCTCTGCTCGGAGAGGGAGGCCCCACGGGCGGCTTCTTCCACGACGAGCGCGCCATCCCGTTCTAGGCCGGCGCGCTCGCTTCGCGATCCCTCAGTCGCCGGTCGTCGACGTGGACGAGTGCGGCGCGGCGTCGAGCGTGCTCGCGAAGTTGTACGTGTGGGCGCGCGGGTGATGCTCGCGATGCCGCGCGCACCAGAGCTCCTTGCCGCCCGTCTTGAAGCGCTCGTCGGCGCACATGGGGCAGAGCGGCTCGATCTCGGGGACACGCTCCTCGGCCTTGTGCTGCGTCGCGCGGACGACCATGACGGGGCACCCGGCGAGGCGAACCACCTTCTCGGCGACCGAGCCGAGCAAGAGACGCGAGAAGCCGCGGCGACCCGCGGTGCCGACCACGATGAGGTCGGCGTTCACGTGGGCGGCGAACCAGACGATCTCGGCGGCCGGCGCGCCGAAGCCCGTGTGCACCTCGACGCGCGGCGGCTTGCGCGGCGTGACGCGCTCGGCGCGCTCCTTCTGAATGCGCGCCTCGAGCACCGGCGTCAGCGTCGCCTCGACGAGCGCCGTGAGATCCTTCGGGTCGACGCGGGTGATCTCCGCGGCGTACGGCGCGCCTCCGGCGAAGGCCGGCGCGACGCTCGGCTCGGCGATGCCGAGGACGTGCAGCTCACCCCCCGGACGATCGGCCGCTTCGAACGCGGCCTCGAGGACGCGCGCGCTCAACGAGCCGCGATCGACCGAGGCGACGACGACGTACTTCGAGTTCTGGAGGGGGTTCGGGTCCGTGCTCATGGGATGCGCGCTCCTTGGTGTCGGGCGGATCGAGTTGTACGAGGAGGTGTTGCACGGATGGTGCCGTTCCGTACCGCCTCGGCAGGCGGCAGCGTACGGCGGTTTCCGGCTCGGAAACACCTCGATCGAACGACGACGCCGCCTTCGTCGCGCGATCCCGCGAGGATGCCTCGCAGCAGCTGCGCTCGGACGCAAACCGTGCGCCCCGCGACGTGCGCCCGACTATGCTCCGCGATCGATGGCGCATCCGGTCCGGAGGCTCGGCCTGTTCGACGTGCTCGCGATCGGCGTCAACGCGATCGTCGGATCCGGCGTCTTCTCGATGCCCGACGACATGCACCGCGAAATGGGCGGATGGTCCCCGCTCGCGTTCCTCTTCTGCGCGATCCTGCTGATGCCCGTCGCGCTCTCCTTCGCCGAGCTCGCCGGGCAGAGCGACGAGACCGGCGGCCCCTACCTCTACGCGCGGAACGCCTTCGGACCGCTCGTCGGGTTCGTCGTCGGGTGAAGGGGTCCCTTTACAGC
>CAYYKK010000043.1:5520-32487 GCA_964467935.1 uncultured Polyangiaceae bacterium
TCGGGTGGTCTTCGTGGCTCACCGCGTTCATCTCGTGGGCGGCCAACACGACGCTCTTCGTCGAGCTCTGCGGGGTGCACTCGATCGTGCTCCAGAAGCTCGTCGTGCTGGCGACGATCCTCGCGCTCGGCGTCGTCAACTACGTCGGCGTCCGACCGGGCGCGACGGTCATCCACCTCGTCGTCTTCGGGAAGGTGACCGCGATCCTGTGCTTCGTCGCCGTCGCCCTCTTGGCCGCGCACCCCGGGCACGTCGGAGGCGGTCTTCCCCACGCGTTCGCGGGAGTGGGCAACGGCATCTACCTCGCGCTCTTCCCGTTGCAAGGCTTCGAGGTGGTGCCCGTCCCGGCGGGCGAGACCCAGAACCCGCGCCGCAACATGCCTCTCGGGACCGTCGGCTCGCTCCTCTTCGCGGCGCTGCTCTTCGTGGTCGTGCAGGTGGCCATGGAGTGGGCGTACCCGCGGATCGCGGTCGACTCGCTCACACCGCTCGTCGACGCGGCCCGCTACCTCGGCCCCACGATCGGCGCCGTCGTCTTCGTGGGGAGCATCGTGTCGATCGGCGGATTCACGGCCGGGAGCGCGCTCGGCGCGCCGCGCTACGCGCAGGCCATCGCCGAGCACGGCCAGCTCCCGCGCGCGCTCGCCTCGATCCATCCACGCTTTCACACCCCCCACGTCGCGATCGCCGCGACCACGATCCTCACCGCCCTCCTCGGGGTGCGCTTCAGCTACCGGGAGCTCGTGGGCTTCTCGAACGTCACCGTCGTCTTCCAATACGCGCTCTCGTGCGTCGCGGTGCTCGTCTTGCGGCGGCGCGTCGCCGTCGAGCCCGCCAAGGGCGGCGCGCTCGAGGCCCGCGCGCGCGGGTTTCGCGTCCCGTTCGGCCCGGTGATCCCGCTGCTCGGGGCGGCCGGCTCCGTCGCGCTCCTCTATGGATCGACCCGAAACGAGCTGGTCCTCGCGGCCGCGGCGATCGCGCTCGGCTTCCCGCTCGCCGCGGGCGCGCGACGCGTCTTCGGCTGAGCGCCGCTCGCTTTCCTCCCGTCCGTCCCTCGTGCGACCATCGGGCCGTGTCCACCCCACGTCTGCTTCTCGGGCTCGGAGGTGCGCTCGCGGTCGTGGGCGCCGGCGCGACGGCGTGGACCGCCGAGCGAACGCCGATCATCGATGCGCTCGGCGAGCGCTGGGCGCAGGCGTTCGCGGAGTCTCCTTGGAGCGCGGTGCCCGCGATCGCCGGCGCCGCCATGGCAGGCGCCCTCGTGCTGAGCGGCGTCGAGTGGGGGCTCGGGCGGAGGCGACGAGGTCGTGGGGCGGGCGGGCCGATCGTCGGCGAGGGCACCGCGAAGATCCTGGAAGAGGTGCGCGACCACGTCGCGCGGTGCATCGGCCCGGAGCTGGTCGGTGACTCCGAGCCCGACGTCATCGGCGCGTGCGAGGCGCTCCTGCGCGGCGCCTTCCACCTCCGCGCGAGCGATCTCCACGTCTCGCCGACGCCGGAGGGCGTCGACATCACCTACCGCGTCGAGTCGGAGCTCCTGCCGGTGACGCGCATCCGCTCGAGCGCGCTCGCCCCCCTCGTCACGCGCATCAAGGTCCTCGCGAAGCTCGACACGTACGTGCGCACCGCGCCGCAAGACGGACGCCTCGCGGTCACGCTCGACACGCAGGACATCGAGGCGCGCGTCTCGACGTTGCCGACCGAGTCGGGCGAGCGCGTCGTGCTCCGGTTCGTCAGCGCTGGGCGCGATGTCCCGCAGATCGACGGGCTCGGCTTCTCGCGCGAGGTCGAGACGGGGCTCGCCGACATCCTCACGCGGCCGCAGGGGCTCTTCTTCGTGACGGGACCCGTCGGCAGCGGCAAGACGACGACCCTCTACTCCGCCCTTCAACACATCTCGCTCACGCGCGGGAAGAACACCACGCAGGTCACGCTCGAAGATCCGATCGAGCTCGAGCTGCCGTTCGCGACGCAGACGCAGATCCACCCGAAGAGCGGCATGACCTTCGCGAGCACGCTGCGCAGCGTGCTCCGACAGGATCCGAACGTGCTCATGGTCGGCGAGATCCGCGATCGGGAGACCGCCGAGATCGCGATGCAGGCCGGGCTCACGGGTCACCTGATCTTCACCACCGTGCACGGTCAGAGCGCCGCCGGCGTCTTCGCGCGCCTCGTCGAGATGGGCATCGAGCCGTTTCTCCTGTCGAGCGCGACGCTGGGCTCGCTCTCGCAGCGCCTCGTTCGAACGCTCTGCCCGCACTGTCGCAAGGAGTCGCGCGCCGACCCCGCGGCGGTCGCGAAGTTCGCCGAGGGCGGCGTCACGGTGCCTCCCGAGGCGACGTATTGGGAGCCGGTCGGCTGCTCGGCGTGCGAGGGGCAGGGCTACGCCGGTCGGCTGCCGATCGGCGAGCTCTTGCGCGTCACCGACGCCGTCCGCGCGGCGGTTCGGGATCGCGCGCCCACCCACGAGATCGAGCGCATCGCGCGCCAGGGCGGCATGACCCCGCTCCTCGCGGACGGCGCTGCGCGCGCCATCCGCGGCGAGACGAGCCTCCTCGAGGTCCTCCGGGTGGCGCGATGAGATCGCCGCTCGCCTCCGCCGCCGAGCTCACGCGTGTCGCCGCCGGTGTCCTGCTCATCGTCGTCGCGGGGCGCTTCGCGCTCGTCGCGGTCCGCGCCGCGGCCGCGAAGAGCGAGGTGGCGCCGACGCCCTCGGGCGCGCCCGCGCCGCCGCGCGGCCCCGATCGCGCTTCGCACGCCGCTTCTTCGACGTCGAGCGGCGCGGGTACGGGCGCGGGGCCCGCGGCTGGCGCGGCGATCCGCGTGACGCTCATGGTCACGGCCGGCGCGGATCGATCCGACGTCATCGCCGACGGCGCGACGGTCGGCAAGACGCCGTACGTCGGCGACTTCAGCTGTCGCGTGGGGGACACGGTGCACTTCCGCCTGGTACCGCCGAAGGGTGCGCCGCTCGAGCTGGACCGTCCCTGTGCGCCCGGGACCATCAAGGTCGAGCCCTGAGGCTCAGGCGGCCCCGGGACGCCGACGCGTGTCCGAGGGACGCGCGCTTCAGGGCGCGACCCGAAAGCGCGGGCGCGCGCGGCGCGGAGGTCGCAAGAGCAGCGCGGCGCGCACGAGGGTCGAGACGACCTCGAGCGCGAAGGGCTTCGAGACCAGGGTCGCGCCGAGCCGCCTCGCGTGCGCGGAGAGCAGCGGGGCCGGCGCGCGCGCCGTCAGCAACACCGGCCCGTGCTGCTCGCCCGCTCGGAGCCGGCGGACGACCTCGAGGCCGTCGACGAACGGCATCGCTTGATCCACGAGGACGAGGTCGATGCCTTGATCGGGCGGGGCGCTCCACACGAGATCGAGCAGGCGCGGGCCCGTGTCCGCCTCGTACACCTCGTAGCCCTCGTCGAGCAGCTTCGCGACGAGCAGGCGCCGCGCCGCGGCGTCCGGTTCCCCCACCGCGACCCGGGCCGAGGTGATCCCCCAGCTCGGTCGGCGCTTCGTCTCGGGCAACGGCGTGAGGAGCTCCTCGTCGTCCAGCATGCAACCCCTTGCCCGGAGACGGCCGTTCCCATCGCGGCAACGGATCCTCATTTCTCCATGTTTTCTCGGTAGATCGCGACACTGAAGGCCAATTCATCGGCCCCTCATCCCCCCGGCGCGCAATCACGCCGGCCGAGCGGCGCCGGGAGAGTGCTCGCGGTGCGACGGGTTCCGTACTAAGCCTGCCGTCCCCCCGTGGATCTCGTCTACTTCGCGATCCTCTGCTCGGTCCTCATCTTCGTGCACGAGCTCGGCCACTTCGTGTGGGCGAAGATCTTCGGCGTGAAGGTGTTGACCTTCTCGATCGGCTTCGGCCCGAAGATCCTTCGGCTCCGAGGTCGGGAGACGGAGTACTGCGTCGGGATCCTCCCGCTCGGCGGCTTCGTGAAGATGCTCGAGGAGACCCGGCAGGAGTCGGTGCTGCCGGAGGATCGCGCGCGGACGTTCGAGGCGCAGGCGCTCTGGAAGCGCATCATCATCGTGCTCGCGGGGCCGGCGATGAACGTCCTCTTTCCCGTGCTCCTCTACTTCGCCGTCTTCCTCGGCGACGAGGACACGTCGCCCCCGACCATCGGCATCGTCGCGCCCGGTCACCCCGCGGAGGGGAAGCTCCTGCCAGGCGATCGCGTCCTCGAGATCAACGGCGAGACCATCTACACGTTCGGTGAGCTCCGCCACATCATCAGCAAGAATCCCGGCAAGGAGCTGCAGTTCAAGGTCTTTCGTGGCCGCGAGCGCGTCGAGGTCGCGGTCATCCCTTCCGAGCAGCGCGTCGAGAAGCCGCTCGAGATCGTCGACGTCGTCGGCGAGGTGGGGATCGGGCCGAGCCAACCCGCCGCCGTGATCGGCGTCCCGCAGACCGACTCGCCGGCGTACCGCGCGGGGCTCCGTAGCTTCGACGTCGTCATCGAGGTGCGCGGCAAGCCGCTCAAGACCTTCGCCGAGCTCGAGTCGGTGATCGCCGAGAACCGCGGCGAGACCGTCCCCGTCGCGTACCTCCGCCCGGTCCGCGTCGCGAACGCGCTCGGGACGATGGGAGATCTCTCGGTCTACGAGTCCGGCGTCGCGGCGCTCACGCCCGAGAGCGCCCAGGGGCCGCTCCTCTCGAGGACCGGCATCGAGTCGGCCGATCTCTACGTGGCCGACGTGCCGCAAGGCTCCGCCGAAGCCAGCGCGGATCTGCAGCGCGGCGATCGCATCGTCTCCGTCGACGGCGTCGAGGTGACGGCTTGGAGCATGTTCTCGGACCGTTTGTTCGCGGCGCGGGACCGACCGCACCTCGTCGCGTGGGATCGCGAAGGCCAACACAAGAGCGGGACCATCGAGCTCCGTCGCGAGCTCTGGGTCGACGAGTATGGTCAACCGCGCCCGCGCTACGCGCTCGGGGCGCGCAACTGGATGCCCCTCGTCCCGGAGGCCCCCGTCGAGAGTCCTCACTCGATCCGACACGCGTTCGCGGCGGCGATCGAGGAGACCTTCGACGTGATCCGCTTCATCCTCGTCGGCATCCTCCGCATCATCCAGGGCAAGGTGAGCCTGTCGACCCTGGGCGGCCCGATCACCGTGTACGACGTCGTCGGCGCCGAGAGCGCGAAGGGCGTGAGCTACTTCGTGTGGGCGATGGCGGTCATCTCGATCAACCTCGGGCTCGTGAACCTCCTGCCCATCCCGGTCCTCGACGGCGGGCACCTGCTCTTCTTCTCCTTCGAGGCGCTCCTGCGCCGACCCCTCTCGCTCCGTGTCCGCGAGATCGCGAGCCTCCTCGGCATGCTGCTGCTCGTCACGCTGATGGGGATCGCCTTCAAGAACGACGTCGAGCGGAGGTGGGAGGTCATCCACGCGCAGGTGAAGGAGCTGCTCAACAAGTGAGCGACGCGACACCGAGGTCTGCGGAGCGCGCCGACGCACGCTCGATCGCCGCCCGTGTGCTCGCGCGCGTCGTCGTCGATCGCGCGTTCGCGGCCCCCGTCCTCGACGCGGAGATCGAGGCTCACCCGCAGCTCGACCCGCGTGACGCTCGCCTCGCGACCGAGCTCGTCTACGGGGTGTTGCGGACCCACGGCATGCTCCACGCGCAGCTCGAGGAGCTGTCGCGCCGCGGCGTCGGCGTACGCGAGCCCGAGGCCCTCGCGCACCTGCTCATCGGCGCCTACGCGATCCTGTTCCTCGATCGCGTCCCGGTCTTCGCTGCCGTCTCGGAGGCCGTGAGCGCCATCCGCGCGCTCGAGAGTCGCGAGACCGGCGCCTTCGCCAACGCCGTCTTGCGGTCCCTCGCGCGTCGGGTCGAAGAACGCGGCAGGCCGGATCTCGCGAAAGCGATCGCCGACGGCGCGCCCGGCTGGCTCCGCGGTGCGCTCCGCCGCTCGCTCGGGCGCGGTCCCGCCGCCGAGTTCTTGGCTGCCGGCCCGGTGCCTCCGCCCCTCGGTCTCGCCCTCGCCCGGTCCGACGAGCGCGAGCCCTGGATCGCGCGCCTCCGCGAAGCGGCTCCCGGCGCGACGTTCGGCCCTTCGGCGCTCTCGGCGCGTGGGATCCTCGCCCGCGGCGCGGGCGATCCCAAACGTCTCCCGGGCTTCGAGTCGGCGTGGATCGTCCAGGAGGAAGGCGCGCAGGTGCTCACCGCGCTCGTCGGCGCGCGCCGCGGCGAGTCCGTCCTCGACGCCTGCGCGGGTCGCGGGAACAAGGCATGGGTGCTCGCCGCCGACGTGGGCGAGGCCGGGCGCGTCGAGGCGGCCGATCTCTACCCGGCGAAGCTCGGAGCCCTCACCGCCGGACCGCGCGCGGGGGCGGTGAAGCGCGCGCACGCCGTCGACTGGACGGTCGGCGTCGGCGACGTGCCCGCCGGCTTCGACCGCGTCCTCTGCGACGCTCCGTGCTCGGGTGTCGGCACGCTCCGACGACGCCCCGAGATCGCCCTCCACCGGTCCGCCGACGACGTCGCCGAGCTCGCCCGCCTCCAGATCGCGATCGCTCGGCGCGCCGCGACGCGGGCGCGCGACGGTGGGCGCTTCGTGTTCGCCGTCTGCAGCGTGCTGCGCGACGAGTGCGAGGCGGTCGTCGAAGCGCTCGTCGCCCCTTCGGACGGCGTTCGCCTCGAGCCTGCCCCGTTCGACGCGCCCGCGCTCGCCGCCCTCGCGGGCGATGCCACCTCGCTGCGCCTCTTGCCACACGTGCACGGCACCGACGGCTACTTCGCCGCGAGCTTCGTCGTCCGCCACGCGCGCTGAGCGCTCAGCGCGAGGTGCGCAGCCGCTTCTTGCGCTCCCCGCGCTCGAGCGCGAGCTCGATGAGCTCGGTCACGAGCTCCTTCGCGCCGATCCCGCTCGCCTCCCAGAGCTTCGGGTACATGCTGATCGCGGTGAAGCCCGGCAGCGTGTTGATCTCGTTCACGTAGAGCTCGCCCGTCCCAGCGCGGAAGAGATCCACGCGCGCGAGCCCCTCGCACTCGAGCGCGGCGAACGTGCGGAGCGCGAGCGCTTGGACCCGCGCCTCCTCCTCGCGGTCGATGTTCGCCGGGATCGCCGTCGCGACGCCGTGCTCGTCGACGTACTTCGCATCGTACGAATAGAAGCCGTCTTCGTGGGTGACCACGATCTCGCCCACCCGAGACGCGCGCGGCGCGTCGTTGCCGAGGACGGCGCACTCGAGCTCGCGCACCCCCGAGACGCCGGCCTCGACGATCACCTTGTCGTCGAACGAGAACGCCTCGTCGATGCCCCGCTCGAGCTCGGCGGGCGAGGTCGCGCGCGAGACCCCGACCGACGAGCCGAGGTTCGCCGGCTTGACGAACGACGGAAAGCCGAGCGCCGCCGCCTCCTCGAGCGAGGCGCTGCGCGCGCGCCCCCAGCGCGACCGCCGCAGCGTCACGTGCGCGACGAGCGGCAGCCCCGCGTCCTTCAGGAGCCTCTTCATCACGTCCTTGTCCATGCCCACCGCCGACCCGAGGACCCCTGCGCCGACGTGCGGCACCCCCGCGAGCGCGAGCAGCCCTTGGACGCACCCGTCTTCGCCGAAGGGACCGTGCAGGACGGGAAAGACGACGTCGACGCCCAGGGGGCCGCGCTCTCGATCGCCCTCCCCGCCGACGATCAACGTCGCCGCGTCGTCCTCTCTGAGGCTGGGGTGAGGCAAGAGGTTCGCGCTCGGCATCGCCTGGTTGAGGCGCACGAGGCGCGGATCGCGCGCCGCCCCGAGCAGCAGCGCCTCCTCCTGCAGGAGCCACCTCCCCGACTTGTCGATGCCGACGAGCACCGGCTCGAAGCGCTCGCGGTCGAGGGACGCCACGACGAACCGAGCGGAGAGGATCGCGATCTCGTGCTCCGCAGAGCGGCCCCCGAAGACGACGGCGACGCGCAGCTTGGGCTTCGTGGCGGTCACGCTCGTCGACCGATCCGGTATGCGCTCAGGCGTTCACGACCCGGAAGCTGCGGCGGATCTCGGCCATCGGAACCGCGCGCACCACGTGACCGTCGGCGAGCGCCACGTCGAGGAACACCTTGCCCGATCGGACGGCCCTCCCGCTCACGCTCACCTTCGAGCCTTTGCAGATGCGCGCCTCGTCGAGCGAGACGTCGTCGATCGCCATGAGCTCGTCACCCACGCGAATCTCGCCCCCGGCCGAAGCCTCGCCGATGAAACCCAGCTGCAACCGCAGCCCAGACTGAACAGCCACACCCTCCGTAGGGGTCCCGGCACGCGCGTCGACGGGCAGCTCGAGTCGTGCCGTCACCGCGTAGGTGGCGACGCAGCAGGCGATCGCGGCGAAAAGCGGGGGTCGTCGCATCGGGAGGACCAGTTTCCCCAAGAACGTCCAGGCTGTCACCCCTAAAAGCCCCCCGCTGCGATCTGGGTCCTACTTCCTCCTACGTCGCGACCAGCGCGTCCTCGACGAGCCCGAGTCGATCCTGCCCCCAATAGAGATCGCCCGCGCTCGCGCTCGCGGGGACCACGAGGAAGCTCGGCACACCGCACACGCCGAGGGCCTCTGCCGAAGCCGTCGCCTCGCGGAGCACGCTCTTCGCTTCGTCGCTCGTCGAGGCGGCCAGCGCCGCGTCGGCGTCGCAACCGGCTTCTCCGAGCGCGTCACGGAGCACCGCCTCGTCGCCGAGATCGCGGTCGCGCACCCACGCCGCTCGGAAGAGCGCGTCGACGAGATCGGCGCGCTGCGCCTCCGGCACCGACGACACGAGCCGCAGCGGTCGAACCGTCTGGATCGGAAAGCGCGAGCTGAACACGAAGGGCACGCCCCACCGCTTCGACCAGCGGTCGAGCTCGTGTGCCATGTAGCTCTGCTTCGGCGCGCTCATCGCGAAGAGGGGGACGTTGGGCGTGCCGATCGACTTGAAGAGGGCGCCCAGCAGGATCGGCCGATAGACCAGCGTCGCGCCTGTGCGCGCCGCGAGGGCGCGGACTTGGGTCGACGCCAGGTAGGCGTACGGTGAGCTGAAGTCGAAGTAGAAGGAGAGCGTCGCGCGGCTCCTCACGAGGTGCTCGGGGGGCGGTGGCCAGGGCTCGCGCGTGACGGCATGGCGCACGAAATCGAGGCGATCCTGCCCCCAGAAGAGCTCGCCGCCGACGACGCAGGTGGGCGCTCCGAAGATGCCGAGGGCGACCGCCTCGTCCGTCCTGCGCCGCAGCTCGTCCTTCATCGCCTGCGTGCCGGCTGCGTCGACCGCGGCCGCGCCGTCGAGCCCGGCTCCGTCGAGCGCGCGGGCCACCACCTTGGGATCCTCCAGGTCCTGGCCGTCTCGGAAGTACGCGCCGAAGAGCGCCTTCGTCGCTGCGCGCAGATCGCTCGTCGCGAGCGCCGCGCGTAGCGCGAGGACCGTTCGCCGCGGGTGACCCTCCGGCCGCACGAGCGGCACGCCGAGCCGCTTCGCCCAGCGCTTCATGTCGAGGTCGTTGAGGCGCGCCTTCGACGGCGGCATGGGCGGGCTGTCGGGTGCGCCGATCGCGCGGAACACACCGCCGAGCAGCATCGGCTGGTAGGTCACGTAGCCCCCCGCCGCCGCCGCCACCGCCTCGATCTGCGTCGAAGCGAGGTAGGCATACGGACACACGAAGTCGTAGAAGAAGCGGATCTCACGCCCGGCGATGCTCGTCACCCGAACAGCATACCGCCTCGGTCGGTGTGCCGTGAGCGCTCATCCCTCTTGCCGCGCGCCGAGCGCACTTTTACGAGGTCCGGATGATGTCGCCCACTTCCTCCCCCCTTCGCTCCTCGCTCACGCCGCGCTCGCGCGGTCTCGCCCGAGCGTCTGTCTTGGCTTCTCTCGGCGTCGTCGCCGCGTGCGCCGCGTTCGCTTGTTCGAACGGCGGACAGGTCGACGGCACGGGCGGCTCGACCGCGACCGCCGGCGGCGCCACCCCGTCCTCGCACGCAGCGACGACGGCAGCGACCACCGCGGCGAGCACGAGCGTCGCTTCGAGCTCCTCGTCGGGGCAGGGCGGCCAAGGCGGTGCCCCCGCGATGTGGCCGACGTGCGACGCGGATCCCATGGGCGTCCCGCTGAAGACCATCCCCGACCTCTGGACCGACAATCCGTCGGCGCTCACGCCCGAGTGGGTCCCCGGCGCGTACGTCATCGGCGTCTCCGGCGCGGGTTGTCAGGCGAACGTCAGCTGCCAGATCTTCGTCCAGCAGGACGAGTCGTACGCGGACTTCGCCGGCGCGCAGCAGAAGGCGATCAAGATCGACATCATCCCGTCGGTCGCCGAGCACTTCACCGGCATCGCCGTCGGCGATCAGGTCGACGTCTACGGCGAGGTCGTGCGCGACACGATGAACGGCGCCAACGAGCTCAAGTTCCTCGTGTCGCCGAACCACCCCGGCTGCGCGAAGGTGAAGAGCTCGGGCCACAACTCCGTGCCCGTCACCGCGACCCTCGATCAGCTCAGCGTCGCGCTCTACGAGGCGCAGGGACCCATTCTGCTCAAGATCAACGATCTCACCGGCCACGTGCACATGCCGACCGAGACGTTCGCGCTCTGGAACTTCGGCCAGCAGCCGACCGCCGACATCAAGAGCATGAGCCCGTTCTTCTTGCCCAACGGCGCGTTCACCGGGCTCGTCGCGGACACGTTCCCGCACTTCACCTCGGTGAGCGGCGTCTTCGGTCTGTTCTTCCCGATGGGCGGCATCAAGTACGAGGAGATCTACATCCGCACGATGGCCGACGCGCCGACGCAGTGACGCGTCTCGCTCCTCGCGAGCCTCACACGAGCCCAGCCTCGATCGTCGGATCGGCGCTGGGCTCGCGTCGTTCCGCGAAGAGCGGGTAGCGGTACTTCGCGAGCGGCCTCTCGAGCAGGAGCCGCACCGCGAGCACGAGCCCGACGTCGTCGATCCAGCCGATCATGGGCGCGACCGCCTCCGGCAGCGCGTCGACGGGCGACACCACGTACGCGAGCACGAGGAGCGAGACGAGCTTCAGGCCCCAGTGCGCGTCCCGATCGCGCAGCAGCCTCCACAGGACGATCACGTCGCCGAGGAGAGGCACCGCCGAGACGCCGCGCTTGCGCTTCACCTTCGTCTCCACCGCGCGATCATGGGTCGGTGGTCTCCTCGCGCAAGTCCTGGACGTCCTCGATCGACGCCCTAAATTGCCTGGCTCGGCGCGCGCCGATCACCCGGAACCGACCGGCCGCTCGCTCGTAGGCGATCGAAGGGACGGCGACCGCGGCGCCCCGGGACGGAGTTCGGGTGAGGAGCATCACGCCTCGACGGTCACGAGACGGATCCGGTCGCGCGAGCGACGCGGTGGCGCTCGTGGGCGCGTTGTTCGCGCACCTCGTCCTGCTCGGCGGCGCGAGCCTCCTGCCGCCCGTGAGGAGTCTGTTCGAAGGCGAGGGTGGGCGCGGCGCCGATCTCGAGCTCGTCGACGTCGAGGTCGACGAACCCCTCGCGAAGGGAGCCCCGACGGTCGGTCCAACCGAAGCCGAGGCGCCACCACCGCGACCCGACGCGATCCCCGAGACGCGCGCGCCTCACGGGGCCGTCGAGCGTCACGTGCGCTCCGTCGAGCCCTCCCGTCGCGCGGCTCCCTCGGGCGCCGATCAGGCCGCGCCCGGGCGTGACGCGTCACCGGTCGACGCGTCGCCGCGCCCCTTCGCCGGGCCGTCTCACCGCGGCGATGACGCTGCGTCGGCGGGTTCTCCTCGGGAGCAGGGGCCTCGGGACGCCGACGCCTACGACACGCCGACCGAGCGACCCGCGCTCCCGCGCGTGGGGGCGATGCTCGGCGCACCGGCGTGGACGGTCCCGGGGGCCATCGCGCCCGTCGAGGCGCTCCCCGCGCCCACGGCGGCGCCCGCGCGCGCTCCCGTCGACCCCGACGTCGCGAACCGCGTCATCGCCTCGACGCTCCGGTCGCGCGGCAAGAAGGCCTTCGTCGACGTGCCCGCGGCGAGTGTCATCGCAGGTACCGTTGCAACCACGATGCGTTCTGTCGCGGTGCCCCACAACACGCGTGCGACCTTCGAGGTCTCGCTCGGGCCGGGTGGCAAGCTCCTCGGCACGCGCGTCCTCTCCTCCTCGGGGGGCGACGCGGCGCAGTGGGACGCGGCCGCGAAGAGCGTCGCGGCGAGCTTGTCGAAGCGCGCACTCGCGCTCGGTCCCGACGCCGACCGCACCGGCGCCACGGTCAAAGTGACGGTCACGCAGAAGCACGTGCTGCCCTCGGGCACCACGAAGGGCGCCGATCTCCGCCCGAAGTGCGCGAACGGGTTCATCAACGACATCATCGACGCTGCCGACAAGGCCCCGCGCGCCGACACCGATCCGAAGGTGCCTTTGTTCCAAGACGAGCACGGCCGCCCCTGCATCCCCGTCGGCGTCGCGGGCGTCTCCGACCTCGCGAACATCGGCGCGCAGAAGCAGATCCAGGTCGAAAGCTCGTTTCAAGTCGTCATTCCGGGGCAGGCCGACCTCCCCGCCGAGATCCACGAGGTCAACACCGAAGCGCCGTGGATCGAGCGGGGCAAGGAGGGCCCGCGGCCGACGCTTCCCCAGAGCGTCCGCAAGTACCTCCGCGACAAGGAGAAGAAGAAGTAGCTCGAGACCCCCCCGACGAAGCCACGCGTCGGGCCCTGGCGTCGTGGCTCTCCGCATCGTCGATGGCCTGCCCGACTGCAGCTTCGAAGCCGCAACCCGCGGCCCCACGGCCGCTCGACCGGTGGCGTTCGCGTCCAACGACGCGAAACCCTGGGAGAAACGTCGCTCGGGTCGCCCCAGACGTCCGCGCCGCCCGTCGGAGAACAAAATAGGGAAGCGCCCGTTCGACGGCGGGGGGGGGAAACCGTCGCGGGCGCTTCGCAATCCAACGTAGCACGTCACGTGCCAAGTATCAGGGCGGCGTTCGCGTGCAGATTCTTTTTGTCGAATCAGGCGGTTAGCTGTTTGTTTTGCTGCTCGTGTTTCGTTTCGCTACGCGCTGCTCCCAATCCTGCAATTTCAAGCTTGCAGAACCGCAGCCCGGGCGGGCGTCGTGACGCGCTCAACCCCGCGACGTCTGTGAGGAAAGCGCCGCAACAGCTGCATCGAAGAACTCCTGCAGCATCGTCCGACGAGGCTCCTCGACGCCGACGAACTCCACGCCATAGCCGAACGTCCCGGGGTGGGGTGCCGGCACGGTGCGGCGCACGAGCGCATCCACCCGGAACGACAGCGGCGTTCCAGGTTGGGCGAGGTTGAGGACGACCTGCTCGCCGGTGGTGAGCGCCAGATCGGCGCCGCACAGGCTGAGGCCTCCCAGCGAGGCGTCGATGCCGATCGCGCTGTGCATCGAGCGCGAGGTCCGAACACGGATCTCGATCGGCAGGGGAAAGCGTGCGTGACGTCGCCGATTTTCACCGGCGTACGGCTGCGCCGGTGCGGCGGGCGCGGGGGGCGGAGGGGCGTCCGAGAGCCCATGAATGACCGGCGCGGGCGGGGCAAACGGCGTGTGCGGCGGCGGCGCGAACGGCGGCGGCGCGAACGCGGGCGGTGCGGCGAACGCCGGCGGAGGTGCAGGCGGGGGCATCTGCGGGGGCATCTGCGGCGGCATCTGCGGCGGCATCTGCGGGGCCATCTGCGGAGGCATCTGCGGGGGCATCTGCGGGGGCATCTGCGGGGGAGCGGCAGCGCCGTGGGGTGGCGCCACCGACGGGTAGACCGGCGCGACCGGCTGTTGCTGCGCCTCCCGGACGAACTGATCCCACGCTTGGCTCTCCGTCCGGCCGAAGAACTCCAGACCGACGCCCTTCTTGCCGTAGTCCTCGGCGTGCCGCACCACCATGGCGTGCGGCGCGAACACCTCCGCCCCGTTGCGGAGAGATATCTCCACCTTCACGAGCTGGCGGAGCGGCGGCAGGTCCTCCTCGAGCGGCACGTAGAGCCCGTGGTAGCTGACGTCCTCGGTCGTGGCCGCGAGGGTCTTCTTGCCGACGCTCAGCGTGACGGGGACCTGCACTCGGAGCCGCGGTTCTCGGCGATCTTGCGGAGAGGACATCGACGCTGGGAACGATGCCCGTTCGGGGCGGCCCTGACAAGCGGGGAGGAAATGTTCGGGTGGAGATTCGTCTCGGACACGTAGAATCCTCGGCGCGGCCGCTCGTCTCTCACGGGCGAGGCGCGCCGGCGGGCCGGTGGATCCCTCACGAACCATCGAACGCGCCTCTCCTGATCCGCCGACCCCCCGCGAAGCCCCCGAAAACGAAGATTCGCTCCCGGCACACCTGCTGCATGGGTCGGTAGCGAGAACGAAGCGAAAATCGACCCCACGCCTCAGTTCGATGAAGGCCGAGACCAGCGCCGGGCAATCACGGCGACCACGGCCCTTAGCCCCAAGGAGCTCCCATGAAGACCCGATTTGCCTTCGCCGCCGCCCTCGGCCTCGCCGCCGCCAGCCTGACCGCAGTCTCCAACTCGCGCGCGGACGACGACATCTCGAACCAGTTCAAGGTCGAAGCCAAGTTGAAGCAAGGCAAGGTCGAGATCTCGATCACGCCCGCCAACGACAAGGTGTTCATCAACTCCGAGTACGCGCTCAAGATCCACCTCGACGCGAAGGACGGAGGCAAGGTCGACAAGAGCGATCTGACGAAGGACGACGGCAAGTACACGAAGTCCACGCACGAGGGCAAAGCGCTCAAGGTGATCTTCAACGTCGC
The DNA here is from genome assembly GCA_964467935.1 of uncultured Polyangiaceae bacterium. GTDB lineage: Bacteria > Myxococcota_A > Polyangia > Polyangiales > Polyangiaceae > CAYYKK01. The sequence continues at coordinate 20,215 of CAYYKK010000043.1, forward strand.
CTCCGACAAGGGCGTGAAGGGCGAGGGGAAGCTCGTCGTCTGCTCGCTCGAGGCGTGCGGCAACCCGACGAAGTTCTCGTTCGAGTCGAAGTAGCCCGGACGCGAGGGGGGACGAAGGCGCAGGGGGCGGGCTCGCTCCCTGCGCTTCGTCGTCTCGCGAGCCGGCGGTCAGAGCGCGCGGAGGCGGCGCGCCGCTTCGTGGAGCACGTCTTCGTCCTTGGCGAAGCAGAAGCGCGCGAGCGTCTCTCCGACCGGATCGGCGTAGAAGGACGTGCCCGGCACGCTCGCGATCCCGGTGCGCTCGAGGAGCGAGAGGCTCGCGGCCTTCGCGTTCGCCGCGCCGAGCTTCCGGACGTCGGCGAGGACGTAGTACGCGCCCCGCGGCACGTGAGGCACGAGCCCGGCGGCGTCGAGCGCGTCGCAGAGGATGCCGCGCTTGCGCGCGTACGACGCCTGCATGTCGTCATAGTAACTGGATTGCATCTCCAGCCCGGGCAGCATGGCGTACTGAAGCGGCGTCGGGGCGCAGACGTAGAGGAGGTCGTGGGTGACGGTGATCCGCCTCGCGAGCTCTCGCGGCGCGCTCAGGTAGCCGAGGCGCCAGCCGGTGATCGCGAACGTCTTGGAGAAGCCCGAGATCGAGACCGTGCGTTCGCGCGCCGCGCCGCGCGTGGCGAGCGGGACGTGCCGAGCTCCGTCGAAGAGGATGTGCTCGTAGATCTCGTCGGTGATCGCGACGAGGTCGTGCCGGTCGACGAATGCCGCGATCGCGTCGAGCTCGGCCTCGCGGAACACCTTCCCGCTCGGGTTCGACGGCGTGCAGACGACGATGCCCCGGGTCTTCGGCGTCACCGCGCGCTCGAGCTCGGCGAGATCGAAGTCCCACGCCGGCGGCTTGGTCGGCACGAGCTTCGGCACGAGGCCGAGCGAGAGCACCGTGTTCAAGTGGTAGCCGTAGTAGGGCTCGAAGAGGATGATCTCGTCGCCGGGATCGAAGAGCGCGAGGCAGCTCGCGGCGAAGGCGCCGGTCGCTCCCGACGTCACGACGATCTCGCCGGACGGATCGTAGTCGAGGCCGTAGAGGCGATCGATCTTGCGGGCGATCGCCTCGCGGAGCGGGAGGATCCCCTCGGGCGCGGTGTAGATGACGCGGTGGCCCTCGATGGCGTCGACGGCCCCTCGCGCGACGGGCGGCGGCGTCGGCAGATCGCAGATGCCCTGGCCCAAGTTGATGCCGTTCACCGCCTCGCATGCGCGGCTCATGCTGCGGATGTCGCTGATGACGAGGGACTCGAGGCGGCGTCCTAGGCGCATCGGCCGACGCTAGCCGACCTCGGGGGCTGTTGCACTCCCCCGGGATTGCCGTCGCCCGCCCGGGCGTTCGTCGTCCGTGCACCAGGCCCTCCGGCTCGGCCTCGACCTGTTCGATCGCTTGCCATCGCCCTGGTCGCGCTTGATGCGCTGCCTCGCCCTCTCTACGAGGGCCGACGTGGAGCCCGCCGATGGTCGGAGCCGTCCCGTCGCGGCGGGAGGGGACGAGATCGCGCGCCGGCTCCCGAGCGAGGTGTGGAAGCTCGCGTGGCCGGCGATCACGCACATGCTCCTCGTCACGCTCGTGTTCCTCGTCGATCGCCTGCTCCTCGGCCACCACAGCTCCTCGGCGCTCGCGTCGCTGCAGATCTCGTCGGTGCTCGTCTGGACCGTGTACTCGGTCTTCACGGCGTTCTCGACCGGCACGCTCGCGGTGGCGGCGCGGCTGGTGGGGCGAGGGGATCGAGCCGCCGCGGCGCGCGCGTCGCTCTCGTCGCTCGGGTTCTCGATCGCGCTCGGCGTCGTCGTCACCGCCGTGTTGCTGGTCACCACGTCGAGGCTGCTTCCTAGCGTATTTCCAGATGCAGGAGAGACGGCGTTGCGAGACGCGGGGCGCTACCTGTCCATCGTCCTGCCCTGCCTCCCGTTCGCCTTCGTCGAGGCGTCGGCCGCTGCGTCGCTCCAAGCCGCCGGGGACACGCGGACGCCGCTCCGCGCAGGGTTGGCGGGCAACGCCGTGAACCTCGTGGCGAGCCTCGTGCTCGTGTTCGGCCTCGCGGGTTTTCCGCGACTCGGGATCCGCGGCGCCGCGATCGGCGCGGCGAGCGCGACGGTGATCCAGGCGGCTCTGCTCCTCGCCGCGCTCTTTCGAGCGTCGAGCCCGCTCCCGCTTCGCGCGGTGATGGGCGAGCCACGCGTGCTCGAGAGCCTCGCGCGCCTCCTGCGCATCAGCGCGCCGGCCTACTTGGAGAAGGTCGTCTACAACGGCGGCTACCTGCTCTTCGTCGTCGTGATCGCTCGTTTGGGGGAGGCGGCGATGGCGGCGAACCAGGTGATGGTGAGCATCGAGGCGATCTGCTTCCTCTCGGCCGAAGGCTTCGGCGTCGCGGCGGCGGCGCTCGTCGCGCAGAAGCTCGGTGCGGGTCGGAGAGACGAGGCCGCCGAGGTCGCCGCGATCGCCACCCGGATGACGATGGGCCTGCTCACCGCGTGTGCGGCGGTGTTCGTCCTCGCGCCCCGCGCGTTGATGAGCGCGTTCGACGCCGATCCGGCGATCGTGTCGATGGGGACGAGCGCGCTCTACGTCACGGCGCTCGCGCAGCCCTTCATGGCGTACGCGATGGTCCTGCGCATGGGGCTCCGAGGCGCGGGGGCGACGCGCACCGTGCTCGCGATCACGTTCGTGGGGACGTTCCTCGCGCGGCTGCCGATCGCGTACGTCGCGGCCGTGCACCTCGGCTGGGGACTCACCGGCATCTGGATCGGCAGCACGCTCGACTGGGTCGTCGAGAGCGCGCTCCTCTGGGTGGTGTTCCGTCGCGGCGCCTGGCGGGACGCGCGCGTCTGACGGCCGCGATCGAGCCCGTCAGTCCGCTTCGAGCAGATGCCGGAGCTCGCCCTCCTCGGGGGCCAGCCAGCCCTCGCCGTCTGCGCGGAGGAGGCCGTCGCCGCGCTCGGCGAGGTAGGCCGCGGCCGCCATCGCGACGGGCCAGCCGATGCCCTCGGTCTGGTTCGGTCCGAGCTCGAGGCCGATGGTCTCCTCGGCTGCGTCGAGGGTCTCGGCGATCTCGTCGGCGCCTTCGTCGTCCTCGTTCTCCAGGTAGCTCGCGAGCCACGCCGAGAGCTCTCGGAGCTCCTCCTCGGCCTGCCCGTCGACCCAGCGCTCGATGCGGAGCGGCCGCTCTTGATCGGGGGCCCAGCGCAGCTCGAAGACGTCGAACTCGGCGCCCGCGCCCTCCTTCGGGCGACGAACGACGCGCAGGTGCTCGTTCGCGACCGCCGCCCCGTCCTCTCCGTACGTCGCGGCGAGCCGCGGGAGCCGCTCGACCACGCCCTCGCGGAGCGCCTCGGGGGTGACGTCGGCGAGAGACGAACGGACGACGACGCGGATCCAGATGCTCATCGACGCGCCTTACCGGCCATGGTCCCTGTCGTAAAGGTCTCCTTCTCCTTGACGCCTCGCCTTCGGCGAGCCCTCATCTCGGCATGGGACAGGTCCACGGCGGAAAGCTCGTCGCGAAGGCGCTGAAGCGGCACGGAACGACTCACCTCTTCACCCTCTGCGGTGGCCACATCCAGGCCATCTACGACGGCTGTCTCGACGAGGGCATCCGTGTCGTCGACGTGCGGCACGAGCAGACCGCGGGGCACGCGGCCGACGGCTATGCGCGCGTCACGGGGCGTCCCGGCGTTTGCGCCGTCACCGCGGGGCCTGGCGTCACCGACGTCGTCACGGCGGCCGCCAACGCGTTTCGCGGCGGCATCCCGCTCGTCATCATCGGCGGCGCGGGGCCGCGAGCCCTCACCGACATGGGATCGCTCCAGGACATGAACCACGTGGAGCTCATGCGGCCGATCACGAAGTGGAGCGTGAGCGTGCCGTCCACCGATCGCATCCAGGAGTACGTCGACTCCGCGTTCCGGATCGCGATGGCGAACGTGCCCGGTCCCGTGTTCCTCGAGATGCCGCTCGATCTGCTCATGAACTGGGCCGACGACGCCGCGCCGCCCACAGCGAGCAACGCGGCGCGCCCGGCGACGCGACCCGCCGGCGATCCGGCGAGCATCGCGGAGGCCGCGAAGCTCCTCGCCGAGAGTCAGCGACCGATGTTCATCGTCGGCTCGCAGCTCCGCTGGTCTCCGCGTCCGGGTGCGGTGCGCGCGCTCGCCGACGCGGTCGAGGCGCCGTTCTACCTGAACGGCATGGCGCGCGGCGCGCTGCCCTACGAGCACCGGAACCTGATGACGCGCTCGCGCAAGTTCGCGCTCGGCCAGACCGATCTGTGCTTCGTGTTCGGCACCCCGCTCGACTTCCGCCTCGACTACGGCCGCGCCATCCCGGCCTCGGCGAAGGTGGTGCAGGTCGATCTCGACGGCGCCGAGATCGGCCGCAATCGCGGCGTCGATCTCGCGATCGACGGCGACAGCGGCGTCGTCATCGAGCAGCTCCTCGCGGCGGTCGGCGCGAAGAAGGCGGGCGAGTGGCTCGCGACGGTCCGCGCCGCGGAGGACAAGTCCCGCGCGAAGATGGCCGCCGAGATCGACAGCGACGCGAACCCGCCGAACCCGCTCCGCGTCTGCGCCGAGCTTGGCAAGCGGCTGAAGAAGAACGACATCGTCATCGGTGATGGCGGTGATTTCGTCGCGACCGCCGCGTACGTGCTCAAGCTGGAGTGGCCTCAGCTGTGGATGGATCCTGGCCCGCTCGGCACGCTCGGGGTCGGTCCCGGCTACGCGATGGCGGCGAAGCTGGCGCGGCCCGACGCGAACGTCGTCCTGGTGTACGGCGACGGATCGTTCGGCTTCAACGGGCTCGAGTTCGAGGCGATGGTGCGCCAGAACATCCCCGTCATCAGCCTCATCGGCAACGACGCCGCGTGGACGCAGATCCGCCGCGGCCAGGTCGACCTCTACGGACCGGAGCGCGCCGTCGCGACCGCGCTCGAGTACACGCGCTACGACAAGGTCGTCGAGGCGGTCGGAGGCTTCGGCGCCTACGTCGAGAAGGTCGAGGATCTCGGCCCGGCCCTCGACGCGGCGTTCGCGAGCGGGAAGCCCGCGTGCGTGAACGTGAAGATCGCGTCGAGCGACTTCCGCAAGGGCGCCATCAGCGTGTGAGGGGGCGCGGCTCCGGCCGCGCCGACGAACTCCGTGGAGCTGCGCTTCGTAGAGCCGCACCTGTCGAAGCTCGACGAGATCGAGAGCGAGATCCTCGTCGCGAGCGTGTTCTCCGACGTGCGCCCCGCGCGCGGCGTGGCGGGGCTCTGCGACTTTCGTCTCGGGGGACGCTTGTCGCGCCTCATGATGGAGGGCTTCATCTCCGGGGCCTCGGGCGAGGCCGTCCTCGTCCCGGGCAAGCCGCTCCTGTCGTTCGACAAGGTGATCGTGTTCGGCGCGGGGCCCCGCGCGCGGTTCGACGAGGAGGCCTACGTCGCGCTCCTCGGGAGCATCATCCAGGCGCTGGAGGGGCTCTTGGCGCGCAGCGCGGTCGTCGAGCTGCCTGGACGTCAGGCGGACGCGATCGCCGCCGATCAGGCGGTGGATCTGCTCTTGACCGAGATCGGCGGCTCGACGCAGCACGACGTGTGGACGCTCGTGGAGGGGGCCGAGGGGCGCGCGAGCATCGAGCAGCACATGGTCGAGCAGAACCGGCGCGTGCGTCGTTCCTACTGAGTCGTCGGATCAGGCGAGGGTGCGTCGGAAGCGCGCGACGGCGATGGCGAGGAACGAGATCGCGATCGCCGAGAGACGCGCGAAGGGTCCCGCGATGTCCGACAGCGTGGCGCCGCGCAGCAGGATCGAGCGGAGGATCTCGATGTAGTACCGCACGGGGTTGATCCACGTGATGGGCTGCACCCAATCGGGCATCGCCTCGAGGGGCGTCATCATGCCCGAGAGGAGGAACGAGGGGATGATGATGAAGAACGCGCCCATGAGCGCCTGTTGCTGCGTGCGCGCGAGCGTGCCGACGACCAGGCCGAGGCCGAGGGTCGCGACGAGGTAGACGAGCGCGCACAGGAAGAGGAGCGGCACCGAGCCGCGCATCGGCACGTCGAAGACCACGTTCCCCACGACCAGGATGAGGGCCTGATCCACGAGGCCGAAGAGCGCATAAGGGACGGTCTTGCCGATCATGAGCACGATGGGACGGATCGGCGTCACGAGCAGCTGCTCCATCGTCCCGACCTCGCGCTCGCGCGCGAGCCCCATCGCCGTGATGATCGCGGTGACGATGAGCAGGATCGACGCGCCCGTGCCCGGCACGATGAAGATGCGGCTCTTCAGCGAGGGGTTGTAGAGCAGACGTGCCTCGAGGGTCACGCGGGCGACCTTCGGCGAAACCCCCGCGGGGAGGCGCGAGAGCGTGACGCCGAGCGAAGTGAGCGCGGCATACTGCTCGAGCGCCGCGCTCGCCGCCACGCTCCGCGTCGGGTCGGTGCCGTCGACGAGGACCTGCACGCGCGTCGGGACGCCGGCTTCGACGTCGCGCCCGAACCGCGCGGGGACGACGACCGCGACCGTCACGGTGTTCGCGCGCAGCGCCTCGGCCGCCTCGTCGACGGAGTCGGCGGACGTCACGACGAACGTCCCGTCCGCCGCGAGACCGCGGACGAAGGCGCGGCTCTGGTCGGTCTTGTCTTGATCGACGACCACGGTGTCGGCGTGGTTGAACTCGAGGTTCGCCGCGAAGCCGAGGACGGTCAGCTGCAGCACGGGGATGCCGAGGACGACGGCCATCATCCGCGGATCGCGGAACGCCTGGAGCAGCTCCTTGCGGATGAGCGCGAGGAGCGTCGTCAAGAACGACGCGCGGGCGGCGGTCACGCGATCTTCCTCCGGAAGCGGGCCGTGGAGATCGCGATGACCACGATCGAGAACAGGACGAGCGCCAGCGCGTCCCCGCCGAGATCGCGCGCGTCGACGTCGCGGAGCATGATGCCGCGCACCGCGTGCATGAAATGCCGGACGGGCAGGGCGTTCGAGACGATCTGCAGCGGGCGCGGCATGTTCTCGATCGGCATGATGAAGCCCGAGAGCAACACGGCGGGGAGCATCGAGCTCACCGCGGCGATCTGCGTCGCGACCATCTGGTTCTTCGTGATGACGCTGATCATGAGCCCCTGACCCAGGCCGGCGACGAGGAAGAGCGACGAGAGGCCGAACAAGAGGAGGATCGACCCGCGGATCGGCACGTCGAAGAGCCACGTCCCCGCCGCGAGGACCAGCAGCATCTGGATCATCGCCACGCCGAAGTACGGGAGCAGCTTGCCGAGGACGATCTCGAGCCGTCGGACGGGCGTCGCGAAGAGCTGCTCCATGCTGCCGCGCTCCCACTCCCTCGCGACCGTGAGCGCGGTGAGGAGCACGGACATCATCGTCTGGATGACGGCGACCAGGCCGGGCACGAGGAACAGCACCGACTTCGAGCTCGGGTTGTAGAGGGCGCGCACGCGGGCCTCGATCGCGTCGGGCGTCGTGCCGAGCTCCGCGCGCGCGAGATCGCGGTTCACGACGACCGAGAAGCGGCTCGCGGACGAGAGGACCGTGCTGGTGGTCGCGTTGTCGGCGGCGTCGACGGAGAGCTGCAGCGTCGCCGCGTCGCCGCGGGCGATCGCCTCGCCGTAGCCCTTCGGCACGACGACGCCGACGCTCGCTTCGCGACGGCGGAGCAGCGGCTCCACCTCTTCGGCGCGGTCGCGATCCGCGACGCGCGAGAAGCTCCTGCCAGAGAAGAGGCGGGCGATCACCTCGCGGCTCTCGGCCGTCCGGTCCTGATCCACCACGACGACGGGGATGTGGTCGACGTCGAACGAGATCGCGTAGCCGAACAGGACGAGCATGATGAGCGGCATCCCGACCGCGAAGTAGAGCGTGCCGACGTCGCGGGCGATGTGCATCACCTCCTTCTCGGCGATGGCGATCGTTCGCCGGAGCGCGCCGAACGATCGAGCGCCGGGGCCGCGCCGGCTCACGTCGCCCCCTTGCGGCCTGCGACGGCCAAGAAGACGTCCTCGAGCGTCGGGGCGATCTCTTCGCCGAGCGGCTGCTCGGCGCCGTGCGCTCGCACGACGTCGAGGAGCGCGTCGACCCCGGGCGCGTCTTCCGCGCACCGCACGTGCAGGCCGGCGCCGAACGGCTCGACCGCGCGGACGAAGGGCAGCGCTCGGAGCGGCTCCTGCGCGAGCCTCCGTCCGCGCAGCGCGAACGTGCGCCCGGGGACGAACGTGCGCTTCAGGCCGCCGGGTGAGTCGAGCGCCACGAGCTCGCCGTCCACCATCAGCCCGACGCGTCCGCAGTACTCCGCCTCGTCCATGTAGTGGGTCGTGACGAAGACGGTGGTCCCGGCCGCCGCGAGTCGACGGATGATTCGCCAGAAGTTGCGGCGCGCCTCGGGATCGACTCCGGCGGTCGGCTCGTCGAGGAAGACCACGGGGGGCGCATGGATGAGCGCGGTCGCGAGCGCGAGACGCTGCCGCATCCCGCCGGGGAGCGCGCCCGCCGTGCGAGGATCGTCGGGCGGCAGCTCGACGTCTCGGAGCAGGGATCGCGCGCGCTCGAGGCGTTCCTTGCGGGGGATGCGGTAGGCACCGCCGAAGAAGTCGAGGTTCTCGGCGCCCGTCAGGTCCGGGTAGAGCGAGAACTTCTGGGACATGTAGCCGACCGAGAGGCGCACGCCCTCCGGGTCGCGCGCGACGTCGTGACCCGCCACGATCGCGCGCCCTTCGGTCGGCGCGAGCAGGCCGCAGAGGATGCGGATGGTGGTCGACTTGCCGGCGCCGTTCGCGCCGAGGTACCCGAAGATCTCGCCTCGCTCGACGGCGAACGACACGCCGCGCACCGCGGCGAACGAGCCGAAGCGCTTCACGAGGTCGCGCGTCTCGAGCACGTTCTCCGTCGCGCTCACGAGGCGCTCCGCGCGCGCTTCGCCTGCGCGGCGAGCGAGAAGTAGAGGTCCTCGAAGTCGGGCGCGCTGCGGACGACGTGCGCGCCCTGCGCCTCCATGCCGGCGCGCACCTCTTCGACGACCTCCGGCTCGAGAAGCGCGCGGATGCGCGCGCCCGCTGGGGTCACCGCGATGACCCCCGGGTGCCCGTCGAGGAAGGCGTCGAGCGGCGCGCGATCGGCCGTGGTGGCCTCGAGCACGACGTCGCGGCAGCTCGCCACGAGCGCGCTCGGCTCGCCCTCCACCAGCACCTCGCCGCCGGAGAGGAGACAGACGCGTCCGCAGCGCGCCGCCTCGTCCATGTAGGGCGTGGACACGAGCACGCCCATGCCCTCGGCGACGAACTCGTAGAGCAGCGCCCACACCTCGCGCCGGCTGACGGGATCGACGCCGTTCGTCGGCTCGTCGAGGACGAGCACGCGCGGCCGATGGAGCAACGCGCCCGCGATCGCGAGCTTCTTGTACATGCCCCCCGACAGCGCGCCCGCGGGTCGATCCTTCGCGCGTTCGAGCTGCGTGATCGAGAGCAGGCGCGCGCGGCGCTCCTCGAAGTCCGCGCGCGAGAGGCCGAAGAGCCGCGCGAAGAACCTCAGGTTCTCGTCGACCGAGAGATCGCCGTAGAGGGCGAACTGCTGCGGCATGTAGCCGAGCTGCTCTCGCGCGTCGGCCGGCGCGCGCTCCCAGGACGTGCCGTCGATGAGGACCTCCCCGTCGTCGACGTCGATGAGGCCCGTCAGCGCGCGTATCAGCGTCGTCTTGCCGGCGCCGTCGGGGCCGACGAGCCCGGAGAGCTCGCCGGCGGGCACGGCCAGCGACACGCCCGAGAGCGCCGTCACGCCCGCGAATCGGCGCACCACGCGGCGCGCCTCGAGCAGCGCCGTCACGGGTTCGTCCCTGGCAGGAGCACCTCGGCGGGCATCCCCGCGCGCAGCTCGCCCGCGGGGTTGTCGAGCGTGACCTCGACCGCGTAGACGAGCCGATCGCGGTCCTCCCGCGTCTGCACGTTGCGCGGCGTGAACTCGGCCTCGCTCGCCACGTGATCGACGATCCCCGAAAAGACGCGGTCGGGGTAGGTGTCGACGCGGAGCTCGGCCTTGGCGCCGACCTTCGCGCGCGCGAGCTCCGCGTTCGGGAGGAAGAAGGTGGCTTTGATCGTCGAGATGTCGACGAGGGTCAGCACGTGCGTCCCCGCCGCGAGCACCGCGCCCGGCTCGTGGAGGCGCTCGACGACGGTCCCCGCGTGCGGCGCCTTCAGCGCGCACTCGGCGACGGCGAGCTTCGCCCGTTCGAGCTCGGCCTTCGCCGCCTCGAGCCCCGCTCGCGCGAGCTCCACCTGCGCCGTCGCCGTGCCGACGGAGGTCTGTTGTGCGTGGGCCGAGAGGTTCGCCGCGGCGACGTTCGCGCGCGCCGCCTGCTCCTCGGCTTCGAGCCCTCGCTCCGCCGTCTCGGCGTGCTCGAGATCGACCGGCGTGCCGACCCCCGCCTCGCTCAAGCTCACGGCGCGTTCGCGGTTGCGCTCGGCGTTCTTCTTCTGGATGTCGACCGAGCTGCGGTGGGCCGACGCGACGGCGATCTGCGCGGCGACGGCCTGCGCGGCGTCCTTCGCGTTGACCACCGCCTTCTCCGCGACGCCGACCTGCGCGTCGGCTTGACGAACGCGCGCGTCGGCGACGACGAGCGCCGCCCGCTGGTCGTCGCAATCGAGGCGCGCGACCTCTTGACCCGCCGTCACCGTGTCGCCCTCGTGGACGAGCACCTCGACGAGCCGACCGCCGACCTTCGCCGCCACCACCGACTCCGTGCCTTCGAGCGTCGCCGAGCCGCCCGAGGGGGCGTGCTTGTACGCGTTCTGCGATCGCACGCGGAGCGTGATGATCGTGGCCAACGCGAGGACGAGGACCAGTCCGAGGATCAGCTGCTTCTTCATGCGAGGCCTCACAAGGGAGGTTAGTAAGTACTTACTTGCCTCCATCCCGAGCGCGTGTCAAGTTGCGGAGGTGACCCCGAAGACCCCGGCCGTCGAGGCTCCGGCAGCGGACGACGCGACGAAGGCGCCGACGGAGACGCAGCGGCGCATCCTCGCCGCGGCGCTCGATCTCTTCGCGGAGCGTGGCTACGCCGCCACTTCCACGGCCGCGATCGCCGAGCGCGCCGGCGTCGCCGAGAAGACCCTGTTCGCGAACTTCGGCTCCAAGGATCGCCTGTTCCAGAGGATCTTGGACCCGGCGGCGCTCGAGCTCGTGGTGCCCGAGGCGATCGGCGGCGTGCGACAGACGCTGTCGCGGTCGTGGGGAACGACCGCGGCGTTGCTCGACGCCTTCATGCACGATCGGCTCTCGTTCGTGCGACGACACCCGGCGAAGCTCAAGCTCATCGCGCAGGCCATCCTCCTTCATCCGGAGCGCACCGAGGTCTTCCTGCGCGCCTTCCGCGACCACATCGAGCCGCGCGCCGAGCAGGTCCTGCGCGCGCTCGAAGCGGCGGGCGAGATTCGGAAGGTCCCGCACCGCTCCCTCGCGCGCATCGTCGTGTCGGTGACGCTCGGCTACATGCTCGCGCGCTTCGTCCTTCGGCCCGAGGCCGAGTGGGACGACGAAGCCGAGCTGACGACGATGATCGACGTGCTCGTGAACGGCCTCCGCCCGCGCGATTGAGGCTCAGTGCGCCGCTTGTTTCCGGCCTCTGCCGACGCGCCGGACGATCTCGCGCAGCCCGTCGCGCGTGAAGGGCTTGTCGAGCCTCGCGTTCGGGATCGAGTCGAGGAAGCGGACCGCCGACGGGACCGTCGTGGCGCCCGAGACGAAGACGATGCGATCGGCTTGATCCCAGGCGAGCTTGCGCAGACTCGCATACACCTCGGCGCCGCCGAGCTCGGGCATCAACAGATCGCAGAGGATGACGTCGAACCGACCGCCGTTCCTGATCAGCTCACATCCGTCGCGGGGGTCGGTGAAGGCCGTCAGATCGCACTCCGCCGAGAGGACGCGGCGGATGACCGAGATGATCGTCGGATCGTTGTCGAGCACGAGCACCGAGCGCCGCGCACTTGCGGCGTTCGCGATCGCGGAGCTTCTCGGGCTCGTCATGGAAACGTCAACGGCACCTTCGCGCGGAACCAAAGAGCGCGGCGCGGCTCACTCGACGAGGGACACCTTGAGGCCGACGCCGCGCTCCTTCGCGAGCGCGTGGACCCGCCGTGCGACGGCCAGATCCTGGACGGCGAGGCCGGTCGAGTCGAAGAGCGTGATCTCGTCCTTGAACCGGCCGGCGGATTGGGCCGCGGCGGCCTTCCGCTGGGA
>CAYYKK010000044.1:0-32277 GCA_964467935.1 uncultured Polyangiaceae bacterium
AGAACGAGCGAGGGGCGCGCTCAGAGGCAGGTGCTGCCCTGGCCGTTCGTCACCACGAGGTCGCAGCCCTGGCCGTCCGGCTTCTTGTCGGCGGCCTTCTCCGTCACGTGCGACGCGTTCGACGTGGGGCCGCCCGACATCATGCTCGAGCTCGTGGCCGAGGTCGTCGACGCGGTCGTCGTGGGTCGGCTGCTGGCGCCGCTCTTCGCCTTGGGCGTCCGCTTCTCGGCGACCTTCTCCGGCTTCTTCGACTCCTTCGCCTCGGCGACGGGCGCGGGCTTCTCACCGACCGCGCACGTGTTGGCCATGCGGAGGCCTCCGGCGGAGTGTCGCGCCTTCGTGTCCTTGCTCGGATCGCTGGCCGCCTCCTTCGCCTTCGCCGGCGCGCCCGTTTCGATCTTCAGATCCCCGAGATCGTCGCCGGCGCCCTGCACCTTCGCGGCGTCGAGCTTGAACCCGCCGATCCAAGCGTCGAGGACGTCCGCCTCGAACGAGAGCTGGTCCTGCGTCGCGTCCGCGTACGCGACGAGCGACAGCATGCGCCCCGCGTAGCCGGTCAGTCGCAGCGTCGTCTCCGAGAGCACCTCCTCGGGATCGAGCCCTCCGATGTCCGAGGGCGACAGGCCGTTGAGGGTGATCTTCGGCGTGAGCCCGTCGAGCGTGACCTCGGGCTTGAGGCTCGACATGTCCGGTCGCTTGCCGGTCTTCTCCTCGATCACGTCGGCGATGATTCGCTTCGCGCTGCTCTGCAGATCCGTCGTCATGCTCGGGATCGCCATCGGGTAGCGGATGAGCGCGACGGAGTTGTCGGTCTTGGCGTCGTCGACAGCGCGTCGGAGGTTCACCAGCGCGACGCCGAGTCGCTGCTTCGTCGCGTCGTCGGCCTTGCCGGCCTCCTCCTTCACCTGCTTCAGGAAGGCCTCGACCTTCGGCTTGTAGGACTCCTCCTGCTTCTTGATCTGCGCCTCGAGGTCGTCCTTCTTCTTCTGGTGCTCGGTCTTCGCGTCGGCGGTGATGTTCTTCTCGTCGAGCGCCTTCTCCTCGGCGTCGACCTGCGTCTTGAGCGCCGCGAGGGCCTTCTGCTGACCGGAGATGTCGTCGTAGGCGGTCGCGAGCGCGGGGCTCGTCGCCCCGAGCAGGCTCGGGTATTTCGACTCGTCGGAGCAGATGGTGGAGAACGTCGCGACCCACGCTTCGGCCGGCACCACGCGGAGCTTCTGTCCCTTGGCGGCCGCGTACGTCTCGTCCATGCCGACGTCGGCGAGGAGCGCCTCGGCGTCGGCCTTCTTCAGCGCGGTCTTCGGGATCCACTTGGACGTCTCGTCGACCGGGGTCCGGCCCATGAGGCGGTCGACCTGCTTCGCGGTCTCCGAAGCGACCTCGGCGCGACGAACGACGACGCTCATCGGGGCCGGCTCGCTGAAGGCCCAGCCGGCCTTCGGGTTCGTGAGCGCGGCGAGCGCGCCGCAGCCGGTCGCCGTCATTCCGATGGTCCCGACCAGGCCCAGCTGCACCAGCACCGGCACTGCCCGAAGAATCCGCCCCGTCCAACCGCGCGCCGAAAAAGACTGCATGTTTCCTACGCTCCGCTGTGGTCCCGTGTGAGTGGCCCCTGCTACGGGGGCCTCCGCCGTGGCCTTCCTCGCCGCGCAGCACAAACGCGACGAGCGCCTCAGGTCGGCGGGACGGATTTGTCGTGACCGTCTAGTCCGGAAAACTCGCGAAGCCGCTCGGCGTCAAGGGTGCGCTCGCCTTTTTTCGTCCGGAGGGTCCACGCTGACACCTTTCGCGGGGCCCGCGCGCGGGCGAGGGTCCACACGGCGAACAGGGCCGGCTTGCCCTCCTGAGCGACGATCCGACGCTCTCCGATGATCGAGAGGCCTGCCGTCTCCGCGGCGCGGTCGGCGCGGTGGGCCGCGCGAGCGTCGCCGCAGAGGACGAGCAGCCCCTCCGGCGCGAGCACCCGAGCGCCCGTCTCGACGTAGGCCTCGACGCCCCCTCGGTACTCGATCCGAGCGAACGCCCGTTGTTCGTCCATCGCGTCGAGCGCTGTGTCGGGCGGGAAGTAGGGCGGGGTGCCGGTGACCAAATCGAAGCCGCCCTGGAGCTGGGCGACGATCGCCTCGTCCCGCAGGTCGCCGTGGATCAGGCTGACGCGCGAGGCGAGATCGTTGCGCGCGACGTTGCGACGCGCGAGCTCGAACGACATGGCCTGCGCCTCGACGCCGACGAGCGTCGCCCGAGGGAGCTTCCACGCCAGGTGCAAGAGGACGGAGCCGAGACCGCAGCCGAGGTCGAGGACGCGCTCTGCGTTCGGCCGCGCGGCGAAGGCCTCGTACGCGGTGGCGACGTCGTCGGAGGAGAAGCGATGCCCTTTGGCGCGCTGGAGCACGCGGACGTCGCGCGTGAGGAGATCGTCGGTGAGCGGGCCGAGCTCGGGGTCGTCGATGGTGGCCTTCGGGCTCATGCGCCCGTTCCTACTCTTCGCGGCCGCCGACGGGAACCGCGGCCGCCGCGCTCAGGGCGCGAGCCCCTCGGCGGGCGGCGGCTCGCCGTCACCGGCTTCTTCGCCCGTGGGAGCCGGCGATGCGCCGGCCGGCGCGACTCCGTTCGACCGGTCGCGCCCCGCGTCGGTCGCTCCGTCCGTCGTGAACGGCTGGAGCGTCACCTCGTGCATGTAGCGATAGTCGATGGTGCGGATCCCATCCGTGGCGAGCGAGATGACGTCCTTGAACCGCGCTCCCCACACGATGTCGTCGAGCGTGTAGACCTGCCGCGCGTGCACCGTCTGCGCGATGGTCTCGTCGAGGCCCGTGAGGCTCAGGAAGATCTGGCTGTCCTTCTCTCGCAGCCTCTTCTCCGCGTCCGGACCGAAGAACGGGCTCTTGTCGTCGATGCGGTGCGACGCGGTCCACGTGAGCCGGAAGAACGCCGACCGATCGCGGACGAGGGGGACCTCGAGCGGCACGCGCAGCTGCTCTCCTTCGCGCGTCACGACGGTCTGCAGGATCATCACCCGCAGCTGCGCCTCGACGATCTGGTTGTGGCGGTAGTTCGCCATGCGGAACATCAAGAAGCGCTCGCCGTCCCGCTCGCCGACGACGGCGTTCTTCGAGAACACGCCGCGCGCGGTGGGCCGAGCGAACCTCGAGAACGTGACGCCCGTGACGAGCGCGAAGCCGAGCAACCCCGTCAGCGCCTCGATCGTCACGAGCACGTGGCCGTAGAGGGTCGCGGGGGCCATCGTCCCGTAGCCGATGGTGGCGAGCGACTGCACGCTGAAGAAGAAGGCGTCGGTGAAGGTGTCGTGGGCCCCGGCGATGCTCCCCGGCTCGAGGAGGTAGAGGCACGCGAAGAGCGCGTTCGCGCTCACGAACGCGAGCCCGATGAACGCAAAGTAGGCCGCCCAGCTGATGCCGAGGACCGTGTGATAGATGTCCTCCCACGGGGCCCAGCGCCTGCCGAGCGTGCGGATCTGGAACAGATCGTTCGGCTTGGAGCGAACGGGGACCGGCCGGTCTTCTGCCATCGCGCGATTCTACTTCGCGCCGAAGAGCTCTTCGTAGGCCTCTTCGCGGAAACCCACGAGGACTCGCTTGCCGTGGACGAGCACGGGGCGCTTCACGAGCTTGCCGTCCTCGGTGAGCCACCTGACGAGATCGTCGTCGGTGGCGGAGGCGAGCGCGTCCTTGTCGAGCGCGCGGTAGCTCTGACCGCTCGTGTTGAGCCACTTGCGGACGCCGACGCCGCTCGCGCCGATCCACGTCGCGAGCTCTTTCGCCGTCGGCGGCTCGTCGACGATCGCGCGCACCTTCGGGTCGACGCCGTGGGCCTCGAGCCATCGGAGGGCCTTCTTGCACGTCGAACAGCCCGCGTAGGACAGGATGAGGGGTTGGGCCATGGGCGATCATGATGCCATGCGCTCGGCCCTTGCGGGTGCCTCACCGCCGCGCGATGAACGCGCATGGACCAGCGCCTGACCGAGCTCGAGATCCGCTACACGCACCAGGCGGAGCTGCTCACCGAGCTCTCCTCCGTCCTCTACGAGCAGCAGCGGGTGATGGCGAAGCTCGAAGCGCGCGTGAAGGAGCTCGAGCGCCGCCTCGCCGACGAGGGGCCGGGTGGCGACGGACCCATCCCCAACGAGCCGCCGCCGCACTACTGATCCCGCTCGGAGGGCGTCAGGGGTGGCCGCTCGCCGCGCCTCGTGGAGCGGACTTCCGCTCGGAGGGCGACCTCGGTGCGGGCTTCGGGAGGGCGGCGTCCTCGCAGCAGCGAAAGCCCGTCGAGTAGTCGTGGTAGCTCGGCTCGTGGGCGATGGTGATGAAGTGGCACCCCGGCCCGTGCTCGCTCGTCGTCGAGTAGAAGCCCCCCATGAACACGCCGTTGCCCTCGCGCCAGGGCTGCTTGCGGCGCTCGACGTCGTCGTCCTCGAGTTTGTCGACGAGATCTTGCGTCACCGTGTCGCTCACCCACTCGTGCAGGTTGCCGACCATGTCGTGGACGCCGAGCTCGGTCGTGCAGCCCTCGTATTCGCCCGTCTTCGCGAGGAAGCCCGGGGTCTTGTCGAGCTCGGGGCTGTTGAAGTGCTCCTCGTATTTCATGCCCCCCGGCGGGTGCTTGAACATCTGCGTGAGGAGGTGGATCTTGCCCGTGTTGCAGCGGCCGCGGACGCCGCGCTCGCCGTACGGATAGGTCTGGAAGCCCTTGCCACGGCAGGCGTGCTGCCACTCCCCCTTCGTGCAGAGGCGCTTGCCCGACGCCTCACACGCCGCTTTTGCTTCGACTCTACTGATGTAGCCCTGTGGAAATTGGCCTGACGCGGTGACGGCCCGGTAGCGCTTGTCGGTCGGCGGGCGCTCGTAATACGGGTGCGGCACGAACGTGCCGTCGGGGGTCTCCTCCTCGAGCGCGTCCTCGAACTGGTCGATGCAGTAGCGCCCGACGCGCGCCATGTTCGGAGGGCACGGTGGAGGAGGCTCGCTCGACGCCGCGCTCGCTCGGGCGGAGCTCGACGCCGAAGGCGCCGCCGCGCTCGACGCGCTCGCGCTGGGGATCGCCGAGGTCGAGGCCGCGGTCTCGACGGCGGGCGGCGAGGCCGAAGCGCGGTCCTCCGCGCTCGACGCCGCGTCGCTGCGCGCCGAAGCCGCCGAGGCGGACGGCGCCGCCCTTCCGTGCGTGTCGCTCACCGCGCACGACGCCGAAGCGAGCGCGACGAGGACGGCAGCCGCCGATGTGGTGTGGGCGAGGAGGCGCTCGGGGGGGCGGGTCATGGCGAAGGAAGCGGCGGCGAGGCGAGCCGGAAGGCGGGATCGGTGACGCGGATGCCTCGATGGCCCTCCGGACTGAGGAAACGCTCCGGATCGGCGAGCATTCCGGCGAGCAGCGCGTCGGCTTGCGCCACCGCGCGCCTCGGGTCGCGCGCATCCGTCTCGAGCACCACCGCGAACGCGAGGGCGCCGGTCGATCCCGCGGCGGCCTCTTCATAGATCGCGTGTCCGAAGACGAGCCCGGTGAACGACACGCGCACCGCGTCGAGCGCGTCGTCCGATCGGCTCGCGAGGGCGCGCACGAGCTCGGGGCCCGCGCCGCGATCCGCGAGGAGGAGCGCGCCCCCCTCGTCGACCATGGCGATGGTGTCTTGCTCGCGCGTTCGGGCGCCGGGCAGCGCCCTCGCGCCCACCGCGACGCGCTCGCGGATGAGCCTGTGTTGACGCGCGTGGAGCGCGCGCTTCGACCGCGGGAAGGCGCCCCACACGAGGGCGTTCCAGAGATCGTGGGGCGAGCCCGCACGCGTCTCCACCACGCCCTCGAGCGTGATGCGGCCGTCGTAGAGCAGGCGCGGGTCGACCGGCTCCGCGCGGCGTCGGCGTCCCCTCGGCCGCGCGGCGACGAAGCGCACGCCCGCCCGCGGCGAGACGATCTCGTCGATCTCGTCGACCGACGGGAAGTGGTCGAGCCGCGCGATCTCCGAGGCGCACGGCTCGAGCGCCGCCACGAGGGCAGAGGTCGACGCGTGCCGCCTCGAGCTCACGCCGCGACGATCTCCGTGCCGATGCCGCGGTCGGTGAAGATCTCGAGCAGGATGGCGTGCTCGGTGCGTCCGTCGATGACGTGGACCTTCTTCACGCCGCCGTCGATCGCCTCGAGCGCGCAGCGCACCTTCGGGATCATCCCGCCGACGATGACGCCCTCGTCGACGAGCTTCTTCACCTCGGCGCGATCGAGCGAGGGGACGAGCTCGCCGCCGCGGCCTCGGACCCCCTCGATGTCGGTCATGAGCACGAGCTTCTCCGCGCCGAGGGCCGCCGCGACGTGGCTCGCGACGAAGTCGGCGTTGACGTTGAGCGACCTGCCGAGCTCGTCGACGGCCACGGGGGCGATGACCGGGATGAACCCGCCGACGACGAGGTGATCGATCATCTCGCGACGAACCTCGACGATGTCGCCGACGCGTCCGGGGTCGACGAGGGCGCCCTTCTTCGTGCGCATCTCGCGGACCTTCACGCCACGGAGAAAGCCGTCGTCCTTGCCCGTGAGACCGACCGCGCGGCCTCCGTGGCCCACCACGAGCGACACGATCTCTTGGTTGAGCTTTCCGCCGAGCACCATCTCGACCACGCTCATGGTCGCGTCGTCGGTCACGCGCAGACCGTCGATGCGTTCGGAGACGACGCCCATCGTCGCGAGCGTCTGGTCGATCTGCGGGCCGCCGCCGTGCACCACCACGGGGTTGATGCCGACGTACTTCAAGAGGGCCACGTCGCGCGCGAAGCCGTCGCGCAGGCGCTCCTCGACCATCGCGTGCCCGCCGTACTTGATGACGAACGTCTTGCCGTGGAAGCGACGGATGTAAGGCAACGCCTCGTGCAGGACGCTGGCTTTCTCGATGAGCTCTCTCATGATGTCGGCCGCGACCTCTACCGCAAACTCGCCGCACGAGCCACGCCCCTCGGCGCCTCTGCTACGCTTCTCGTCATGCCGCGACCCACCCTCGAGCTCGTCGTCGCGCTCCGCGAGACCGCCCTTCGCCTCGAAGGCGACACGTCGTATCGCTGGTCGCACTACGGCGAGTGCAACTGCGGACACCTCGCGCAGACGATCACGAAGCTCACGCCGCGCGAGATCTACGAGGCGGCGTTCCAGCGACCCGGTGATTGGGGTGAGCAGGCGGCCGAGTACTGCGGCACGACGGGCCTTCCGATGGACTACATCCTCGAGCGGATGCTCGCGCTCGGCCTCGATCGCGAGGACATCCGCCACCTCGAGCGCCTCTCGGACGACCGGGTGCTGCGCGCGATCGGCGCGAGCACGACCGGCCTCTCGCACCACCTGCGTGAGGACGTCGTGCGCTACCTGCGCGGGATGGCCGATTGGCTCGAGAACGCGCTGCCCGTGGAGCACGACCTGCCTCTCGCGGCCGAGTAGCGCTGCCGCACGAATTCGACGCGCTCGTGGCGTGCGCTGTCGATCGTTTGGCGTGGAGAGACGCGCTGCGGCTTGAACATGGGCCCATCGTGGGCGCATGCGAACGCTTCGAATCGGCGCCTTGGTGCTCCTGGGCGCGCTCACCGTCTCTCACGCGCGAACCGTCTCGGATCCCGCATCGCCGCCGCGGAATCCGCTCCTGTCGACCTCGTCGCCTTCGGCCGAGGAGCGGAGCTTCGTGGGCGAGGTCCGCACGGTCGCGCCCGCGGGTCCCTACACGTACCTCGAGGTCGCGACGCAGGAGGGCGCGCCCCGTTGGGTGGCCGTCGTCGCCGCGCTCTCGCCCGTCGTGACCTCGGGTCAGCGGGTCGCCGTCTCGACCTTCGGCGCGCAGTCCGCCTTCCGGTCGCGGCGCCTCGGAAGGACGTTCGATCGGCTTCTCTTCGGGCGTGTCTCGCTTCGGTGACGCGCGCCTCTCACCTCGTCTCTCTCTCTCTCTCTCTCTCTCCTCACTCTCATCCCACTCTCTCTCATCCAGCTCGTCGGAGGTCATCATGCGCATGCGTCTCGTTCTTTCTTGTTTCTCGGCCTCGCTCCTCGTGCTCGTCGCGGCGTGCGACGCGAGCCAGGGTCCTCAGGGGAGCGGCGGCGGCGCGACCACCGGCGCGACGGCGTCGAGCACGTCGTCGGGGACGTCGAGCGGCGCCGGCCTGCCCGCCGCCTACGCCTGCGAGGAGAAGGCCTTCGTCGAGGCGCGCCCGCTCTCCGGGCCCGGCTACGATCCCGCGCAGGGCGGCTTCGTCGGCACACCCAAGCCGAGCTACGTGTTCTCGTCGACGCAGATCTTCGTCGGCTCGGATCAGAGTCAGGCGTTCCTCGCGGACGTCGGCGCCATCGTGACCCAGCTCGGGAGCACGCCGGGGCTCGTCGCGGTCGGCTTCGGGCAGGACGCACAGTGCGGCGACTACCGCACCGTCAGCGTGTGGGAGAGCGAGGAGGACATGATGGCCTTCGTCAACTCCGGGGCCCACGCGAAGGCGATCGTGGACGCGCCGACCGTCAGCCAGACGGGACGCGTCACCTTCTGGACGGGGACGGCCGACGACGTGAAGAGCTTCACCTGGGACGTCGCTCGACAACGCATCGCCGACGTGTCGCCCTTCTACTGACTCGATCGCTCGAGCAGGTCGTCGGCCGGCTCCGCGCGCGGCGCGCGACCGTTCCACCGGCGGTAGGCGCGCGCGAACGCGCTCGCGTCCGAGTAGCCGAGCAAGAAGGCGATCTCGCTGACGCCCATGCGATCGCCGTCGAGGTAGCGATCGGCGAGGTCGCGCCGAACCCCGTCGAGGACGGCCGAGAAGCTCGTGCCTTCCTCCTGCAGGCGGCGCTGCAGGGTGCGAGCCGTCGTGCCGAGGCGGCTCGCGACCATCTGGACCGAGGGCTCCTCGGTCGCGAGCGAGCGCGACAGCGTCGACCGGATGCGGGGCACGATGCGGTCGGGCTCGACCTCGCGCATCAGCTCCTCCGCGTGTTCCGTCAGCGCCTCCTTGAGGCGCGAGTTGGCGAGTGGAATCGACCTCCGCCAGAGCTCGGCGTCGATCTCCATCGCCGCCGACTCGGCGTCGAACTCGAGCGGGCAACCGAGCTCGCCCTCGACGCGCGCGCGCATCCCGTCGGCCGGTCGCGGGCGGCGAAAGCGGCAACCCGTGAGCCGCATCTCGTCGCCCAAGACCGTTCGAAAGCCGCGCAGCGTGAGCCCGATCGTCCACTCGTCGAAGAACCAGTCGTCGCGACGGATGCCGTCCCAGAGCGTCACCGTGACGCGCTCCGCCTCCTCGCGGATGCGCCACTCCGTCTGTGGGCGGACGATTCGAAAGTACTTCCCGATGGCGCGGAAGCCCTCGCCGAGCGTCGGGCACGCCACGGCCAGGTAGTCGATGACGTCGTAGGTGCCGAACGGCGCGGCGAGGCCGGCGAAGAACGCCGCGAGGGGCGGGGCGCCTCGTCGGTACGCCTCGACGAACCGGAGCCACCTGCCCTCGCCCGTGCACGAAGCTTCGCGATCGCCCTCGACCGTCGCGCGCTCGCAGAACGCGAGATCGAACCCGGCGCTCTCCATCGCCCGCAGGACGAGGTCGAGCTTGCGCTCCGCTTCCAGCACGCGGGGAGTAGAGCACGACCGCGCCTCCGCGACGGGCGCGGAGCAGGACGCCGACGACGCCTCGTCGACCGAGGGCCGCCGCGCGGCGAGCGAGCGTCCGTTTCCGTGGACCCCTGGGGTGCGGGCCGCTATACGAGCGCGCGCGCATGCTCGTCGCCGCGATCTTGGGGCTCACGTTCGGCTTCGTCGGGTCGATCCCGATCGCGGGTCCCATTTCGGCGCTGGTGCTCTCGCGCGGCCTCGCGAAGCGCTACACGAGCGCCGCGATGATCGGCGTGGGCGGCGCCCTCGCGGAGGGGCTCTACGCGTTCCTCGCCTTCTTCGGGTTCGCGAAGCTCCTCGCGCCGTACCCGTGGATCGAGCCGGTCTCGCGCGCGGTCGCGGCCGCGATCCTCGTCGGCCTCGGCGTCTCGTTCATGCGCTACGACCACGCGAAGACGGCCGAGGAGCGCAAGGCCGACTCGGCGCCGCAGAGCTTCTTCCTCGGTCTGTCGGTCACGCTCGTGAACCCGACGCTCATCGCGACGTGGACGGCGACGACGACGGCCGTGCACTCGACGAACCTGATGCAGACGACGCCGGAGGCGGCGTTGCCCTTCGCGCTCGGCGCGACCGTGGGCATCGGCGGGTGGTTCCTGCTGTTCGTCGTGATCATGCGTCGCTACGAGAGCCGCTTCCGCCCTGCGACGCTCGTGCGCATCGTGCGGGGCATCGGCTTCGCGATCTTCGGTCTCGGTCTCTGGTTCGCTTGGCGCTTCGTGGACTACCTGCTGCACCGACCGACGGGCGCCTGACCATCTGCTTCGCCCACGGCGCGCGCGGCTATTTCGGCGGCACGACGGGCGCGCACGTGGAGACGCCGGCGCCGACGATTTGCAGCCCCGCGTCCTCGACCATGCGCGTGGTCGTTCCGTCCGACGGGCGGTAGCGATCGACGTGCGAGGTCGGGCCGTCGGGGCTCGTGAAGAGCCAGAAATCGCCGCCCCAGAACGCGAAGGCCCACGCGCCGCCGATGTGCACCTTGTCGAGGGGGCGCTTCGAGATGACGTGCGAGTTCGTCTTGTCGATCTCGGCGACTTGCACGGCGGGGTTCGTCAGGAAGAAGCCGAAGAGGCGGCCGTCCCCGGTGCCCGTCATCTCCGCCGGGCCGTTGATCTTGTCGTAGTAGCCCACGCGATCGATGAGGAGCGTCGAGAGATCCAGGCGGCCGATCCCGTCGCCGCTCGTGTATGCGCCGAGGTACAGGGTCTCGGCCTGCGACCCAGGCGCGTCGCTCACGAACCCCATGCCGAAGAGATCGAACCCCGTGAGCTGGGCGCGCTGGAAGTCCGTCTTCATGCACATGTCGGGCGCCTTCACGTCCATGTGGAAGAGCGAGCCGTCGCCATAGAGGATCCACGCGAAGCCCTGGCGATCGATCGCCATCGACATCGGCTTCGGCGGCGGGACGGCCGGGCCGCCCTGGACCGGGCAGTTGACGACGCCGACCTGCGTGAAGGTCAGCGTCGACGGATCGAAGCTCATGAGCTGGCGATCCGAGCCCAGCACGTAGACGAGGCGCGCGTCGTCGGCGCAGCCGTCGTTGCCGCCACCGAAGCCCGTTCCGCTCGTCAAGAACCCGGTCCCGCTCGTCGCGGCGCCCCCCGAGCCGTCGCTCGCTTGCGAGCCGTGCCCGCACGCGGCGGCGGTCGAGACGAGGAGGCCGAGCAGCCATGCTCCTTCGAGTCGGGGGCGCATCGAGCGATCATACCTCGCCCCGACGCCCTCGAGCGAGCGGCTAGGCGAAGGAGCGCTGGGCGAAGGACGCCGCGACGCGGGCGGCGACCAACGACTCGAGGGCCCCGAGATCGAAGGGCTTCTCGAGGCGTGGGTTCGGCACCTCTTGGAGGAACTGCCGCGCGCGATCGGTGAAGGCGCCTCCGGTGAGGAACACGAAGCGCGGAGCGACCGCCGGCCTCTCGACGGAGATCCGCTCGTAGATGTCCGGGCCGGCGACGTCGGGGAGGAAGAGATCGCAGAGCACGACGTCGTAGTCCGCGGCGAGCAGCTTCTCGATGCCCGCGCGACCGCTGGTGGCGACCTCGACGTCGTGGCTCGGCGCGAGCGCCATGCGGATCGTGGCCGCCAGGCGCTCCTCGTCGTCGATGACGAGCACGCGCCCTCGATGCGGCTCGGGCGGGGCCTTGGCGGCGCCTTCATCGGTCGGGCGAGGCGGCGGCGCGCCCGTCACGCCGCGTCCGCTGGGCGCCGCGCTCTTCGCGCCCTTCGTGGGAGGCAGCGTGATGACCATGCGCGTCCCGCGCGCGCCGCTCGGCGTCTCGTGGAAGATCTCGCCCCCGAGGCTCGCGACGATGCCGTGGCAGATGGCCAGGCCGAGCCCCATCCCCGTCGGCTTGTCGGTCCAGAACGGCTCGAAGACGCGCCCGCGCTCGTTCGTGGGCATCCCGCGCCCGGAGTCTTCGATCTCGACGCGCACCTGACCGTCGCCGGTGAGCTTCGTCGTGACCGAGATTCGGTTGGCGTCCTTGTCGCCGTCGTCGATCGCCTCGACCGCGTTGACGAGCAGGTTGACGAAGAGCTGCACGAGGCGGTGCTCGTTCGCGCGCACCGAAGGCACGGGCTCGTAGCGCCGGTCGAGCCTCGCGCGGGCCGAGATCTGCGCTCGAACGAGCTTCAGCGCGGACTCGAGCGCCCGCTCGACGTCGACGTCGGCGCGTCGCTCGTCGTCGGCGCGCGCGAACGTCTTCAGGTCGCGCGCGATGTTGCTCACCCTGAGCGCTCCCTCGCGCGCGGCTTGCAGCGCCGTCTTGAGCTCCGCCGTCTGCGCCGCGCCCAGCGGTCCATCGAGCAGTCGACCCGCGATGTCGAGGCTCGTCACGGTGAACGCGAGCGGATTCTGGATCTCGTGCACCATGCCCGCGGCGAGCGTCCCGAGCGAGGCCATGCGCTCCGCGCGCGCGAGCATTCGCTCGGCGCTCCTTTGCTCGGTGATGTCGCGGATGAGACCGACGCCCCCCGACACGCGGCCGTCGCGCGTGAAGATCGGCGCGAAGTCGGCCGCGACGGGCGTCGTCTTCTTCGCCGTGGCGGAGTGGTAGTCGCCCGTGAAGCTCGCGTGTCGCCCGGCGAGGACGTCGGCGATGCACTGCTGGATCTCGACCGAGGGGAGGGTGCGGCTGTCGAGGCCCACGAGGTGCCGCCGCGACGATCCGATGATCGAGACGAAGAGATCGTTGCACGCGGTCACGACGCCGCGATCGTCGAAGTGGTAGATGCCGACGGGCGCGTTCTCGAAGATGATCTGGTGGACGCGCTCGTTGCTCGACGTGTCGGGGCCGGCCGGCTCTCCGAAGCGGATCGACTCCTCGAGACCGTGCAGCGACACCACCGCGCGCGGTGCGCCCGGGCGCTCGTCCGCCGACGAAGCGATGCCGAGCACGAGCCAGCCGACCTCGATCTCCACGCCGCTCCGGTGCTTGATCGGACCGATGAAGCGGACCGCGTCGAGCCTCGCGAGCTCCGCGGCGCTCGTCGCGAGGAGCGCCTCGACGTGCGCGAGCAGCGTGGTCTCGGTCCCGTCGTCGCGACGGCGAAGGACGCGCTCCGACGCGAGCGTGGTGAGCGGGGCGCCGACCAGCTCCGGCGCGGAGTGACCCGTCAGCCGGCCGAGCGAGTCGTTGCAGAACTCGATCTGCAACGACTCGCCGATCGTGAAGACTCCATCCGGGAACCTGTCCATGAGGACGTTCCAGTCGACCAAGTGCGCGCCCCCTACCGATCGCGAGCGTACATCAAAAAGTGCGCTGCGCCGCGCTACGCCGAAGGCGGCCGCGCGAACCGCCGCCACGCCTCGGGGAGCGGACCGCCGAGGAGGCGCTCGGCGCCGGCCTCGTCGAGCAGCGCGAACGTGAACTCGCCCGAGAACACGGGCGCGTCGGCCTGGTGGAGCGACACGGCGACCTTCACGATTCGCGCCGACGCGCTCACGATCGTCCCGCGCCCGAGCACCTCGGCTTTCACGCGTACGGGGCGATGGAGCTTCGCGCTCACCGCCGCGGTGAAGCCGAAGCGCTCGGTGAGGCCGATGACGGTCCACGCCGCGAGCTCGTCGGCGAGCGTCAGGACGAGCCCTCCGTGCATCACGCCCGGCGGCCCCTGATAGTGCTCGTTCGGGACGTGCACGGCCTCGATGGCGCGGCGCCCGTCCGCGTCCGTCACGCGCTCACACCGCAAATGCAGGCCGATCGGGTGGCCCGGGCTGCAGCCGAAGCACGGCGATTCTTCTCCGAAGATCGCTGGGTCGAGCGCGACGCGTTCGACCTCGTTCGAGGAGGCGCTCATCGCGCGCCCGTCACAGCTTGATCTTCTTCCATCCGCCCATCCTGAACTTCACCGCCATCACCAGCGCCAAGAGGAGGATGTACGAGACGGCGGCCATCCATTGTCCGACGAGCCCGAGGTCGAGCTTGATGCCGAGGAGCCACGCGAGGGGCACCAGCACACCGAAGTGCAACAAGAGCTCGACGACCATCACGAAGCGCGTGTTGCCCGCGCCGAACAACGCCTGCGTGAGGATCATCCCGATCGCGATCCCCGGCGTGCAGATGCCCATGATGCGCATCGGCAGCAGGCCGGCCCGCACCACCTCAGCGTCGTGCGAGACGAAGTGCAGGATGGGCTCGGCGAAGATCGCTTGGAGCGCGCCCACGGTGCCGAAGATGACCAGCGCGAGGCGCACGCTCGACCAGCCGAAGCGCTCGGCCTTCGGCGGATCCTTCTCCCCGAGCGATTGCGAGACGAGGGTGGCCGTCGCGGTGCCGAAGGCCAGGCACGCCGTGATCGTGAGCTTGAGCACGCCGATGATCACGGTCGTCGCGGCGCTGTTGATCGGGCTCGCGTCACCCCCGGGACAGAGCGCGGCCGCCTTGCCGAGCGGGTGGAGCTTGTCCATCCAGCTCGCGATGCCCACGAAGAGGGCGAAGCCCGTCATGACGGCGATCGTGGCGATGCCGCTCGGGATCGAGAGCTTGAGGAGCTGACCCATGAGCTCCTTCGAGAGACGGGAGAGATCGAAAGGGCGGAACCGCTTGCGATAGCCCGAGCTCAGCGCGTACGCGATCATGATCCCGAGCCCGATCCAGGTCGAGATGACGGCGCCGAGCCCCGCGCCGGCCATCCCCATCGGCTTCACGCCGAGCGTCTCGTTGCCGAAGATGAACAGGAGGCACGCGCCGATGTTGAGGATGTTCATCACGATCGCGGAGACGAAGTGCACGTGCGTCTTGCCGAGGCCGTCGAAGAACGACTTGAAGGAGCTCGTCGCCGCCATGCTCGTCACGCCGAGCAGTCGGAAGTGCATGTAGCCGTTCGCCGCCTTGCGGGCGCCGTCGACCTTGATGAGCTGCGTCAGGATCGGGTCCATCAGCGCATAGCCGAGGGCGGTGAAGGCGATGCCCGCGACCAGCGAGAAGGCGAACGAGTTCAGCATCACCGCGCCCGCGTCGGCGTCGCGCTGCTCGGCGTACCTGCGCGCGACGAGCGCCTGGGTGCCGACCGAGATCGCGGAGAGCGAGCCGCCGAAGAGCCACAGCACGATGAGGCAGGGCATCAGCGCCGCTTGGGCGTTCGCCGAGTCGGGGCAGCCGAGCCTGCCGAAGAAGACGATGTCGATCTCGTTGACGAGGCTCTGGGACATCATCGCGCCGACCGTCGGGAGCGCGAGGCGCAGGATCGTCTTGTAGGGGTTGCCCGACGTGACGATGTTGCCGAGCGGCGCGGCTCCGAGATCAGCCATCCCGGCCGTTCATAGTCACGTGAGGGCACGAAGCAAAGAATTGCGCGCCCTCGCGCCTCGATCGTGACCGGTCGTCAGACGCTCGGGACGTTGGGGGGCGCGGGGATCTCGCTCATGGTTCCGCCTCCGCGCGCCGTGCGCCCTTCGACGACGGCGCCGTCGGCGGTCATCGCGATGCAGAGGCCGACGTCGAGGAACAACGACACGATCGGCGTCTCGACCGAGTCGTCCGAGAAGACCGCGCGCCAACCGTCGTCGTCCGTGCGGAGAAACACCCGGCCCGCCGTCCCGGCCCAGGGGCGGCCGAGCGGATCGAACGCGACCGCGCTGAGAAACGGGTTTCCTGGGATCGTCTCGACGAACTGCTTGTCGGCGTCCTTCACGAGCACGGAGCCCTGCGTCCCCACCGCGTAGCCGAGCGACTTGCGCGGGATCGACACGCACGCGATGTACGCCTTCACCTCGCGCGGCGTGGGGATCTCCTCGAGCTCCCAGTCGAGCGCCGAGTAGAGCGCGGCGAACCCGCCGCCCTCCTCTCGTCGCCCGCAGACGAGCCAGCGCGTGTCGTCGAAGCGCGAGATGCACGACACGGACGCGACGTTCGGCAAGCGGAGCGGCTTGAGCCATCGCTTCGTCGCGTAGGTGCTCAGCGCGACCCCGCCCTCGGGGTGCGACGTCACGAGCACGCTGATGTCCTCGAGGTCTCCGCCGAACGCCTCGACGCGCGCGCCGCGCGAGGCGTCGACTCCTCGCGGACCCTCGACCATGTCGACGACGCCGCCCGTCGTGTAGATCGCGAGCGACGCGTCGTCGCCGCCGAGGATCCACCGCCCCGCGCCGACCCGCTGCACGAAGCGCACGCCGCCCGCCGTGCGCAGGCCGTCGGTCGTCGCGATGCGCCAGCTCGTGCCGTTCCAGAAGGAGAGCCCTTCGGCCGTCGCGGCGATCGCCCTGCCGTGCCCATCCCACGCGACGCTGCGGACGACGAGGCTCGAGCCGGATTGGTGGAGCACGTTCCACGTCCACTGCGCCGGGTCGCCGAGGCCTGGATCGTTTGCGGGGGGCGGCATCGAGCCCCGCGGGGGCCGCACGTTGCGCTGCGGCGCGGCGAGGTGAGGGAGCACCATCGAGGAGAGCGCCAGCGCCTCGCTGAGCCGGGCCTCGGGCGCGCCCGTCGACGCCCAAGACAGCACGTAGTCGATGGATCGGCAGGCCGACTCGCGCCGCCGGATCTCCGGCGAGAGGCCCGGCATCTCGAGGAGGCTCCTGCGCGTGTTCGTCTCGAGGGCGCGGATCATCTCGGCGACCGAGTTGAAGAGCGGCTCACCGGTGAGGATGAAGAAGATGATCGACGCGAAGCTGAAGACGTCGGTGTGAGGGCCGATGTTCGCGTCGATGCCGCCCGACAGCTCGGGCGCGGCGTAGCCCGGCGTGCCCACGAGCGCGCCCGAGAGCGTGCCCTTCACTCCGACCGGACGCGCGACGCCGAAGTCGGCGATCTTGAAGATCTCCTCCCGGCCGCGCCCC
Source organism: uncultured Polyangiaceae bacterium (assembly GCA_964467935.1). Taxonomy (GTDB): domain Bacteria; phylum Myxococcota_A; class Polyangia; order Polyangiales; family Polyangiaceae; genus CAYYKK01. The sequence goes on from CAYYKK010000044.1 coordinate 16,911, forward strand.
GTGCAGAGCACGTTGTTCGGCGTCAAATCGCGGTGGAAGACGCCGACCTCGTGGACCGCCGCGAGCCCGTTGCCGATGCAGTCGATCGCGTTGGCGGCGCGCGCCGCGTCGAACGCGAAGCCCGTGTCGCGGAGGCTCCGCCTCACGCGCTGCGCGAGCGTCGTGCCGAGCCCGCCGCCGTGCACGTACTCGACGGCCACCCAAGGCAGCTCCATCTCGAGCCCCTCGCGATCGATCTTGAGGAGCCCGGTGTCGATCAAGCGGATGACGAACGGTGTCGGCGGGACGCGCTCGTTCAGCCGTCCGAGCGCGACGGCTTCCTTCCGGATGAGAAGGTGCGCCGTCGGCCCGAGCTTGCGCACGAACGCCGGCCGCAGGATCTTCACGACCACCGGCACGCTTCCCTCGGGACCGACGCGCTGCGCGAGGAACGCGATGGCGCCGCCGCCGCGACCGAGCGTCTGCTCCGGGCGAAAGACGATCCCCGGTGCCATGTCCGAAGGGATGTCGACGCCGACGAGACCCTGCAGGTTCTCGTCATCTCTCGCGAGCGGGATCATCGAAGAGCGCCAGATGGTGTCACATGCCGTGGCCCGGGCCTAGAATCCCTTGGACCTTCACGGTGGGGTCGAAGCCGTCGACGTGCGGCGGGTGGTGGCACTCCTTCGTGCAGAGCTTCAGATCGGGCTTCGCCGAGACGAGGCCCTTCTTCGTCGGGTCCTTCACGTGGAGCGAGCCCGGCCCGTGACAGACCTCGCAGCCGACGTTCTCGAGCTTCTCCACGTGCGTGACCGTGCTGCCCCCCGGCTTGTCGTAGCCCGTGACGTGGCAGCCCACGCACTCGAGGTTGTACTCGACGAACTCCTTCTGGAGCGACGCGTAGGCCTGCGAGTGCGGCGTCTTGTCCCAGACGGCGCGCTCTTCCTTGTGGCACGACGAGCACTCGTCGACGCCCACGTAGCCCGCCTGTCCCTTCTCCACCGGCTCGGGCGTGCGGTCCTTGAACGCGACCTTGTTGTGCTCGTTGACCCGCTTGTAATACCCGAGCGTCGCGTCGCTCACCGCCTTGTCCTCGCCGAGCTTCTGCCGGACCTCCACGGTGGCGTACCGGAAGAAGCTCCCCGTCGGCGGCGCGTCGGTGATCTCGAGCTTCATCTTCTCGGTGCGCAGATCCTCGAGATCCTTCTTGCGCGCCGCGACGTCCTTCTGGTCGACGTTCTTGTCCTTCTCCCAGCCGTTGATGCGCGCCTCGAGATCGCGGATGCGCTCCGACACGCTCACGAGCTCTTCCGACTTCTGGACGCCCCCCGCGTCCGCGAACGACACGAGCCCGGTGGCGCCGCTCGGCTCGCGCACGAAGAGATCGACGACCGCCACCGTCTGCATGTGGTTCGCCATGTCGACGACGAGCGTCTTGTCGACGAGCGTGGCGGGCTTCTGCTTGTCGTTGCCGTCACCGCGATCGCTCGGCTTGCCGAGGACGAGCACGGAGAGGCCCTTCACCTCGTCGAGCAAGCGGAGCGCGTCGCCGCGAGGGAGCGCGGCGAGGCACACGAGCACGCGCGCGCCTTGCTTCTCGAGCGACGCGACCTCGCGCTTCAGTGCGTCGACGGCCGGCGACACGGTCACGCCGTCGGGGGCCTTGCCGAGGCCGCTGCCCGGATCCGATAGGCCGATGATGCCGACCTTCACGCCGTCGACCTCGACGATCTTGGACGGCGTGAGTCCGCTGTCGCCCGAGAGGTTCGCCGCGAGGAAGCTCGCCTTCGTGTCCGCGCGGAGCTTGTCGAAGGTGTCCTTGCCGCCCGCCCAATCGTTCTGCCCCGGCGCCCACGCGGCGAGCCCCATCGCGCCGAGCGCTTGGCTCATCGCCTCGCCCTTCCACGTGTCCTGCGTCGCGCGGTCCTTGTCGAGGATCGGATCCATGAAGAAGAGCGGACCGGCGCCCACGAGCAGGGTGGCGTCCGCGGCGTCCTTCTGCGACGCGAGGTAGGCCGCGAGGTGCTTCGCGCCGCCCAGCTGATCCTTCGAGCAACCGCAGGGCTCGAGCGCGCCGGCGACGTTCGACAGCACGTAGAGGCGGAGCGTGGGCTTTCCGTTCGTCACCGCTTGCCCCGTGGCGGCGCTCGCGGTCGAACCTGCGTTCTTGCTCGGGCCGCACGCGGCTGCGCACGCCGCCGATCCGATCGCGAGCGCGAGCGCCGTCGTGAAGAGCGCGCTGCGATTCGCTCGGGGCTTCCGCGGCGGCGTTGGGGTCGGATGCGCTGTCTCCATCATTCCGGCCGGATCCTTAGCACAGCCTCGGAGAAGGCCCGCGACATGGAGATATCCCCGACGCCGCGAGCTTGATAGGCTCGGACGATCAGCGGAGGGCTACGCATGAAGCGCTTTCTTGGGGTGGTGCTCTTGGGGTTGGGCGCGGGCGTCGGCATCGGCTTCGGCTGCGCCGCCGGCACGAACAACAACAGCGGCGGCAGCGGAGGCACGGCGTCGACCGCGACGAGCCCCTCGAGCGGCACGTTCGGGACGGGCAGCTCGAGCACCGTCGGCCCGGACGCGTCTTGCGCCAAGTTCACCGCCGCGGCCAAGCAGGACCCGACGGCCATCCTGTTCGTGCTCGACAAGAGCGCCAGCATGACCACGAACGACAAGTGGGGCACGGCGCAGCTCGCGATCGTCAACGCCATCGATCAAGACGGCTTCGACAACCTCAACCTGGGTCTCGTCACGTTCCCGGCGAGCTACGAGAACCCGCCGCCGTGTCTCTGCCAGGGCCTCGATCAGGCGACGTGCAATGCCCTCTTGGCGCCGGGCGTCTCGTGCGGCGTGGCGACGCTGCCGCAGGTGGCGGTCGCCTCGACGGGCACCGACAAGTCGAACGGCGCCTCCGGCGTGCGCAAGGACATCTACACGTACCTGAGCTCGAACGCGCCGCTCAACAACAACGACGACGGCTCGCCCATCTACGGCGCGATGTCGAAGGGCTACGCGTTCCTCAAGGCGTTTCCCAACGTGAAGAAGAGGGTCCTCATCCTCGTCACCGACGGCGGCTTCAGCTGCACGAGCCTCTCGAACCCGCAGCGACCGAGCTATCAGGATCTCAACATGTGCCCGGATTGGGAGGTCCCCGACACGGTGAATACGCTGATCACCCAGCAGCGCACCGATCCCACGACGCCGGTCAACACGTTCGTCATCGGCCTCCCCGGTTCGAACTCACACGCGGGCGAGAAGCTCAATGGGCTCTACGACGTCCCGCCTTATTCGATGTTGCTCGCGCTGAGCACGTACGCGGTGAGCGGCTCGCCCGACACGGTCGACCCCGCCTGCGACACGACTGCCATGTTCACGCAAGGCGGCGGGGACCCGGTGAAGCCCTGCCACATCGATCTATCGACCGGCACGTTCGACGCGAACGCGCTCGCCACCGCGATCGGCAAGATCCGAGGCCAGGCGCTCGGTTGCGTCTACACGCTCCCGGATCCGCCGCCGAACGAGACCATCGATCCCGGACAGGTGAACGTCGAAGTGACCCAGATGGGAATGGCCTCCACGCTGCCGAAGCGCTCGAGCGCGTCGGACATGTGCACGACGGACGGCTGCTGGGACTACAACGCGATGGGCCAGGTCGAGCTCATCGGCAAGGCCTGTCAGGACGTGAAGAGCAGCACGACGACGAAGGTCGACATCACCGTCGGCTGCACGACCATCGTGAAGTGACGGCTCGACGGCGTCGCGCGGCGCACGCCGCCGGCGCCGTCAGTGCTTCCACTTCTCCCCGCGCTTGATCTGCTTCGGCGCCCTCGGGTCGGTGGGCTTCCCGTCGGCTTCGGCGCAGCAGCGGAAGCTCAAATAGTAATAAGAGAAACCCTCGTTGTGCGTGTAGATCTTCGGGCGGCATTGGTTGCGGACGCCCTCGACCCACGGCCCGCCGGTCGTGACGTTGTCGAACTTGTCGGCGGCGCGGAGCGTCTCGGTGTGACCGTCGGGCATCTTCATGGTGCCGTACTCGTCGGTGCGCCCCTCGCTCGCCGCCAGCTCGTCGGCGTTGCCGGGCATGTCGAATACCCCGTAGTCGCTGACGCAACCAGGTTGCGATCCGCTCGGTAGCGCGTCCCACAGCCGCTTGAGCTCGGCCTCCGCTTTCGCGTGGTCCTTGCTGTGCGTGAGGAGCACGCCATTGTCCATCTTCGACGGGAACTTGTACGGACGGTCGCCGCGGCAGATCTCGGGGTCCCGCTTGAACCCGTAGGGATAGGGTTTGTAGCTCGGCCCCTCGCACGCCATCGTCCATTCGCTCTCGGTGCAGACGCGCTTTCCGAGCGCCGCGCACTTCTCTTGCGCGTGGGGGAAGTCGTTCATCACCTCCGGGTTCTCTCCCTTCTTGTTGGGGTATTCGAACTCGTCGATGCAGTAGCGCTTCTTGACCTTCTTGCCGATGCACTTGGTCGGCTCGGCGAACTCCTCGCACACGGTCTTCTTGTTCGCCTTGGCGAAATGGCTCTTTTTGCACTTCACCTCGAGGTCGGTGCAATAGTCGCCATCGACGAGCACCATTCCCGCTGGGCACGCCTTCGGGCCCTCGTCCTTCGTGGGCTCGGCGGTCGCTACGGCGCTCGGGACGGGCGGCGGCGCCGCGCTCGTCGCGGGCTCCGCGGTCTCGACCGGGGCGGCGGGGACGACGCGCTCGTCGGCGCGTGGCGCGGTGGGAGCGACGGCGGGTGCGCTCGAGCAAGCTGCGGCCAGGAGGGCGACGGCGGACGAGGACGAGACGAGCAAGGCGAGGTCGCGAGACATGTCGCCTCGTACGTCTTCGGTGCGCGACCCGCAAGCGTCACGCGGACGCAGCGCGCTCGCCTCGGCGGATCAGGGCTTCTTCGGCGCCGCCGACGAAACCGCGTGAGCCGACGAGACCGCCTTCGACGAGGCCGCGGCGCTCGCGGACGGAGCGGCGGACGCCTCCGCTTCGGCGCTCGCCGAGGCGGCGGCGCTCGCCGAAGCGGAGGCATCGGGCACCGGCCCGCAATCGCCGAGCTGTCGAAGCTGCTCGGTGAGGCGATGGCTCGGGTAGGGGAACGCTCTCGCCTTCACCGCGGCGGCGCATGCCTCGTCGTGGTGATGCGATGCCGCCGCCGTCGCGAGGTAGAGATCGAACGACTCGGCGGTCTCCCGCGCCGCGAGGTTCACCTTCGCCGCCTCGAAGGCCTTCTCCGGATCGCCGCCCGGTCCGAGCCAGAACCAGCCCGCGTGATCGGCATATGCCTCGGGCAGCGACTTCATGAGCTCGGTATATCGATTCTTCGCGGACTCCAGCGCAGCCTTGCCGCTCCCGTCTTTGACCATGTCGCGAAAGACGCCGAGCTGCGCGAGCACCTCGGGATCGCCGTCCTCGTGTCCGAGCGGCTCGAGGATCGCGACCGCCTCTTTCGGCGGCAACAAGGCCGCGAGATGCGTCGCGACATGCACGTGCTGCGGCAACCGCTCGTGCGCCGCGCGGTAGATATCCGTCGCGCGATCGAGCACCCCCTCGCGCTCCCAGAGGCTCGCTCGATCGAAATAGAGGCCTGCTAGGAAGAAGGGTGAGGTGTCTCGGGTCTTCTCTTCGGCGAGCACGAACCCTCGCTCTGCCTCTTCGGCTTTTCCCATGAACCCGAGTAAGACGGCCTCGAGATCGAGATTGAGGGGGCTCGGGTTCTGCTCCCGCTCATGGCGCAAGAGGGGGAGCGCCTCGTCGTAGCGCCCCAGTGCTTCGAGCAGGCCGCCGCGCTCGGCACCGTGATTCTCCGCGAAGACCGCGTCGCCTTTGTGAGCATCCAGCAGCGCATCGAGCTCGGCGAGGGCCTCACGAAAGCGGTGAACCGCGCCCAAGGATTGGACGTGAAGGTTCCTCGCGTCATCGTCCGCGGGGAAGTCTCTCAGCGCCGTCTCACTGATCTCGAGCGCTTCGGAGAGGTCCTTCGAGCTGCCCGTGAACTGGCTGCGCGCCCGGAGGAGTCCCGCCAGGGTGATCCTCACATGAACGTCTTTCGGCCGCTCCGCGACGTGCCGATGCAGCTGGTTGATCTGGCCGTCGAGGTTTCCGATCGCGATCTCTGCACTCGTCGTCGTCAGATCCGAGCGCGTCAGCGAGGAGACCGGGGGCGGAGGCGGCGCGCCCTGAGCTGCCTGGTTCGGCGTCGAGTCGCAACCTCGACACCCGGCGAGGGCGATCGAGAGTCCAAGCGGCAGCCAGCGTCTTCGCTGCATCGGTTCGCAGAAGAATCAAAAGAGAGGCCCGACTGCAAGCCGAAGCTGCGGTCGGGCCTTCACGCGTCGCAGACTCCTCTCAGTGAGGTGCTGCGAGGTACGGGAACGTCGTCGGATGCAGCCCCGACGGGGCCGTGATGCCGTCATCGAACGTGACGCCGGCGACCACCGAATAGGTGGACTTGATGACGTCGTCGACCGGTCTTCGGCCGCCGCAATCGTCCGCCTGCGTCTCGACGCCTAGATAGGTCGTGCAGGTGGCCGTCGCCTTCGTCGTCATCCACAGTCGGTCGTCCGCGAGGACTCCCGCCAGCGTCGCGTAGCAGGCCGGGTTGGCGAGGTCGGCAGTCGTGGTCCCGCAGGCGAACGCCTGGTTACCACAGACTCCGTCCAGCGCGTCGAGGATGGCGAGCTGCGCCTTCATCGTCTTTTGGTTGTCGGTCCAGTTGAGCGGCGTTGCGTCGGCGTTGTACGCGTCCTCAGCGGCGCCCCGCAGCGCGTCGGTGCTGGGCGTCGGCTGCGCACCGTTGACCGCCAGGAACGTCTCGTCCGTCGCGGTATTGATCGCTGGGCGTCCCATGCGGTCGATTTGCGCGCCGAGCGTCGGAGGCGTCGGGTTGGTCATTCCGGTGCTGCTGCTGGCCTTCGAAGACGACGACGAATTGGACGACGCGACCGTGCTCGACGAGGTCGAGCCGGTGGTCGTCGAGCTCGTCGTGCCACCCGCGCCGCCGGTGTTTCCGGAGTCACCGCAAGCGATGAGCACCCCGCCGCAAGCGACGAGGCCGAGGAGAAGGAGCTTGGTATTGGAGCGCATTGGGATCCCTCTTCTCAGTGGTTGGTGCTGGCCCAAACGCTGATGACTTCATCGGCGTTGGCGGTGAGGAGCGACTTGTCGATCTCGAGCGTGAGCCCGAGCACGTTCGCCGCTTTGAGGTCGTTTTGGTCTTGGGTGGTGGCGGTCAGCAACCCCTGCAGAGCCGTGACCTGCGCGGCGCTGAGGTTCGGGCACCCGCTTCCGTTGATCGCGTTGGCGGCGATCAAGCCGGGGATGGCGCCGATCGCTGCGTTGCGGGTCGCGTTGAAGCCGGTGAGGTAGAAGTAGAACGGGTCCGCGCGCGGGCCCGCAAAGACCTTGACCTTGTTGCTCGCGCTCGAGATGCCGGCCGTGGCGCTGGCGTCGCCCGTGACGTAGTCGGCGCTACCCACCCAGCAGCTCGCGACCTGAGCGGTCGTGAACGTGCAGATGACGTCGGTCGACTTCGTCGTCGCGCCGGCAAAGCTCGCGTGGCTGTCGACGTGGAACACGTACTTGGTCACGTCCGAGAACTTCGCCGTGGCCTTGTCGGCGAAGGGCGACACGGTCATCGCGAGCACGACGTTGTTCCCGTTCGGGAAAACGAAGACGTCGTTGATGTCGGCGGCAGGATCGGCCACGACCGCAGGGCCGTCTTTGTGATCGGCGGCAAGCGCAGTGGTCGCGACGCACGCGACGACCCCTGCAGCCAAGAGCTTGGGGATAAGTTTCATCAGCATCTCCTCCGGGAGCTGCTCGCCCCCGGGCCACTACGCCCGCCCACTCCTATTGGTTGCCAAGGGCGAGCAAGTGCTCGAAATTCTTGGAGACGCTTCGCGAACCCGACAAAGCGAACCGGACAAAGGTCCGGGCTTGGATTCGATGGTCTAGGGTGCGATCGCCGCGAAGAAGTTCCCGCCGCCGCTCGGCAGAGCGACCGCTCCGGCGCCGAAGTCGGTGGGATCGTCGTTGAACGGCCCGGTGAGGCCGAGCACCCCGGCCGAGCTCGAACTCGCGCTCAAGAAGAAGCCCTGCGTTCCGAACACGGAGTAGGAGCCGGTATGGGGGGCAGCACACGCTGCCATCGGAACGCGCCCGCTCCGGTGAGCGCGGCGACGAAGACCGCTCCTCCGTTCGACGCGACCGTACCTCCACCGAAGTCCGCCGATCCGGCCATGAAGCCCAAGGCGAAGATGTCGCCCTTGCCGTCGACAGCCACGGCCTGGGTAGTTTGGACCGCGCTCGCGTCGCCGAACGCTTTCGCGAAGGTAGGCGTCCCGTTGGGGTCGAGCTTCGCCACGAAAGCCTGCACGTCGCCGCTGGTGGCGGTGAGCGTCGATGGTCCGATCTGCATCGTGCCCTGGAAGTCGCCACCCACGATCGCGTTGCCCGCTCCGTCGGCAGCGATCGAATGTCCCCACTGCGCGCTGGAATCGCCGAAGATCGCGCTGTATCCGTAACCTCCCCCCGGCGTCAGCTTGGCGACGAACATGTCTCTGCCGTTGGGCGTGAGCGTGGGGACGCCGAAGCCGCTGCCGAAAGCCACGGGGGCGTTGATGGACCCCGTGAGCAGCACGCTGCCCGCGGGGTCGAGCGCGAGGGACTCGAGCGCGACGCTCTGTTGTTGGCTTGGCGGGGCGAAGGTGTGCGCCCATTGGTATCGCCCCGTCGGCGAGAATCGCGCGACGAGGGTCGCCTCGGAGAACGCCGGGATGGGCATCGGCCCTCCGCCGCAATCAGGGGTCCCGTAGAGCGAAGCGCCGATGGTGACGCTCCCAGCGGCGTCGATGCCTATGCCGCCCCCGTACGTGCTCAGCAGCGCACCAGCATGGCAGCTCGTCGCCCACTGAGGCGATCCGTCCAAGCCCAGCCGGATCGCCACGATCCCACCGTCGACGTTGTTCGGGCCGAAGCCGAAGGTGTCACCAAGCCCCCCCATGTTGGCGACGAGGGCCGGACCGTTCGCGTCCACCGCGATGCCGATCGGCAGGTCTCGGTGCGCCGTGCCGAATGACTTCGCCCAGAGGGCCTTGCCCGCGGGATCGAGCTTGGCGACTCCGAGGTCGGTGTCCGCGGTCGAGACCAACGTCGTCGTCCCGACCTTCAGCGACCCAGAGAAGGAGAACGCGATGAAGGAGGATCCGTCCTCGGCGACGGCGATCACGCTCGGATTGGCGGCGAGTGCGTTCGCCCAAATCGTCTCGCTGCAAGCGAAGCCGTTGCAGTCCTCGTCCCCCTTCATCGAGCACACTTCCATCTGAGGGAGTCGCTCGCCGGCGCAGGCGTCGAAGGTGACGCCGTCGGGCTGGCAGACGTGGGTGCCGGGGTGGCAGATGCCCTTGTTATTCGTAGCTGGTGGACCGTCGTAACAGGGATACGATTGACCGGGTGTGCACGACGTCGCGCCGCCACCTTGGCCGCCGGCGCTCGAGCCCGTCGACGCGGCGGTCGATGTCGCGCTCGACGTGGTCGCCGCCGCCCCTGCTGTCGCCCCGTCGCGGTAGTCGCCGAGCCCCAGCACCTGCAGGCACCCCGACGCGAGGAGCGGCGCACCAACGAGCAAAGCCAACGTTACGCGAGACGTCATCGTCCGTTGCTATCACAAAAGTGACGAAACCAGCGTCGTTGGGTCCCGCCAACGAGCCAGGCGCCCGGCTGGCTGGCCGTCATCGTTGAACTATTCTATCCTTTTGAGATGCCCTGGAGGTCGTTGCGCGGCTCGAAGGACGACCTCGTCGGCGATCGCGACCGCCTCCTCGGCATCGGCATGACGGCCGTGTTCGGCGCGTGCGCCGTGTTCGCGGTGCTGCGGCTCGTCGTCCAATCGACGAGCGGGCACGCGACGCCGTGGTGGGGGAACGCCGGGGGCGCCGTCGCGATCGGCCTGCTCCGATGGTGGGTGCGTCGCGCTCCGTCCGCTCGGTCGACCTTCGGCGTGCACGGCACCGCGCTCACCGCCACCCTCGCGCTCTTGGTGCCCGCCGCGTACGGGATGACGTCGTCGAAGTGGTGGCTCGTGCTGGTGCCCTTCTCCGTGCTGCTCATGGGGCGGCGCAAGGAGGCCGCGGTGTGGGCCACCGTGACGCTCGTGCTCCTGCCGCTCACGGCGATCTTGGAGCCGCGGCTCACGCTCGCCGGCTCGTACGGTGAACCGCCGCTCGAGCGCGCGCTCTCGGCGTTCTTCTTCCTCGTGCTCGTCCTCGGGATCACCTGGGCGTTTCGTCGCGTCGCCGACCAGCGCGCGGTGGCGCTGGCCGAGACCGCCGCGTCGCTCGATCGTGCCAACCGCGTCCGCGGCCGTTTCCTCGCGCACATGAGCCACGAGCTCCGCACGCCGCTCCACGGCGTGATCGCGATGACCGATCTCGCGATGAAGGGTGCCGCCTCCGAGGAGGTGTACGAGCAGGTCGCTACGGCGCAGCAGTCGGCGCGTGTGCTGCTCGAGCTCTTGAACAACATCCTCGACGTGACGCGCGCCGAGGCCGACGCCATCGAGCTCGACGCGAGCCCCTTCGACCTCCACGCGATCCTCGCGGACGTGCTCCGACCGTTCGAGATGCGGGCGCGCGCGAAGGGCCTCGAGCTCGTCGCGAGGAGCGAGCCCGAGGTCGTCGAGCGCCGCGTGGGCGATCGCGTCCGCGTCGCACAGATCGTGATGAACCTCGTCTCCAACGCCCTCAAGTTCACTCGTGAGGGCTCGATCGAGGTCGCCGCCTCCGAGGTCGCGGGTGATCCCGATCGTGTACGGATCTGCGTACGGGACACCGGTCGAGGGATCTCCGACGACGCCGTCGCGCGGATCTTCGAGCCCTTCGCGCAGGTCGGCGGGAGCGACGAGGTCGCCGACAAGGGCGCTGGGCTCGGGCTCGCCATCGTGCGCGAGCTCGCGCGTCGCATGGATGGCGCCGTCGAGGTCGCGAGCGAGGTCGGGCGCGGCGCTACCTTCACCGTCGTCGTTCGCCTGCCGCGGGAGCCTGGCGCCTCCGCGTGTGGTCCGACCGAGCTCCTCGGCGCCCGATCTCCGAGCGTGCGCGCGCCCGCGGCCCCCGCCCCCGAGCGGAGGCTCACGGTGCTCGTGTGCGAAGACGACGCGACGAGCCTGCGTGTTGCATCTTTGATGTTGAAGAAGCTAGGACACGACATCGTCGCGTGCGAAGACGGCTTGGCTGCTTGGTCGCTCCTCGCCGATCGTTCCTTCGACGTGCTGCTCACGGACATCGAGATGCCGGGGATCGACGGCATCGAGCTGACGCGCCGCCTGCGCGCGCTCGAGTCGGAGGAGGGACGGGCGCGCATGCCGATCATCGCCGCCACGGCCCACGTGGGGGAGGACGAGTTCCACCGCCTCCTCGCCGCCGGCGTGGACGTCCACGTTCCGAAGCCCTTCACGCTCGCGAACCTCGCGAAGGCGATCGATCGCGTCGCGGCGCCGCTCGTGGCGCCCGCCCCGTCGCCCGCGGAAACGAAGAAGGCCGAGGTGTCTCCACCTCGGCCTCCAGAGCGGCCGGCGGAGGTCTCCGCGCGGCCCGTTCGCGTCGCCTGACGACGGCGCTCCTCACTCCTCGGCGGCGATCACGTCCTCGATGACGGGGGCCCGGCGGGGGGTCGCGGCCTGTCGCGGCGAGGTCTCGGCGACGACGCTGTCGGCGCGATCCTCGGAGACCACGTGCGACACCTCGGGGTTGTTCTCGAAGTAGGCCTTGCCGGCCAGGCGCGCGACGAGCGGCCCGAAGCGATCCTTGGCCTTGCCCGCGACGATGTCCCTGACGAGCGCGAAGTCCTCGCGCAGGAGCGCGTGCGTCTCGGGGTCGGTGAGCTTGTCCTTCGCCGCTGCGACGCGGCTCGGGAGGCCCTTCGCGAACGCGCCGAGCGAGAGCGCCGCGGTCGTCGCGCTCCGCTTCGCGCGCTCGACGCGCGAGAGCTTGATGAGCGGCGCGACCTCGTGGATGAGGTTCGCCGCGGAGCCGGCCACCTTGTGCGGCGAGTGGTGGAAGGGCGAGGCGTACTTCGGGTTCTTCCCGAGGAAGGCGCGGACCTCCTCTTCGGTGACGCCGCACTCCTCGTACGTCCTGCGCAGCTCCTCGGCGGCTGCGAGGCGCGCCTTGAACATGTACATCTGGACGCGGGAGTAGAAGTTCGTCGCGCCGTCGCCGCTCGTCTCCACCGCGCAGTAGATCGTGCCGGGGAAGCGGTTCGTGATGAGCGACTGCACGCCGTCGGAGACGCCGCTCGAGGGCATGCAGCCGAACGGCTTCACGCTCACGGTGATGTGCGCCTTGCTCTTCACCGCGTTCACGATGAGCTTGCCGACCTCCATGTGGCCTTCGCCGCCGCGGAGATCGTTGTTGTAGTAGTCCTTCGCGACCTCGGCCACGAGGTCCATGTCGGGCAGGTGGTAGTCGTGGAGACCGGCGGGCTGCGCGAACGCCTGGAAGCCGAGGCGCAGCGCCCACTCGGCGAGGTGCATCGTCGCGAGGCGCTTCGCGACGCCGAAGTCGTCCTTGTCGGCGATGCCGCCGAGGCCGAACTTCGCCTCGTCCACGCCCTTCAAGAAGCGGCGCTCGCGCGTGTCGCGCGCGACCTCCCAGATGTTGTAGAGGAGCCACGCCGTCGTGAGCTGGATGTCGTTCTCGGCGCCCTCGCTCTCGAGGAAGCGTTGCAAGGCGTAGTTGCCGTCGCCCTCGGTCGTCATCGCCCAGAACTCGCCGATGATCGACGTCTTCGCCTTCGCGCGGAGCTTGTCGACCTTCACCTTCGCGAACTCGCGCTTCGCCTTCGCGAGCGCCCAGAAGATGTTCGTGTCCTCGTAGAGCGCGCGGTAGAGGATCTTCTTCGCCTCTTGGGTCGCGTGGTTGGTCGCGCCCGGCTCGACCTCGTAGGGGCGCACGCGGTAGGCGAGCGCGTTCAGCACGTCGCCGCAGACGATCGCCTTGATGATCGAGATGAAGAACGTCGGGTTCATCTCGAGGCCGACGTCGTCACCGGTCGCCTGCGAGAGGCCGCCTTGCTGCTGGAAGAGCATGACGCGGAAGCCGTCGAAGCCCGCGTCGCGGAGCGCCTTGCGGTACTCGGTCACGTACATGCCGAAGCGACACGGACCGCACGCGCCCGCCGTGAGGAAGACGTAGTTCTTGATGATGTCCTCGGTCGAAATGCCCTCTTTGTCGCGCAGATCGATGAGGTACTTCACGAGGCCGCCGACCGTGAAGTAGGTCGGGTTGCACTGGCCGCGGTTGCCGAACTCCTTGCCGGTCTGCAGGCCCGCGTTGTCGGAGATGCCGAAGTAGCGGACGTTGTAGCCGAGGCCGCGGAGGGCGCCTTCGCAGAGGAAGTCCTGCGCCGCCGTGAGCCCCGAGATGAGCAGCGTGACGTTGTCGCGCTCTTTGCGCGTCATCGTCAGATCGAGCATGTCGTCGGCCCACTGCCGACGCTCCTTCTTCAGCCCGAGCCGCTCGCGCTCGGCGGCCTCGAACGCTGCGAGCTCCGCCTCGATGTCGACGGGGTCCGCGCTCCGCGCGCCTGCGATGGGGAGGCTCTTCTTGCCGGAACCGCTCTTCATGCTCTCGCTGTTCATGGTCTTCCTCGCGTGTCGAAAAATCGATTCGGGCCTGTTCGCGTCGGGATGAACGTCTCGCTCACTCGGCGTCGGCGAAGGTCTGCGCTTGCGCCGGGACGACAGAGCCGTCGGCCGCCTTCTTCTTGAGCTGCACGAGTCCCTTCGGGGGCTCGGGCTTCTTCGCCGGTGCTTCGTAGCTTCGCAGGCGCTCGGCGATCTCGGTGATGCGCCGCTCGAGCTCGGGGTCGCTCTGGCGTCGCTCGGCGAGCTGCGCGGCCTTGAGACGCATCAGCTCGAGGCGCTTGCGATCGAGGCTCACCTCGAGCTCGCTCTGCTTCTTGGCCGCGTCGTCGAGCGCTTCTTCGTAGAGCTTCAAGCTGTGCGCGTAGGTCTTCACGCGGATCTTGATCGAGCCGCCGGGCTTGTTCGCGTCGATGTCGTGGAGCGCCTGGTACGGCGTCGCGCTCTCCGACACGATGCTCTCGACGATGCCGTAGGTCGGCGCGTCGTGACCGCACTTGAAGCTCGACAGATCGAGCAGCACCACGTTCGGGTGGCGGGCGGCGAACTTCACGCCCCACACCTTCTGCGCGCTGTTGGCCGAGTAGTTCTCGGGCCAGACGTCGTCGATGTTGAGCGGGTGCTGGCCGCGCGCGATCTCGTCCTTGAAGTAGCGAGCGAGGTACTCGCTGTCGCGCGGGATCGATCGGATGCTGAGGATCGGGTAGCCGAGGACCTGGAACTCCTCGGGGATGCCGTGATTGAGGCCCGGATCGGAGTGGTAGGGGCGCGACACCATGAGGATGGCGACGCGGTTCTCGGCCTCGACGGTCTCGAGGATCGCGCGACCCTTGTTCTGCAGATCGGCCTCGAAGGCGGCGAGCGCGCGCATGCCCTCGCGGTGGGCGTGCTCGCACTCGTCCTCTGTCACGCCGAGGCGCGGGCCCCACGTCTCGAACATGCGGCGCGCGGTGAGGTGCATCTCGCTGAAGGAGAGCGCCGTGTCGAGGTACTCGATCCCGCGCTGCGCGAAGAAGTCGACCTCCTTCGTGAAGGCGGCCTTCATCACCTCGGGCACGCCGGCGACAATCGGGCAGCTCGTCTTGTCCATCACGCCCTCGCCGAAGCTCGGCACGTGCGTGAGGATCGGGAAGAAGATGTACTTGAGCGGCCGCTTCTCCGTGTGCTGGTGGAAAAGCAGGTTGTGGATGTGCGCCTGGCAGACCTTCGACGGGTAGCAGGGATCGATCGAGCCGTATTTCCCGCCCTCGACCCACATCTCCTCGGTCGTCTCGTCGGAGAAGACGACGTTCTGCTTCGGCACGCCGAGCGACTCGAAGTACGTCCTGAAGTAGGGCGCCGTCGAGTACATGTTCATCGCGCGCGGCATGCCGATGCGCGTGCGCCGGAGCTTCTCGCGCGTCTCGGGAGAGCTCCTGCGGAACGGGCGAGTCGTCTCCACGCGGCGGATGCCGAGGAAGCCGCGCTTCACCGCGACGTCCTTGATCGGCGCGCCGTCCTCGGGCATCGGCGCCGGCTGGTAGAAGTGGCGGAACGCGAGCTTCGCCTCGTAGTCGACGAGGTTCGGGAACTGCTTCGCCGTCTTCTTGCGATCGGCGACGAGCGCGAGCATCGCCTCCTCGCTCTCGACGGTGCCCTTCTCGCACGAGAAGCCCGAGATGTAGCGGCTCGTCGAGCCGTCGGGGCGGCGCGTGTCGATGAACGTGCGCTTGCACTGGTTCGGGCAGAAGTGACAGACGGTCTCGTCG
>CAYYKK010000045.1:0-31613 GCA_964467935.1 uncultured Polyangiaceae bacterium
CATCGAGACGTGGGCGCCCGACCACGTGGTGTTCGTCCCGAAGTGGACGCCGGGAGGGCGCTCGGGAAACCTCAGGCGATCCCCATCGGCGCTCCGCCGAGCGCGACGAAGCGGTCGGCGATGTCGACGAGGAGCGCCTCGCTCGTCCCCTTCTCGGGGAAGAGCTTGGTCTCGCGCGGCTCGAGGACGAACGCGCCGACGCGCGCTCCGTCGAGGGACACGTCGTGGCGACCGCCCGGCGGGGCCGAGCTCACGTCGTAGGTCTTTCCATCGCGCGCTCTCACCTTCATCCGAGTCGAATAGCATGCGGGCTCGACGCATGCAGATCGGTGAGAGGGTCTCCGAGCGATACAGGGTCGACCGACGCGCCGGCGCGGGCGCGATGGGGCTCGTGTTTCGGGGGACGGATCTCGCGGACGGACGGCCAGTCGCCATCAAGGTCTTGCGCGATCCGTGGGGCGACACGCTCGCGCGGTTCCGTCGAGAGGCGGAGGTGCTCGCCGCGCTCCGTCACCCGCGCATCGTCGGCTACCTCGCGCACGGCGCGACGGCCGACGGCGAGGCGTTCCTCGTCATGGAATGGCTCGAGGGCGAGAGCCTCAAAGACAGGCTCGCGCGCGCGCCGCTCTCGTCGCGGGAGATCGTCGCGGTGGGGCGAGGCGTCGCCGAGGCGCTCGGCGCGGCGCACGCGCGCGGGATCGTCCACCGCGACCTCAAGCCGGCGAACGTGTTCCTCTGCGGCGGCGCGGCGGAGGTGGTGAAGGTCGTCGACTTCGGCCTCGCGCGCGGTGGCGCCGGGGATCGGACGCGCACGGCGGCCGGCGCGATGCTCGGGACGCCCGCGTACATGGCGCCGGAGCAGGCGCTCGGCCAGGCGGAGGTCGACGCGCGCGCGGACCTCTTCTCGCTCGGCGCCATCCTCTTCGAGTGCGTGACGGGACGAACGCCGTTCGAGCGGGACTCGGTGATGGCGGTGCTCCTCGCGCTCACGACGCAATCGGCGCCGCCCGTCGCGTCGGTCGCGATCGGTACGCCACCGATGCTCGCGGCGCTCGTCGATCGACTGCTCGCGTCGAGCCCTGCCGCGAGACCGAGCGACGCGCGCGCGATCGCCGAGGAGCTCGCGGCGCTCGAGCGCGCCGGATCGCTCGCGGGTTGGACGCCTCGCCCCGTCCCGCCGTCGGGACCGACGCTCTTGCCGGCTGAGTCGACCGGCGCGTCGCTCCCCCCGACCTCGACGCCGACCGCCCATCCCGCGCTCGCGCCGGGGCAAGGGGCGCCCCCCGTCACGGCGCCGCCCACGGCCGAGCGCTCCGCGTCGCCTCTGCTCTTTTTCGGCGCCGGCGCGCTCCTCCTCGCCAGCGCGGGCTTCGCGGCGCTGTGGCTCTGGCGCTCGGAGATCGTCGCGGCCCACACGCCTCGCTCCGCGGAGGTCACGCGCCCAGCCGACGACGCGTGCCCCGCGGGCGCGCTCGCGTGCGAAGCCTTCCGCCCTGACGATCCGCACCACGTGGACGGGTTCGCCGCGATCGGCCGCGCCCTCGCGCTGGCGAAGAAGGTGCGCGACGACGCGGAGTTCGCCGACGCGACGATGAGCGGCGTCGGTGAAGGCGGCCTCGATCTCGACGCGGGAGCGACGCTGCTCGTGAACACGACGCGGCGACTCTCCGTGCAGCTCCGCGCGCGCACGCTCATCGTCTGGAACGGCCCGGTCGACTCACCGCGGGGCACGCTGCCCGGCTGCTCGCTCCGAGAGGCGTACGGCGCGGCGAGGCGGGCGGGGCTCCCCGCGAGGCCCGAAGCGAACATGGTGGTCTCGGCGCGGAACGGCCCGGCCACGATCGCCGTCGTGGTCGTCGATGGCCCGAAGACGAAGCAGATCCTGCTCGACATCGAGACCTGCGCGCCGCGCTGAGCGGCACGATCCGCGCGCGCACCGCCGAGCCCGCGCGAACGCGGTTGACCGAGAGGGAAGAATGCTTAACGATTCTTCATTCTAATGCGCCGGGCGTGGGCCTCCTCCGCGCGCGATGGAGACGATGACGCTCCTCTACCTGCTCTACGGCCTCGCCCTCTTCGCGCTCGGGCTCGCGTCGCTCGTGTACCCCACCGACGCGAGCAAGATGCCGCTGGCGCGGCAGCTGTGGAAGCTCGGGGTGTTCGGCATCTCGAACGCCGCGCTCGAGTGGATGCACATGCTCCAGAGCGCAGGCGCCGTCGACGTCGCGGCGATGACGCCGCTGAGGACCGTGCTCATCATCGGGACGTTCGCGTTCCTGCTCGAGTTCGCGCTCGGTCTCCTCGGCGTGACCGGGCGCGCGCGCTTCTTGCCGCTCGCCCTCTCGGTCGCGTGCGTGGCGCTCGGCTTCACGGGGACGTCCCACGAGCTCCGCGCCTCGACGTTCGCGCGCTATCTGCTCGGGCTCCCCGGTTCGGCGCTCGCCGCGCTCGGCATGGTGCGTCACCTCGCGTACATCTCCGAATCGCCGGCGAAGTACGCCTTTCGCGCGCGCCTCCTCGCAGGCTGCTTCTTCGTCTATGCGCTCACGGCGGGGCTGGTCGTGGCGCGCGAGGACGCGACCTTCTTCCCGGCCTCGGTGTTCAACGAGACGACGTTCGACGCCATCTTCGGCTTCCCCGTGCAGCTGCTCCGCTTGCTCGTGGCGACGTGCGCGGCGTACGCGACCGTGGGCCTCTTGGAGGTGTTCCGCCACGAGGCCGTCGAAGAGCTCCGGCGCGCGCGCGATCACCTGGAGGCGCGCGTGGCGGAGCGCACGGCCGTGCTCGAGGATCTGAACCGCAAGCTCGCGTCGGAGATGAGAGAGCGCGAAGGGCTCGAGGTGCGCCTCCGGTTCTCCGATCGCATGGCGGCGGTCGGTACGCTCGCGGCGGGGATGGCGCACGAGATCAACAACCCCCTCACCTACG
The DNA here is from genome assembly GCA_964467935.1 of uncultured Polyangiaceae bacterium. Lineage (GTDB taxonomy): Bacteria > Myxococcota_A > Polyangia > Polyangiales > Polyangiaceae > CAYYKK01. Next base: position 2,929 of record CAYYKK010000045.1, read on the forward strand.
TGCTGCTCAACCTCGAGATGCTCAGGAAGCAGATCGTGCGGGCGGGCGGCGGCTCCACCGACGGCGCGCTCGACGGCGCGGTCGAGCTCTCGGAGGCAGCCCACGAGGGAGCGAAGCGCATACGCGACATCGTGTCGGCGCTGAGGATCTTCTCGCGCGGCGACGAGGCGCCGCGGCAAGCCGTCGACGTGCGCGATCCGCTCCGCTTCGCGCTCGGCATCGCGGCGAACGAGCTCAAGCACCGGGCCCGCCTCGTGACGGAGCTCGGCGAGGTCGGCCTCGTCGTGGCGAACCCGGGGCGCCTCGGCCAGGTGTTCCTGAATCTCCTCATCAACGCCACGCAGGCGATCCCGACGGGCCACGCCGACGAGAACACCATCACCGTGCGGACGGGGATGACGGGCGAGACCGTGTTCGTCGAGGTCGAGGACACGGGCGCTGGGATCCCCGAAGACGCGCGGGCGCACATCTTCGATCCGTTCTTCACGACGAAGGAGATCGGCGTCGGCACCGGCCTCGGTCTCTGGATCTGTCACGCCATCGTGGACGATCTCGGAGGACGCATCTCGCTCGCGACGAAGATCGGCGAGGGGACGAGGTTTCGCGTGGAGCTGCCGGAGGCGCGGGACGCCGACGCGCCGGAGGTCCCGGCGCAACCCGACCCGGTCGTGGCGCGCCGGCTCCGCGTGCTGGTCATCGACGACGAGCCTGCCGTCGTGCTCGCGATTCGCCGCGGGCTCGAGCACGCGCACGAGGTCGACGGCGAGCTGAGCGCTTCGCGCGCCTTGTCGCGGATCGAAGCCGGGGAGCGCTTCGACGCCGTCGTGTGCGATCTCCTGATGCCGGAGATGACCGGGATGGACTTCTTCCGCGCGCTCTCCGCGCTCGACGGCGAGCAGGCCCGGCGCGTCGTGTTCATGACCGCGGGCGCGTTCACCGACGAGGCGCGGGCCTTCCTCGAGGAGGTGCCCAACCGGCGCGTCGCGAAGCCGCTCTCGATCGCGACGCTCGAGGAGGCCCTCGGAGGCCTCACGTGACGAGGGGCGCCCGGTCGACGTACTCGGCCGTGAGCGCCTTCAGCTCGTCCGCGCGGAAGGGCTTGTCGAGTCGCTGGTTCTGGACGCGCGCCAAGAACCCTCGAGAGAGCGGCGTGAACGCGCCGCCGGTGATGAAGACGACCCGCCGCGACTGAGGCTCGTCGAGGGCGACGAGCGCATCGAAGAACGCCATGCCCGACATCTTCGGCATCATCAGATCGCACAAGATCAGATCGAAGCGATCGCCGCCGCGGAGTCGCTCGAGGACGACGCGCCCGTCGTCGGAGGTCGCGACGTCGTGGTCGGACGAGAGGCACCGCGAGATCGCGGCGGAGACCCCCACGTCGTCGTCGAGCACGAGGACGCGTCCGCGCCGCGCGCCCGATCGCGCCGTCGGGCGCAGAGCCTCCGTGGCCTTGCCCGCGTAGCCCGTGGGGAGCCGAACGCGGAAGCGCGATCCCCGGCCAGGCTCGCTCTCGACCTCGATGACGCCGTTCATCCCCGTCACGATGCGATGGCAGATCGCGAGGCCCAAGCCGGTCCCCGCGCCGACCGCCTTGGTCGTGTAGAACGGCTCGAAGATGCGATCGCGGATGTCGTGGGGGACGCCGACGCCCGTGTCCGAGACCTCGACCACGACGAAATCGCCCTCCTCGCGAGCCGCGAGCGTGATGACGTTCTCTTCGGCGTCGCCGTCGGTGATCGCCTGCGCCGCGTTGACGAGCAGGTTGAGGAACACCTGCCCGAGGCGGCCCTCGTTCGCCTCGACGAGCAGCTCACCACGGAAGTCCTTCACCAGGCGCGCCGAGTGGCGGATCTCGTTCTTCGCGATGCGCGAGGCGGTGTCGAGCACCGCGCGCAGGTCGACCAACTGTCGCGCCTCGCCCGAGGACCGCGAGAGCGACTTCAGGTCGCGCACGATCTGGCTCACGCGATGGATCGCGTCCGTCGCGTCCTTGAGCGGCGTGAGCACCTCCTCCTCCACGCGCGCGCGTCCCTCGTCGCCGAGCGCCGACTCGAACGCGCCGCCCCTGGTCGTGAGCCTCCGCGAGACGATCTCGAGGTTGAGGACCGCCGCGGCCAACGGATTGTTGATCTCGTGTCCCACGCTCGCCGCGAGCTCCCCCATCGACGCGAGCCGCTCCGCCATGACGAGCTGCGCTTGGAGCGTCTCGCGCTCGGAGACGTCACGCACGATGACGAACACCTGGTGCTCCTCGCCGAGGTCGACGCGCGAGCTCGAGACCTCGACGCCGAGCGTTCGCCCGTCACGCCGGACGATCCGGAGCACCTCGGCGCTCGCGCCCGCCCCCGAGAGGAGCCGCCGCAAGCGCGCGGCGTCGGCCTCCGGGCGCTCGAGGGAGAAGAGGTCCATCGCGCGGCGCCCGGGGAGGCTCCTCGTCGGCAGCTGGAACAAGCTCTCGGCGCTCCGGCTCACCTCGATGATCCGATCGTCGGAGCCGACGACGAGGATGGCGTCGCTCGCGTTCTCGAGCATCGCGTGATAACGGCTCTCCGATCCGCGGATGCGACCGACCCAGCGCTGGACGGTCATGGCGCGACCGAGCTCGCCGGACACCGCGTGGAGGAGCGCTTGCCAATCGGCGCTCGCGAGATCGCGGGTACGAGAGCCGGCGAAGAGGACCCCGAGCGGGCCCGCGTCACCCGGGATCGGCGCGAGGATGGCGCCCTCGAGATCGCCCGCGCCGAGGAGCCAGCGTCGGCCCGCGTCGCCCGAGTGTCGATCGAGCGTGACGCTCTTGCCGCTCGCGAGCACGCGATCGAACAGCTCGGGCGCGTCGAGGCGTCGCAGCGCGAGCGCTTCGTCGAGACCCACGCTCGCGGCGCACCGCGCGCCGCCATCCTCGCGCACGAAGTAGATCGCCCCGTGGGTGAGCCCTGGTGCGCCGAGGCACGCACGGAGCACGTCGCCGAGCATCGCGTCGAGGTCGTGCGGCGCCGCGAGCAGGTCGGCGATGCGATCGAGCGACGTCAACGCGGCGAGCTGGATCGAGCAACGCTCGCGGAGCGCGGCGTTCTCCGACAAGGCGACGCCGAGCTCGCTCGGGGGCGACGCCGCGCCGTCGGTGAGCGCGCGCAGCGCCGCGCTGGACGCCTCACCGACGCGCGCGCGCAGCGCCTCGACGAGGACGTGCGGAGCGACCGGCTTCGTGAGAAAGAGCACGTTCGGCAGGGCTCGGAGCGGGCTCTCTTCGGGGTTCCATTGCAGACCGACGAGGCCGACGAGGAGCAGCGCGCGCGCGCCCACCCATCGCGTCAGCGCCTCGGCGCCCTCCGAGAGGCCCGGCCCCTTCCCACCGAGATCGAGCAAGACGACGTCGGGCCGGAACGCCTCGGCGATCTCGAGCGATCGCGCGGCGTCGGCGCACTCGGCCACGACGACGCCGGCCTCGTCGAGCGCGTGCCGGATCATCCGGCGCGAGGTCGGCTCGTCCTCGACGAGCAAGGCTCGGAGCGCGTCGCCTCGCCGAGCGGGCGCGGTCCCATCGGGCGCTTCGTCCATGGTTCGAGGCGCGAAGGGGCACGAACCCTGCCAAGCGGACGCGGAAGGGGTGCGCGCGGGGCGCGACGCGTGGAGCGGTGAGTCGTCGCGCGTCAGCGGGTGAAATCGACCCAGCGTCGCCGGCGTCGCGCGCCTCGGGATCGAACGACGCGCCTCGAAACGCGATCCTCCGAGGGCGGCACGACGGCTGCTAGACCGGAGGACGGAGCCCTCGCTCGGCCAGCACCCTCGTTCGCGGGCGGAGGGGGCGGCTCGACCTCCGACGAGGTCCGCGCGCGCGCTCACGACGAGGGGGTTCATTCATGGAGTCGGCGCCCACGAGCGAAGCGGTCCCGCGCAGCCTTCCCGCGCCGGCCGGCTCGCCGGCGCGGCTCGAGCGCTTCTCGGCCTTCATGACGCCTGCGCGCGCGATCCCGATCTCGATCCTCTCGATCGCGCTCGTCGCCGCCGGCGACATGCTGACCGGCGTCGAGCTGACGTTCGCGCTCCTCTACAAATTCCCGATCGCGTTCGGCACGTGGTTCGTGGGGAGCCGCTTCGGCTACCTCCTCTCGGTGCTGGCGATCGTCGGAGCGCTGGCGACGAGCCTCTGTGGCCGCGACGCGCGCGTCTCGACGTTCACCATCACGTGGAACCTCGTCGCGGCGTTCCTCACGTTCTTGCTGGTCGTCTACCTCGTCGACGTCCTGCGAACGCGCGCGGATCGGGACCGGAGGGAGAAGGCGATCGCGATCGGACAGCTCCGGCACGCCGAGCGGCTGAACCTCATCGGAAAGCTGGCGGCGGGCGTCGCCCACGAGCTCGGCACGCCGCTCAACGTCATCACCGCGAACGCCGAGCTCATGAGCGAGAAGCTCCCCGCCCACCGCGACGTTCGCAAGTTCACGACGGCGATCCTCGCGCAGGCGGAGCGGATGACGGAGATCATCCGCCACTTGCTGGAGTTCGGGCGCCGCGGAGCTTCCGACGTCTCGCTCGTGGACCTCAACGAGATCGTGGTCCGATGCACCGATCTCATCGCTCCGCTCGTCCGCAGGCGTGGCTCGACCCTGGTGGTCCGACGGTGCGCCGGGCCCCTTCCCGTGAACGGCAATGCGGCCGAGATCGAGCAGGTCTTGTCGAACCTCGTCATGAACGCGATGCAGGCGATGGAGGCTTCGCCCGGACCCATCGAGGTCTCGACCGGGCTCGCCGACGATCGCGAGCTCGTCTTCGTTCGCGTGAGGGACAGCGGGTCCGGCATCGACCCCGCGGACATGCCTCACCTGTTCGACCCGTTCTTCACGACGAAGGGCGTCGGCGAAGGAACCGGGCTCGGCCTCTCGGTGAGCTACGGGATCATCGCCGACCACCGAGGACGCATCGAGGTGGAGAGCGCGAAGGGGATCGGCTCGTGCTTCACGGTGCTGCTCCGTCTCGCCGACTGAGGCGGCGCGCCCTCAGCGCTTCTCGTCGGCCACACCCCAGCGATCCATCATCCGATAGAGCGTCTTGCGCTCGATGCCGAGGATGCGCGCCGCGGCGCTCTTGTTGCCCGCGACGCTCTCGAGCACCCTGAGCGAGTAGCGCCGCTCGAGCTCGTCGAGCGTGACGAAAGAGCTCGGGTCGTCGCTCGCGACGACGATCTGCGTCGACCGGAACGCTCGGACCCGCTCGGGGAGGTCGGCCACGGTCACCTCCTCGATCGTCGCCAACGCGACGGTTCGCTCGATGCAGTTCTCCAGCTCGCGCACGTTGCCCGGCCACGCGTACGTGAGCAGCCGCTCCGCGGCCTCCGACGAGAAGCCGACGACGCGCTTGTTCGCGCGCGCGGAGATCCGCTCGAGGAAGTGCTGGGCGAGCAGGAGGACGTCACGACCGCGCGCGCGGAGCGGCGGCAGCGAGACCTGGATCACGTTGATGCGGAAGTAGAGGTCTTCGCGGAAGCGCCCCTCCTCGATCATCGCCTCCAGGTCGCGGTTCGTCGCCGTGACGATGCGCGCGTCGAACGGCACCTCGGTCGTCCCCCCCACGGGGCGAAACGAGCGCTCTTGGAGGGCGCGGAGGAGCTTCGGCTGCAGCCCGACCGGCAGCTCGCCGATCTCGTCGAGGAACACCGTGCCGCCTTGCGCCGCCGCGAAGAGCCCGCTCTTGCCGGCCTTGGCGTCGGTGAACGCGCCCTTCACGTGACCGAAGAGCTCGCTCTCGAGCAGGTGCTCGGGCATCGCGGCGCAGTTGATCGCGACGAACGGTCCCTTCGCGCGCGGTCCCTTCGAGTGCAGCGCGCGCGCGACGAGCTCCTTGCCCGTGCCGCTCTCGCCGGTGACGAGCACCGCGGCGTCGGACGTCCCGATGCGCTCCAAGAGGCCGTAGAGCTCGCGCATCGCGGGGCTCTCGCCCACGAGCTCGCCGTAGTGCTGCGCGTCGGCGACGGCGCGTCGGAGGCGCCCGACCTCCTCCTTCAGCCTCGCGATGCTCACGCACTTGTCGATGGCGAGGACGAGGTGATCGATCTCGAACGGCTTCGGCAGGAAGTCCTGCGCCCCGACGCGGAGCGCCTGGATCGCCATGTCCATGTTGCCGAACGCGGTGATCACGATGACGGGCAGGTTGGGTCGCGCGTCGAGCAGTCGCTTGCACAGGTCGAGGCCGTTGAGGCCCTTCATGTTGACGTCGGTCACGACGCAGTCGAAGTCGCCGTTCTCGACGAGGAGCTGCGCCTCGACCGGGGACGAGCGCGCCTCCACGGCGAAGCCGCGCGCGCCGAGGCGCGCTGCGAGCATGTCGCACATGCCGACGTCGTCGTCGACCACGAGCAGTCGTGTCTTGGTCATGCCTCTGCCTCGGGGAGGAACACGCTGAAGGTCGTTCCGCTTCCGCCGCTCTGGACGTCGATCCAGCCGCGGTGATCCTGCACGATACCGTAGACCACCGAGAGGCCGAGCCCGGTTCCCTCGCCCACCTCCTTCGTCGTGAAGAACGGCTCGAAGATGTGAGGCAGCACGTCGTCGGGGATCCCGCTGCCCGCGTCCGCGACGTCGATGCGAACCACGTCTCGCGGCTCGCGCGGCGCGTCCGGCGCCGCGGTGCGCTCCTCCGAGATGGCGACGCGCAGCTTGCCCCCGAGCTCCGGCATCGCCTGCACGGCGTTCGTCAGGAGGTTCGTGACGATCTGATGGAGGCTGTCGTCGTCGACGAGCGCGCGCGGCCGGCCCTCCGGCGCGTCGAAGTCGAGCTCGAAATGCCGCTTGTCCATCATCGGCCCGAGCAGCAGGAGGCAGCGCTTGGTCACGTCGACGACGTCGCACGTCGCGCCCTCCGGGCCCTTTCGCCTCGCGAAGTCGAGCAGCTGCCGAATGATGCGCCCCATGCGCGTCGCCTCGCGGTCGATGGCCATCGCGCTCTTCTCGATGCGCTCGGCCGGTACCTCGCCGCTCACGATCATCTGCGCGTGCCCGGAGACGATGCTGAGCGGCGTGCCGAGCTCGTGTGCGAGGCCGGCCGCGAGCTTGCCCACCGTCGCGAGCCGCTCGACGTGGCGCAGCTCGCCCAGCACCTTCATGCGCGCCTCGGCCTCGTGCGCGGCGCGCTCGTTCGCGGCCGCGAGCGCCTCGCACGTCTTGTTGAGCGCGTGCGCGAGCTCGCCGAGCTCGTCGCTGCGCCCGAGCTCGAGGGGGCCGCCGAGATCGCCATCGCCGATCCGACGCGCCTTGTCGACCAGCTTCTCGACCGGCTTGCCGACGACCCATCGACCGAGCACGACCGAGAAGAGACCGCCGATCAGCGCGACGAGGATCGACCCCGACCAGAGCGACTGGCGGCCGGCGCGCGCGCGCGCGAGGTGCTCCTGGAGGCTCTCGCGCAAGCGGATGAAGCCCGCCACCTTCCCCGCCTCGTGCACCGCGAACTCGGAGACGAGCTCGCCGTCCTGAATCGCCTGGCGCTCCTCCGCCCCGGCCGTCGACGTCGACGCGCCGTCCACCCAGTCGAGGCGCACGAGGCTCTCGCGATCGTTGGCGACCGAGATGAGGTGCTCGACCGATCGTCGGGCGGAGCCCTCGCGCGTCGCCTCCTCGGCGATGCTGCGGAGCGAGCGACCGAGCGTGCGATGCTCCCGTCGCATCACCGCCTCGAGAGCGGCGTTCGTCGCCTCGACCCTCGTCCACGATCGGTACCCGGCGACGAGGACCATCGCGACGATGAGGAGCGAGCTCAGCTTCAGGACGAGCTTCATGTGGTTCACGATCAGGGCACGCGACGAGAGCCCGTGCAAGGCGGAGGCCCGCTGCGACGAAGCGCCCTCGAAGCACGATTCAGAGGCCGAGCGCGTGGGTCGAGACGACCCAGACCAAGCGACCGGGTCGAAACGACACGGAGCGGCGCGGTCGCGCGGTCCACGAAAACAGGCCCGCGCGGCTTATGGCATATCGGTTGCAAATTCGGCGGCATGCCATCTGAGGACGTGGATCGCGCTGGGGAGGCGAAGAAGGTGATCCTGTTGGCCGAGGACAACGACGAGCTCCGACAGCTGCTGTCCTCGGCGCTCGAGGTCGACGGTCACCGCGTGGTGCAGGTCGGCAACGGCGCAGAGCTCATCGACGAGATCCGGAAGACGTCTGCGTACGGCGGGGACGGCCACATCGACATGGTCATCTCCGACGTGCGGATGCCCAAGATGAGCGGGCTCACGGCGCTCAAGCTGCTTCGTGACGCCGACTTGCAGGTCCCGATCCTGCTCATCACGGCCTTCGGCGATCTCTGGACGCGCGCGGAGGCCGCCGAGTACGGCGCGCTCCTCTTGCCGAAGCCGGTGCAGCTCTCGGTGCTGCGGAGCGTCGTGCGCGAACAGCTCGCGGCGACGAAGGAGGCGAGCCCGACCACGGCGGGCTAGCTCGTCACGCGAGCGCGCCGCGCGAGCCGCGCCTCGGCGAGTCCGTGGCCTTTCGGACGGCGAGCTCCTTCGCGGTCTCGAGGAAGAGGCGGAGCGGCGTGGAGCGCTGCGCGCCCCGCGGGAAGTAGAGGAAGTAGCCGGGCACCGTCGGCGCGTAGGCCTCGAGCACGATCTTCATTCGGCCGGCCCGCAGCGAGCGCAGGACCCTCGGCTCGAAGGCGTAGGCGAGCCCGAGGCCGTTCTCCACGAGCGACGCGATCGCCTCCGCGTCGTTGGCGACCACGCCGCCGCGCACCGGCACGCGCCACGTCTTGCGTCCCCGCTCGAGCTCCCACGCGTAGAGCGCGCCGGTCGTCCGAGACCGGAACGTGATGCACTCGTGGCGAAGGAGATCCTGCGGTCGCTCCGGCGTCCCGTGCTTCGCGAGGTAGCTCGGCGAGCCGACGACCACGAACCGGAACGGATCGGTCAACCGCACCTGCACCATGTCGCGCTCGATCGCCTCCGTGAGCCGGACGCCCGCGTCGAAGCCCTCGGCGACGATGTCGACGAGGCGATCCTCGACGGCGACCTCCACGTCGATGCGAGGGTGGCGCGCGCGGAACGCGGGGATCACGGGATCGATCACGAACGGCACCGCCGCCCGCGGCACGGTGAGGCGCACGCGCCCGACGGTCTCGCCGGCCGCGGCGCCCACCTCTCCGAGCGTCGAGAAGAGCTGCGCGACGGCGGGCCCGGCGCCTTCCAAGAGCCGTCTGCCGGCGTCGGTCAGGGACACGCTGCGCGTCGTTCGCGCGAGGAGCGCGACGCGCAGCTGCTGCTCGAGCTGGCTCACCGCTTGGCTCACCGCCGAGCGCGAGACGCCGAGATCGCGCGCGGCGCTGCTGAAGCTCCGATGACGCGCGACGGACAAGAAGGCCTGGACCTGGGAGAACGGTGCGGTGTTCACGGGGGGAGCCTCCGAGCGATTGTTCAGCTCAGCTTAACAGGCCTACCCGATCGCGCCGCCTAGTCCTCGCGCGCGTCGAGGCGCATGTTGTCCTCCACCGCAGGGAAGGACGAACGCCATGAAGACACGCTCGCTCGGAAAAGACCTCGTCGTCTCGTCGATCGGCTACGGCGCCATGGGCCTGAGCTTCGGCTACGGCCCACCGACCGAGAAGAAGCAGGCCATCGCGCTGCTCCGCGCCGCCGTCGAGCGCGGCGTCACCTTCTTCGACACGGCGCAGGTGTACGGCCCGTTCGTGAACGAGGAGGTGGTCGGCGAGGCGCTCGAGCCGTTCCGGGGCAAGGTGGTCATCGCCACGAAGTTCGGCTGGGATCTGGATCCGGAGACCGGAGCGCACCGGGGCGGCGTGAACAGCAGCCCGGCGCTCGTTCGACGACTCACCGAGGGATCGCTGAGGCGCCTGCGGGTCGACGCGATCGATCTCTACTACCAGCACCGCGTGGACCCCAAGGTGCCCATCGAGGACGTCGCCGGCACGGTGAAGGAGCTCGTCGCCGAAGGGAAGGTGAAGCACTTCGGTCTCAGCGAGGCGAGCGCAGGGACGATCCGGCGCGCGCACGCCGTCTTGCCCGTGACCGCGCTCCAGAGCGAGTACTCGCTCTGGTGGCGGGAGCCGGAGGCGCAGATCCTCGCGACGCTGGAGGAGCTCGGCGTCGGCTTCGTGCCCTTCAGCCCGCTCGGCAAGGGGTTCCTCACTGGGAAGATCGACGAGCGCACGGAGCTCGACGCGGGCGACTTCCGGAACCGCTCACCGCGCTTCTCGCCGGAGAACCGAGCGAAGAACCTCGCGATCGTCGATCTGTTGAGGCGGATCGCCGAGGCGAAGAAGGCGACCCCCGCGCAGATCGCGCTCGCGTGGGTGCTCGCCCAGAGGCCGTGGATGGTGCCGATTCCGGGCACGACGAAGCTCGAGCGCCTCGAGGAGAACCTCGCGGCGGCGCGCGTCGAGCTCACGGCCGACGACCTCGACGCCATTCGAAAGGCCGCGGCGGAGATCCCGCTGCGCGGTGAGCGGTACGACGCGGCGGCGCAGGCGTTCATCGACCGCTGAAGCGGCCGCACGCCGCGGACGATGCGTCGAGCCTCGTCCGCGCCGCGGCCGCGAGCAGCTAGTGGTGCAGGCTGTTGCCGACGAGCGCGAGCGAAATCGCGACGAGCCACATGAGCGCGATGAGCTCGAGCGCCGAGGTCGGCTCGGGTCGCGGCGACGAGCCCTTCCGCTCTCGCGCCCGCTCCGCCGCCTCGCGATAAGGGCTCACCACGTCGTCCAGCGTAGCGAAGAACACGACGCGCCGACGGTCTTTCGCGTCAGCGCGATCGGGCCCGGAGCCCGCGCGGCACGAGCACCCGCTCTACGCCCGCGAAGGCGAGCTGCACGACGATCGCGAGCAGCGCGGCCGGGACCGCGCCCTCCAGGATGAGGGTCGTGTCGTTGAGGCTGAGGCCCGTGCTGATGGGTTGACCGAAGCCGCCGGCGCCGACGAAGGCGGCGACCGTGGCGGTGCCCACGTTGATGACGGCGCTCGTCTTGATGCCGGCGAGGATCGTCCGCGAGGCGAGCGGCAGCTCGATCCCGAGGAGGCGGCGCGCGGGGGTGAGCCCGAGGACGATCGCGCTCTCGCGCAGCCCCGGCGAGATGTCCTCGAGGCCCGTGAACGTGTTGCGCACGATCGGCAAGAGCCCATAGAGGAACAAGGCGACCACGGTGGGCGCCGTCCCGATGCCCAGGAGCGGGATGAAGAAGCAGAGGAGCGCGAGGGCCGGGATCGTCTGCAGGACGCCGACGATCGACAGGATCGCGGCCCCGACGAGGCGGCGCCGCTGCGCGAGGACGCCGAGCGGGAGGCCGAAGAGCACCGAGAGCGCGAGAGACGCGAACACGAGCCCGAGGTGCCGCGGGCCTTCGCGCTGCACGACCTCGACGAGCCCGCGGAGGAAGGAGCGGCGATTCGCGGGCGCGTCGGTCGCCGCGGCGCCCGAGATCGCGCGCGCCGCGTCGCGTGGAGAGACGCCGTCGATCTCGACCTTCGCGTTGAGGCCGATCATGCGTCGCTCGTCGAGCGACCCGGCGAGCTCGTCGATCGCGGCGAACGCGCGCGGCGCGTGGTCCTTCGACGCGCAGCGGAAGACGAAGACCGCCTGGTACGAGGGGAAGTAGCGGCGGTCGTCCTCGAGCAGCCGGAGGTGCTCCCGCTCGATCTTGGCGTCGGTCGAATACACCTCGATGACGTCGATCGAGCCGCCGGCGAGGGCGCCGTACGCGAGGCCGTGGTCCATCTCCTTCGGCGCGAGCGCGTCGAGCCCATACGCGCGCGCGAGCCCGGGCCAGCCGTCGTCGCGCCCCTTGAACTCGTTCGAGAGGCCCACGCGCAGCTCCGGCGAGCCCGCGAGATCGGAGATGCGACGCAGCGCCTTCGTCTTCGGCGACGCGTCCGAGACGGCGAGGGCGTACGTGTTCTCGAAGCCGAGCGGGTCGGAGACGCAGAGCCCGCGCCCCGAGAGGCGACCGCGCAGCACGTCGAGCGTCATCGGCCCCTTCTCGTGGAGGACCGCCTCGACGAGCGTGCCCGTGTAGTCGGGGTAGAGGTCGATCGCGCCCTCCTCGAGGGCGCGGAACACGATCGCCGTTCCTCCGAGGCCTTCGCGGTGCTCGACGCGTGCGCCGGTCGCGCGCGCCGCGTCGGCCGCGATCTCGGCGAGGATCGTGGACTCGGCGAACCGCTTCGACCCGACCACGATCGACTCGCCGGCCTCCGCGGCGACCGCGTTCGCGGCGAGGAGCGAGGCCGCCGACGCGACGGCCACCGCGACGCGGCGCCTCACGCGGGCTCCGAGGCCGCCGGCAGCGACGGGTGCGCGGAGAGGAAGCGCGACACGAAAGGATCCGCCGGCCGATCGCGCAGATCCGCGAACGGTCCTCGCTGCACGACGGCGCCCCCGCGCATCAGCGCGATCTCGTCCCCGAAGAGCGCCGCCTCGGCGACGTCGTGCGTGACGATGATGACGGTCTTCTTCTTGGCGGCGAAGATCGCCGCGAGATCGCGCGCGAGATCGGCGCGCACGATCGGATCGAGCGCGCCGAGCGGCTCGTCGAGGAGGACGAGCTCCGGATCGAGCATCAGCGCGCGCATGAGCGCCACCCGCTGCCGTTGTCCGCCGCTCAGCTCCGAGGGAAAGCGGGTCAGCGCGTCGCTCGGGATCTGCACGAGCTCGCGCAGCTCTTCGAACCGCCGCGCGCACTCGGCCCTCGCGCGGCCGAGCTGGCGGGCGACGATCGTCACGTTCGCCTCCACGGTCATGTGGGGGAACAGCCCGCCCTCCTGGATCACGTAGCCCATCCGGAGGCGGAGCGCAGGGAGCGATCTCGGCTCGAGCGCGACGCCGTCGACGAGGACGCTCCCTTCGTCGGCGACCTCGAGCCCGGCGACGATGCGCAGGAGCGTCGATTTGCCCGATCCGCTCGAGCCGAGCAGCGCCAGCGTCTTGCCCGCGGCGACGGTGAGCGTCGTGGGCGCGAGCGCGACCTTCTCGCCGAAGCGCTTCTCGACCGCGCGGATCTCGAGCACGCCGTCAGCGCCCCGTCTCGAGCTTCGCGAGGCAACGCACGACGAGCGAGGTCCAGCCCGTCTGGTGCTCCGCGCCCTGCCCCCACCCGAGGTCGGCGTGGAAGTACTCGTGAAAATGCAGCAGCTCTCGGAAGTGCGGGTCGCGAGCGAACCGCTCCGCGTGCGGGCCGAAGCACGGGATCGTCCCGTCGGCTTTGGGCAGGAAGATGCGCGCGAGGCGCCGCATGATCTCGGCCGCGACCTCCTTCAGATTCATCATTTGGCCGCTGCCCGTGGGGCACTCGATCTTGAGCGTGTCGCCGTAGAAGTAGTGATAGCGCTCGAGCGCCTCGATCAGGAGGAAGTTGATCGGGAACCAGATGGGCCCGCGCCAATTCGAGTTGCCGCCGAACATGGGAATGGTCGAGTCCCCTGGCGCATAGTCGACCCGATACTCCTCGCTCCCGATGTGCAGCACGTAGGGGTGCTCACGGTGGTGGAGCGAGAGCGAGCGAATGCCGTACGGCGACAGGAACTCCTTCTCGTCGACCACGTAGCGGAGCGCCCTCACGAGGCGCTCCTTCGACGGAATGGCGAGGAGGCGATGACCGCCCCCTTCGTGGGCCGGCGTGCGCATCCACGAGATGTGGCGCGCGAGGTCGGCGCGGTTCTCGAGCAGCCACTCCATCCGCTTTCGGAAGCCGGGCATCCGCGCGATGACGTCCTCCTCGAGCACCTCGGCGGTGAAGAGCGGGATGAGCCCGACGATCGAGCGGACGCGGAGCGGCACCGAGCGCCCCTCGAACTGCACCTGATCGTAGTAGAAGCCGTCCTGCTCGTCCCAGAGGCCCGTGCCACCGAGCGAGTTGATGGCGTCGGCGATGGCGATGAAGTGCTCGAAGAACTTCGACGCCACGTCCTCGGCCGCGGGATCGACCGCCGCGAGCTCGAACGCCATCGCGAGCATGTGCGCCGCGTAGAAGGCCATCCACGCGGTCCCGTCCGCCTGCGCGAGGTGCCCGCCCATCGGCAAGGGGCGCGAGCGATCGAACACGCCGATGTTGTCGAGGCCGAGGAACCCGCCCGAGAAGATGTGATTGCCCTCCTCGTCCTTCCGGTTCACCCACCACGTGAAATTGATGAGGAGCTTCGCGAACACCTTGGCGAGGAAGACCCGATCTCGCCCGCCGCGCGGGGCGCTCATCTTGTAGACGCGCCAGCAAGCCCACGCGAAGACGGGGGGGTTCACGTCGCCGAAGTTGAACTCGTAGGCCGGGAGCTGACCGTTCGGGTGCATGTACCATTCGCGCAGGAACAGGATCAGCTGGTCCTTCGCGAACTGGGCGTCGAGCTCGGCCATGGGCACCATGTGGAACGCGAGATCCCACGCCGCGTACCAGGGGTATTCCCATTTGTCGGGCATCGAGATGATGTCGCGGTTGAACAGGTGCTTCCAATCGTGGTTGCGCGCCCGGGACGCGGCGGGCGCCGGCTGGGCGGGGTCGCCCTCGAGCCAGTCTTTGACGACGTAGTTGTAGAACTGCTTCGAGAACAAGAGCCCCGCGCGGCCCTGCCGCATGACGCGGGACTCCTCGGGGCTCGAGGTGGGCGGCGTGCGCGCGGCGTGGAAGAGCTCCGCCTCAAGGCGCCGCTGCGCGAACGTCCCGTCGAACGAGGTGTCGAGCGAGGCTCGCGCACCTTGCTCCCGGTGCGCGCAGCTGTAGAGGCGCATCCGCAATTCGACTTTGCCCCCCGCCGGCACGACGAGGCGGTAGTGCGCGGCCGACTTCGTCCCGACCTCCTCGGGGTTCGTCGCGTTGCGATCCCCGCGGACGACGCGATCGTGAAAGGCGTCTTTGACGTGCCGGTCCTTGTTGGGCACGCCGTAGAGGCGGTGGAGGTTCGTCTCGTTCTCGGTGAAGTGGAGGTCGGGCGTCTCACCCTCGGGGCCGGGTCCCAAGGCGAGCTCGTAATGGCCGAGGCTCGTGTGCTCGCTCCAGATGACGGCCGGCGCGCACTCGCTCGGATCGCCGCGCCCGAGCGTGGGCTTGGGCCAATATCCTTCTCCGTGCCTCCCCCAAGCCCACGTGTTGCGGAACCAGAGGGTCGGCAATACGTGCAGCGGCGCCGCCTCGGGACCGCGATTGTGGATCGTCACGAGGATGCAGATGTCCTCGGGGGACTCCTTCGCGGTCTCCATGAAGACGTCGAAGTAGCGATCGCCGTCGAAGGCGTCGGTGTCGAGGATCTCGAACTCCCTGTCTTCGAGGCCCCGCTTTCGATTCTCTTCGACGAGCTCGCGGTAGGGATAGGCGCGCTGCGGGTATTTGTAGAGCGCCTTCGTGTACGAATACGTCGGGGTCGCGTCGAGATAGAACCAGAGCTCCTTCGCGTCCTCGCCGTGGTTCCCCTCCCCGCCGGTGAGGCCGTAGAGACGCTCTTTGAGGATGGGATCGCGCTCGTTCCAGAGCGCGAGGGCGAAGCAGAGGCGGCACTGCCGATCGGTGAACCCGAGCAGCCCGTCTTCGCCCCAACGATAAGCGCGGCTCCGCGCGTGCTCGTGAGGGAAATACCCCCACGTATCGCCGCCCGGAGAATAGTCCTCGCGCACGGTCGCCCATTGCCTCTCGGCGAGGTAAGGCCCCCAGCGCTTCCAGTTCTTCTCCCGGTCGCCGTCCTCGGTGAGGCGCTCGCTCTCCGGATCGGGCAGGTTCGGGCGCCACCGACGGGACACCGGGCCCATGGACGAAGCGCCGTCGAAATCCATCTCGTTCCCCCTCGCGAGCCTCAGGCGGCGACGGCGGCGGCGAGCGCCACCTTCGCCGCGCCGATGGTGCGGTCCACGTCGGCTTCGGTGTGAGCGCCGCCGATGAACGCGGCCTCGAACTGCGCCGGCGGCCAATAGATGCCTTGCTCGAGCAGCTTGCCGTGAAAGACGGCGAAGCGCTTTCGATCGCAATGGTCGGCGTCGTCCCAGGAGCGGACCGGGCCCTTCGTGAAGAACAGCGTGATCATCGAACCGACGCGCTGGACGCAGGCCTCGGCCCCGGTGTCGCGAATGGCGTTCGAGAGGCCCTCCTCGAGGCGCGCGCCGAGCTTCTCCAGGGTCGCGTAGAGCTCGGGCGTGAGGCGCTCGAGCGTGGCGAGGCCGGCGGAGACCGCGATCGGATTGCCGCTCAGCGTGCCCGCCTGATAGACGGGACCGAGCGGGGCGATGACGTTCATGATGTCCTCTCGCCCGCCGTACGCGGCGAGGGGCATCCCGCCGCCGATGATCTTGCCGAGCGCCGTCATGTCGGGTCGGAGGCCGAAGCGCTCCTGGGCGCCGCCGCGCGCGAGCCGACAACCCGTCATCACCTCGTCGAAGATCGAAATGGCGCCGTGCGCTTTGGTGAGCGAGAGGATCGCCTCGAGGAAGCCCTCGCCAGGCGCGACGCACCCCATGTTGCCGACCACGGGCTCGACGATGACGCACGCGATCTCCGATCCGCGAGCGCCGAAGAGCTTCTCGAGGGCCGCGACGTCGTTGTAGGGCAGGGTGAGGGTCGTCTTGGCCGTGCCCTCGGGGACGCCGCCGGAGTCGGGGACGCCGAAGGTCGCGAGGCCGCTGCCCGCCTTCACGAGGAGGTGATCGGCGTGGCCGTGATAGCAGCCCTCGAACTTGACCACGTAATCGCGCTTGGTGAACCCGCGCGCCACGCGAATGGCGCTCATCGTCGCCTCCGTGCCGCTCGAGACGCAGCGGAGCTTGGCGATGCTCGGGTAGAGCTCCTGCACCTTCTCGGCGAAGCGCACCTCGAGCTCGGTCGGCGCGCCGTACGAGAGGCCTCGCGCCGCGGCGTCCTGCACGGCTCGAATCACGTCGGGGTGGGCGTGGCCGAGGATCATCGGACCCCACGATCCGATGTAATCGACGTACTCGGTGTCGTCGGCGCCGACGAGCCGGGCGCCCTTCGCGGCCTTGATGAAGATCGGCTCGCCCGAGACGGCGCGGAACGCGCGGACGGGGCTGTTCACGCCGCCGGGGATGCTTTTGAGGGCCCGCTCGAAGAGCGCCTTGGAGAGCTTGTCGACCATGGACGGTTCCTATCACGGATCCGTCCGCGCCTACTCGCCCCCCGCGGCCGCCGCCGAGGCCATTCGCGCGTCGCGCACCTCCTCCTCGTCCTCGCGATCGTCGGCGGGGTCCCAACCTGCGAGCGCGACGCGGAGGATGCCCGGGAGCACGACCAACGTGAGCACCGTCCCGACGAGCATCCCGACGATGACGGCCGTCGCGAGGGGCCGCTGCACCTCGGCGCCGGCGCTGGTCGCGATCGCCATCGGCAAGAAGCCGAGGGCCGCGACCGCGGCGGTCGTCAGCACGGCTCGCACGACCGCCGCGGCGCCTTCGGTGACGGCCACGTCGAGGCTCTTGCCCGCCATGCGGAGCCTCCGCACCTCGCTCGCGATGACCACGCCGTTGAGGACGGCGATTCCGCCGAGCGCGATGAAGCCGACGGCGGCGGGCAGGCTGAAGGAGAGGCCGCGGGCGTAGAGACCGAGCATGCCGCCCGTGAGCGAGATCGGCACGAGGGCGAAGACCCCGATCGCGAAGCGGAGGTTGCGGAACATCCAGAACAGCATGCCGAAGATGATCGCGATGACGACGGGGACCACGACGGCGAGGCGCTTCTGCGCGCGCTCGAAGTTCTCGAACTGCCCACCCCATTCGATGCGATAGCCGGCCTTCGTCGGGACGTCGGCGGAGACCGCGCGTCGAGCCTCCGCCACCCACGACACGAGATCGCGACCCCGCAGGTTCACGTCGACGCGCACGGCGCGCTCGCGATCCTGCCTCCGCACCGACGTCGGGCCGTCGCCCTCCGAGAGCGTCACCACCTCGCGGAGCGGGACGCTGCTGCCGTTGCTGGTCTCGACGAAGAGATCACCGAGCGCGGCGGCGGTCGGCTCGGAGGGCGGCTGGAGCACGCGCAGATCGAAGCGGCGCTGCTCCTCGTAGACGTGCCCCACCTCGATGCCCTCTCGCGCGGCCTTGAGGACCGCGAACGCGTCGTCGACCTTGACGCCGTATCGCGCCATCCGGGCGCGGTCGGCGACGGCGCTGATGCTCGGCTGCCCGAGCACGCGCTCCACGCGGACGTCGCCGGCGCCTCGCACCTCCTTGACGCGCGCGCCCACGCGGTCCGCGAGGCGCGCGAGCTCGTCGATGTCGGGCCCGTAGATCTGGATCTGCACGTCGGCGCGCGAGCCGCTGATGAGCTCGTTCGTCTTGTCCTCGATCGGCTGCGAGACGGACACGAACGTCCCCGGGACGCGCGACTCGACGCGGCTCTTGATGACCTCCGACAGGTCGTCGAAGTCGTGCGCGGTCTTCCACTGCTCCGGCGGCGCGAGCCGCACGACGATGTCCGTGTTGTCGTTGCCCACCGGATCGATCGCGACCTCCGCGCGGCCGGTCATCGCGAGCGTGGTCTTCACCTCGGGCAGCTCGTGCAAGACGTTCTCGGCGGCGAGGTCGAGCTTGCGCGCCTCGGAGAGGGAGATGCTCGGCGCGCGCCGGATGGTCACGACCGCGTCCCCCTCGAAGATGCGCGGGACGAACTCGGCGCCAGCGCCGGCGAAGAGCACGCTCGCTCCGGCGAGCGCCGCGAGCGACGCGCCGATCACGAGGCGCCGACGCGCGACGAAGACCCCGACGACGCCCGCGTAGCGATGGGCGATCCACTCGATCCAGCGAGGACCATGGCCCTTCGGGGGCGGCACGAGCGCGACGAGCACTGCGGGGAAGAACACCACGGAGTAGACGAGCGATCCGAAGAGCGCGCACGCCATCGTGAGCGCCATCGGCTTGAACATCTTGCCCTCGATCCCCTCCAGGGTGAGGAGCGGCACGTAGACGAGCATGATGATGGCGACCGCGAACGCGACGGGCCGCGCCACGTTCTTCGCGATGTCGGCGTAGGCCCGCCCGCGAGCGTGCGAGACGAGCCGTCTGCCCACGGTCAGCGCCATCACCGACTCGAGGATGACGATCGGCCCGTCGACGAGGAACCCGAAGTCGATCGCCCCGAGAGACATGAGATCGCCGGTGACGCCGAAGACGTGCATCCCGAGGAGCGCGATGCTCATCGCGGCGGGAATCCCGAGCACCACCGCGAGCGCGCCGCGCAGCGTGCCGAGGAAGAGGGCGAGGACGATCGTGACGATCACGACGCCCTCGACGAGGTTCTTGAGCACGGTGTGGATCGTCCGCCCGACGAAGTCGGCCCGGTCGTAGATGACGTCGATGGTCACGCCGGGGGGCAGCTCCTTCTGGATCTGCTCGACCCTGGCTCCGACGGCCGCCACGACGTCCCGGCTGTTCGAGCCGAGGAGCATCATGACGATCCCGGTGACCGCCTCGCCCTTGCCCTCGCGCGTGATGACGCCGTGCCTCAGCGCCGGCGCGACCTTCACCTCGGCGACGTTGCGAACGAGCGTCGGCGTCCCGTCGGCGCGCGTGCGCAGGACGACGTCGGCGATCTCCGACTCGTCCTTGAGCATGCCTTGACCTCGGACGGTGAAGGCCTCCTCGCGCCGCTCGACGTAGCCGCCGCCGACGTTCATGTTGGCCGCCCCGAGCGCCTCGGTCACGTCGCGCAGCGAGAGCCCGTGCGCGCCGAGGCGCGCGCGATCGACAACGATCTGGAACTGCTTCAGCTCCCCGCCCATCGTGTTGACCTCCACGACGCCGGGGACGCTCCGCAGCTTGGGGACGATCTCCCAGTCGAGCAGCGTGCGGAGCTGCATCGGCGAGTGCTGCTCCGAGCGAACGACGAACTGGTAGATCTCGCCGAGGCCCGACGAGACCGGCGCGAGCTCGGGCGTGCCGGCGCCCTTCGGGAGCTCGGCGTCGACGCTCCTGAGCCGCTCGAGCACGAGCTGGCGCGCGAACCACACGTCGGTCTTGTCGTCGAACACCACCGTCACCGCGGAGAGCCCGCCGCGCGACGTGCTGCGGATCTCGACGCTGCCGGGGACGCCGTTGAGGGCGTTCTCGATCGGCGTCGTCACGGTCCGTTCGACCTCGAGCGGGGTGAGGCCGCTCG
Organism: uncultured Polyangiaceae bacterium; assembly: GCA_964467935.1. Taxonomy (GTDB): domain Bacteria; phylum Myxococcota_A; class Polyangia; order Polyangiales; family Polyangiaceae; genus CAYYKK01. Next base: position 23,005 of record CAYYKK010000045.1, read on the forward strand.
CGTTGGTGAGGACCGAGACCTGGATCGTCGAGACGTCCGGGAGCGCGTCGATGGGGAGCCTGGACAGCGCGACGCCGCCGACTCCGAGGAGGAGCAGCAGGAACGCGAGGACGACCTTGCGATATCCGACCGAGGCGAGGACGATCTTCTCGAGCATCGGGATCTCCTCAGCGGAAGAGCTCGCTCTTCAAGGCGAAGACGCCCTCGTGGACGACCGTGGTGCCGTCCTCGAGACCGCTCGTGATCTCCTGCAGCGATCCGTCCGTCGCCCCGAGCCCCACCTGGGTCGGCACGACGCGATCGCCCTCCAACGCGACGAAGACGACGGGCTTGCCGTCCACGAACGTGATCGCCGACGCGGGCACCACGAGGACGTCCTGCGCCAAGCTCGAGGTGAGGATCTTCGCCGTCACCGACTGCCCCGGCCGGAGCTTCCGCTCGCGATTGTCGACCTTCACGCGCACGGCCGCGCTGCGGCTCGCCTCCTCGATCTCGTCGCCGACGTACGCGACCTTTCCTCGGATGACGCCGCTCGGCTCCGAGAGCGGAGAGATGGTGACCTCGTCGCCCTTGTGGATCGCGGAGAGGCTGCGCTCGAAGACGGAGAGCTCGATCCAGAGGTGGTCGAGATCGGCGACGCGGAAGGCGACCCGATGCTCCTCGACCGACTCGCCCGCCGACACGCGTCGCTCGACGACGGTGCCCGAGAGCGGCGCTCGGAGGAGGTGCACCCCGAGCGGGCCTCCGGCCGCGCCCCCGAGGGCGACGGCCTTCTGGTGCGCGGCGCCGAGCATGGCCCGGTGCTCGGCGAGGTTCGCCTCGGCCACCTCCGCTTCGCGCGCCGTCGAGAGCTTGCGCGCCGCGAGGTCGCGCTCGCGCTGCGCGTTCAGCTCGGCGGCGCGTCGCTGCGCCTCGATCATCGCGACGGAGGCCTGCGCTTCGCCGAGCTCCGCGCTCTCGATCTCGGCGAGCACGTCGCCCGCCTTCACGGTGTCGCCCTCGATGTGATCGAGCTTGCGCACGAGGCCGGGGATCCGCGTGCCCACCGCGGCCACGTGCTCGGGATCGAACGTCACGTCGCCCACGACCTTCACGACCGGGGCGAGCGACGCTCGCTTCGCCACGATCGTGGCGACGCCGGCGCGCTCGCGGAACGCGGGAGAGAACACGATCGCGCTCCCTTCGGCGCGCGGGACGTCGGGGCGCACCTCCGGCGGCGCAGCCTCTCTGCCGCGACGCAGCGAGGCGACGAGGGCGATGGCGGCCACGACTCCCGCCAGCGCGACGACCGCGACGACCGACCGACGAAGACCCCTCTTGGGACCGCCCGCGATCGACTCGCGCTGCGGCTCTCCGTTTTCGAGCGATTCTCTCACGGCAGCTCTCCTGTCAGGGCGACGGCGTCGGCCACGATGTTCCACTCGCGCGCGATGAGCTCCAACCGGCGCAGCTCGACGAGGGCGAGGTCGCGCCGCGCGGTGAGGACGCGGAGCAGCTCCCCCTTGCCTGCCTGCTGCGTCTCGAGCGCGGCCTTCACCGACGCCTCCGCGGCGGGCCTCGCCTCGTCGACGATCTCGGCGAGCGCGACGCGCACGTCGACGCGCTCCGCGCTCAAGCCGTCCAGGGTCGCGCGCACGAAGCGGGCCCGCTCGTCCTTCTCGACGCTGGCGCGGATCCTCGACGCGTCCGCCCGCGCTTGCTCGCCCTGGTTGCGACGCGCGAGCGGGAAGGACCAAGCCACGCCGCCGCCGAAGCGAGCCTCGCCGAGGTCCCCGCGACCCGCGGTGAGGACGAGATCGAGCGGGGCGAACCCTTCGCGCGACGCGCGCGCCTTCGCGCTCGCGTGGTAGCTCGCCTCCTTCTCCAGCGAGCGGACGATCGGCGCGACGGGCGGGGGAGAGGTCGACGCGGCGAGCCTCGGCAGCGGGGGCTCGAGCAGCTCGCGCGGCGGAGGCGCGAAGCGACGACCCACGAGGCGCTCGAGATCCACGAGGGCGCGCGTCAGGTCGGCGCGGCTCTCGGCGAGCGCCACGGCGTTCCGCGCGAGCTCGGCGCGGGCCAGCTGAGCGTCCTGCTCCGTGGCGTCGGAGGAGGCGAGGCGCGCGCGGTACACCTCGGCTTCGTTCCGCGCGACGCCGAGCATCGCCTCGATCGTGCGCACCCGCTCCGCGGCGACGACCACCGCGCCATAGGCCCGCGCGGCGTCGCCCGCGGCCATCGCCTTGGTCGTCTCCAAGTCGGCCTCTTGCCAGTCGACGAGCGCCTGCGCCTCGGCGACGCGCGTCGCGCGTTGCCCCGCGATCTCCACCGGGACGACCAGCGAGCCGGCGACGGTGACGTCCTTGGTCACGCGCTCCGCGCCGCGATCGAAGAGGAGCGAGAACGAGGGATTCGCGACCGGAGCGAGCCGCGCGCCGACGAACGAGGCGCGCGCGACGTTCACGTCGGCGCGACCGACGACGACGCTGGGTGCCCTGTCGCGCGCGAGGTCGAGGACGCGGCCGAGCGTCGGCAACGGCTCGGGGGCCGGAGCGAGGCCACCGCGCGCGGGCTCGGCCGGCGGGGGCTCGGCGGAGGCGCGGACGACGGGGGTCGACACCGTCACCACCATGGCGACGGAGAGCCACCCCAAGCGTCTCCGCGTGCTCGCTCGTCGGATCTTCATACGGCGTTCTCCAGGGCGCCTCGCGGGCGCCGTCCGCAAAGATGAAGATCCATTCACCATACGGCAATAAGGAAGGTTCGAACGAAAACTTCGTTAAAATCGAAGTATGAAGCCGACGCCGCTGGAGTGGCTCAACTACCATCACCTCCTCTATTTCTGGCTCGTCGCGCGGGAGGGCGGGCTCGCGCCCGCGGCGGCGAAGCTCCGACTCGCGCCCCCGACCGTGAGCGGTCAAGTGCACGCCCTCGAGGACGCGCTCGGAGAGAAGCTGTTCGTGAAGCAGGGCCGGAAGCTCGCGCTCACCGAGATGGGGCGGGTCGTCCTGCGCTACGCGGAGGAGATCTTCTCGCTCGGCCGCGAGCTGCTCGACACGGTGAAGGGACGGCCGACCGGCCGACCCATCAAGTTCACCGTCGGCGTCGACGACGCGGTCCCGAAGCTCATCGTGCGCCTCCTGCTCGCCCCCGCGCAGGCGCTCTCGACGCCGGTGCACCTCGTCTGTCGAGAGGATCACCTCGAGCGCCTGGTCGGCGATCTCGCGTCGCACACGCTCGACGCGGTGATCAGCGACGGGCCCGCGGCGTCGCGTCCGGGCGTCCGCGTCTTCAGCCATTTGCTCGGTGAGTGCGGCGTCTCCGTCTTCGGCGCTCCGCGGCTCGCCGCGCGCTACCGGGTCGGCTTTCCGGAGTCGCTCGACGGCGCGCCCTTCCTCCTGCCGACGGAGAGCGCGTCGCGGCGCGGGCTCGACGCCTGGCTCCGCGCGCACGACATCCGCCCGGAGATCGTCGGCGAGTTCGACGACAGCGCGCTCGCGAAGGTCTTCGGGCAAGCGGGCTCGGGGCTCTTCACCGCGCCGTCGGTGCTCGAGGACGAGGTCGAGCGCAAGCACGAGGTGCGCGCGCTCGGCAAAGCCGAGGGGCTCGTCGCGCGCTTCTACCTCATCACCGCCGAGCGTCGGCTGAAGCACCCGGCCGTCGTCGCGATCTCGGAGGCCGCGAAGAACGACGTGTTCGCGGACGTCCCCGCGCTCTCGCGTCGTCCCGTGGGCGGGCGCGGGCGACGCGCGGCGAAGCCTCGACCCGCGCGCCCCTCGAAGCGCGCCGCGCCGCGGGCTCCGTCGAAGCGGGGTTAGCCGCTCACCCGGCCGAGCGCGGCGACCCGCGCGATCGTGGACAGGGCGAGCTTCGGGCCCAGGGCGTCGTCCTCGTGCTTGAAGTAGCAGTACACCTCGGTCTTCTTCGCGAGCGCGGCGTGGATGCGCGACGCCCATCGGTCGAACTCGTCCTCGCCGTAGGCCGTCTTGCGCAGGCGCAGGTAGACGAAGCGGCCCTCGTCGAGCGGCGCGTCGGCGAGCGGCTCTTCGTCGGTGTCGGACGCGACGACGGCCGCGCCGCTCGAGAGGAGGAGGTCGCGCGCCTCGACCCACGAGGGGTGCCTGAACTCGAACGCATAGCGAGGTCCCGGAGGAAGGCCCGCGAGGAACGCCTCGAGCCGCGCTCGATCGAGCTTCATGTTCGGCGGACACTGGAAGAGCAGCGGCCCGAGCCGCTCGCCCAGCTCCTCCGCCCGCGCGACGAACGACCGCGCCTGCTCGACGTCCTTCAGTCGCGTCGTGTGCGTGATGCGTTGGTGCGCCTTCACGGAGAAGCGGAACGACGGCGGCGTGGCGAGCGCCCAACCCGCGAGCGTCGCGCTCGAAGGGTGATGGCGGAACGTGTAGTTGATCTCGACCGAGCCGAGGCGCGACCCGTAGTAGCCGAGCATCGCCTTGTCCTTGAGATCCTCGGGATAGAACGGCCCCTTCCAAGCGTCGAACGCATAGCCCGACGTGCCGACGAAGAGTCCGTCGGGCGCGGGCGGCCCGACGGGCGCGGGAGGGGGCGGGGGATCCTTCTTCGGGGTCGCTCTGGGAGCGCGAGGGGGCATCGTTCGGCCTCTTTCTCGTGCGTCGGGAAAGGGTGGTATACGCTCCGGCAGGATCGCCGATCCGAGACGCCATGCGAACTTTTCCTCCCGTCTTGCCGGGCTCGAACCTGCCCACGGAATCCCCAGGCGATCGCGCGTTGGCGCTGGCCCTGGCGGGCGAGCGCGAGGCGGCGCTGCGGTGGGCCGCCGCCATCATCAAAGTGGACGCGGGCATGCCGATGGCGCTCTGCCTCTCGGGGCGGCTGCTCGGCGAGGGGGGGCGGCAAGAGGTCGCGCGCGAGGCGTGCATCGTCGCGATGGAGCGCGCGATCGATCTGGAGAACCTGCCGCTCGCGGTCGTCGCGGCCCGCGAGGCCGAGCGCTTCGGCGCCGACACGGGCCCGCTCTTCGATCAGATCGCGGGCGCCTTCTGTCGCGAGTCGCCTCGCCACGGCTCGGGCGCGACCCCGCCGAAGCCGCTGCCGCCCGCCGACACGTTCCAGCCGTTGCCGAGCGCGCTGTCCGGTGCGCTGCTCGTCAACAAGGCGACCGAGACGGTCCACGAGTGCAAGAAGAAGCTCGAAGAGAGCGAGCGCCCCGGGATCAGCGCCGTGCCGCTCTTCTCCGCGCTCGACAAGGAGAGTCTCTTGCGGCTCTGCGAGGCGATGGTCGCCGAGTGGCTGCCCGCGGACAAGACGGTCATCGAGCAGGGCGCCGAGGGAGAGGACGCCTACTGGGTCGCGCGCGGCGAGCTCGAGGCGCGACGCATGCGCAAGCTCGAGTCGATCGTGCTCGCGAGGCTCAAGCAAGGCTCGCTCTTCGGCGAGATGGCGCTGCTCTCGCGCGCGCCCCGCGCGGGCAGCGTGGTGACCGTCCTGCCGAGCATCGTCGTGCGGATCAACAAGGAGGCGCTCGACGCGATGGCCGAGAGCCACCCGCCGATCGCGACCGAGCTCGGCGTGCATTGCCGCGACCGCATGGTCTCGAACCTCCTGCGCACGAGCGAGGTGCTCAAGGTGGTGCCGGAGGCCGATCTGCCCGCGCTCGTCGCGCGCTTCCGGATCGAGACGTTCGAGAAGAACGATCGCCTGCTCGTGCAGGACGAGCTGCCGCCCGGGATCTACCTCATCGCGTCGGGCGAGGTGGCCGTCGTCCGACACGAGGGCCAGGGCAAGGAAGAGCCGCTCATCTTCGCGACGCTCGGCCCCGGCGACGTCGCAGGCGAGGTCGCGACGGTCCTCCGGCGCAAGTCGACCGCGGAGGTCGTCGCGGTGCACCCGACCGTGACGCTCTTCCTCCCCGCCGGCGACTTCACCGCGCTCGTGCAGAGCCACCCGAGCATCCTGGCCGAGCTCTACCTCCTCGCGATCAAGCGCGACGAGGAGACGAAGACGATCATGGACGAAGAGGCGAGCGCGGCCGAGGACTTCGACCTCATCTGAGCGCCCGAGGGTCGCCCGGATCCCGCGACGATCGATGATCTCCGAAGGTCTTCATCGCACGCTCACCGTCGTCGAGATCGCCCTCGCCGCCATCACGTTCGCCGCGCTCTGGTTCGTCGTGGCCCCCTACGGCCGCCACGAGCGCGCGGGCTGGGGGCCCCGCATCGGCGCGCGGCTCGGGTGGATCGTGATGGAGAGCCCCGCGCTGTTCGGCTTTCTTGCGATCTACTTGCAAGGGCAACATCGATACGACATCGCCCCGCTCGCGCTCGCGTCGCTCTGGGTGCTCCACTACGGCAACCGCGTGCTCGTGTACCCGGCGCGCATGCGACCGGGCTCCAAGTCGATGCCCGCCCTCATCGCGGCGCTCGCGATCGCGTTCAACCTGCTCAACGCGAGCGTGAACGCGCCGCAGCTCTCGGAGCTCGGGCACTACGACGCGACGTGGCTCGTCGATCCGAGGTTCATCGCGGGGACCGCTCTCTTCCTCGGCGGGTTCGTCGTGAACGTGCGCGCCGACGAGGCGCTTCGTCGGCTGCGCGCGCCGGGCGACGCGGGCTATCGCGTCCCCCGAGGCGCCCTGCACGATCTCGTGGCGAGCCCGAACTACCTCGGCGAGGTCGTCGAGTGGACGGGCTTCGCGATCGCGACCTGGTCGTGGTCGGGCGTCGCCTTCGCTCTCTACACGGCGGCGAACTTGGTGCCACGCGCGGTCGCGAACCGCGCTTGGTATCGCGCGACGTTCCCCGACTATCCGTCGAATCGACGGGCGATTTTCCCCTGGGTTCTGTGAGCACTTGAACACTTGCACAGCGACGATTCGTGCGCGGGAGTGATCTTTTGTCCCACATCGGCTCCGGGATTCTTGTTAAGGGTTGTTCATGCAGACCCTCGCCGCCCCCCTCTCGCTGGCTGCTCTGGTGCTCGCCTCCGTCTCGCTCTCGGCCTGCGCGGTCGACTCGAACGAAACGAACGACCTGAAGAACGCTGAGAAGGCAGGGGGGCCGAGCCAGCACTGGATCTACGAAGGGATGCTCCCGAAGCTCGAGAGCACCAGCATCTTCGTCTCGTTGAGGTCGCACACGGCGCGCGTCACGGGGCTCTTGCCGGCGAGCTTCAAGAAGCCCCTCCCCTTCTACGCCGAGAGCGAGCAGCTCGCGAACGGCCGCACGCAGGTGACGATCGTCTACCCGGTCGCGACCGGGAAGATCGATCCCTCGACGGGGCAGGCGCCCGCTGGCCCCGGGAGCTACCCTCGCCTCTTCGCCATCCCGTACACGCAGACGACCGACAAGGCCGCGTGGGGAGGCTTCCCCTTCATGCAGTACAGCTCCCGTGGCCTCGCATTCCACGGCCCGATCACGAGCGTGACGGACGCCGAGATGGGCGACCAGGAGTGGCGCCTCATCCGCGGTCCCGTGTCGCACGGCTGCCAGCGCATGCAGGGCGAGCACGTCGTCGAGCTCGCTGAGCTGCTCGGCATCGACATGTCGAAGCCCCACGCGCAGAGCGACAAGTACACGCTCGAGGTGAAGACCGTGGTGTCGAAGGACTTCGACACGTTCGAGGGTCGGCTCGTCGACGTCGACTACCCGGCGCTCCCGTCGGTGGAGCGCCCCACGGGCGACGTGCACATGTTCGCGACCTGGGACTCGCGCGACTTCCCGCGCTGGGTCTGCGCCTACGATCCGAGCCGCCCGCTCGACGAGCACCACTGCGATCTCGCGGGCGAGGTGCGCCGTGACGCGATCACGGGCAAGCTCCTCGTCCCTCCGTCGGACGCGCCGTGGATCGGCACGACGTGCGGCAACGACGGAGACTGCGGCTTCGACGCCGGCGGGATCGCGGCGAAGTGCATCCACAACGCGTCGGGCACCGCGGGCTTCTGCTCCGTCCCGTGCCAGGGCTACTGCCCCGACCAACCGGGCTCGTCGGCGACGTTCTGCGCGAACCTCGGCGGCGTCGGTCAGTGCGTCGCGAAGGCGGGCCCCGAGAACGACGCGTGCGGCGACATCACGGGGACGAAGCAGACGCTGAAGAAGCGCTTCGTCGGGACGAGCGGCGCGAAGGCCGCGCAGTCCACCGTGTGCTCGTTCTGAGCGAGGATCGGCCGGTCAGCGCGAAGGGCCGACGAAGCGCGCGTCCTCGCTGCGGCGCGCGCCCAGCTCGCGAAAGCGGAAGCGCCGAGCCTCGGCCCGCGGCGCGACGCCCGTGACCACGTCGGCCACGATCGGGCCGAGCACGGGGGCGAACTTGAACGCGTGACCGCTGCCGCCGGAGGCGACGACGAGGCCCTCTCGCTCGGGGTGACGATCGATGAAGAAGTCTCCGTCGAACGAATCGCAGTAGAGACACAATCTCGTCTTGACGAGCGGGGACGGCGCGAGCGCGGGGAGGCTCGCGCGGAGGAACGCGCGGAAGCGCGGCTCGACGTCCGGAGAGACGAGGCGAGGCGCGCGCGGGTCGACCACCGCGCCGGGCCCGTGGTTCGCGATCTTCACGACGCCGGCGTGCGCGGGGAAGCCGTACCAGCCCGTGCGCCCGATGTCGGCCGCCCACGGCGGGAACTCGGGCGAGGTGAACGAAGCGGCCGAGGG
>CAYYKK010000046.1:0-31465 GCA_964467935.1 uncultured Polyangiaceae bacterium
TGGCGTTCCTCATCCCCTCTCGGCAGGCCCGTCCGTCCGATGACCCGATCTTCGCGTTGAACGCGGAGGCGAAGGCCCGCGCGGCCGCCGGCGAGAAGGTGGTGAACGCGACGGTCGGCGCGCTGCTCGACGACGAGGGGCTCCTCGCGACGCTCGACGGCGTCGTCGAGACGCTCCGCGAGACGCCGCCGCGCGTCGGCGCCGGCTACGCGCCGATCTCCGGGTCGCCCGACTTCCTGAGGGGCGTCATCGACGATCTCCTCGGCAAGAGCCCCGCGGCCCAATGGGCGACGGCGGCGGCGGCGCCCGGCGGCACCGGCGCGCTGCACCTCGCGATCGTGAACTTCCTCGGCTTGCGCGAGTCGCTCCTCACGACGTCGTTCTTCTGGGGGCCCTACAAGACCCTCGCGGACGAGAGCGATCGACAGCTCCGCACGTTCTCGATGTTCGACCGCGATCACCACCTCGACGTCGACGACTTCGCTCGTCAGCTCGACGCGGTCCTCGCCGAGCAGGGGCGCGCGCTCGTGCTCCTCAACTCGCCCTGCCACAACCCCACCGGCTACTCGTTCGACGCCGACGAGTGGCGAGCGATCCGCACGATCATCGACGCGCGCGCGTCGCGCGGTCCCATCGCCGTGTGCCTCGACGTCGCCTACGCGCGCTTCGGCGCGCAGCCCCTCGACGCCGCGCTCGAAGAGATGCTCCGGCTGCTGCCGAAGGCGCTGGTGCTCTTCGCGTGGTCCGCGTCGAAGACGTTCTTGCAGTATGGCCTCCGGGTCGGCGCGCTCGTCGCGGTGCACCCCGACGACGACGAGCGGCGCCGGATCGCGAGCGCGCTCAGCTACTCGTGCCGCGGCACGTGGTCGAACTGCAACGCCGCCGGCATGGCGGCGATCGGTCGCATCCTCAACGAGCCCGATCGCAAGGCGCGCGTCGACCGCGAGCGCGCCCCGTTCGTGGCGCTCCTCGGCCGGCGCGTCGCGAAGTGGAACGAGCTCGCGACCCAGGCGAAGCTCGTCTACCCCCGCTACGATGGCGGCTTCTTCACGACGGTGTTCACCGCCGACGCGATGGGCGTCGCCGAGGCGCTGAAGGCGGACGGCGTCTTCGTCGTGCCGCAGCCGGGCGCGCTGCGCATCGCGCTCTCGAGCGTCGCGGAGCGTGACGTCCCGCGCCTCGTCGAGTCCGTCGCCCGCCGCGTCGTCCCCGTCTGACGGCGCGCGGCGCGGCGCCCTCGGAGGCGCGCGCCGCTCAGTTCTTGAGCACCGGGAGCTTCGGCATGTTCTCGGGCACCTTGGGCGTCCACTGCTCCGCGCTCCGGATCTGCGGTGGCCGCGGGATCGGCATCATGCCGGACGGCCTTCGGTAGCCGGGCTTTCGCCACGAGACGATCGGGACAGGATCGTTGTCGATCGGCTTCTTCTGCCCGATCGGCGGGCATCGATCGCGGACCCAATACACGTCGAACGCGACGAGCTCGTCGTTGGGATTCCCGGTCTCCTCGTGCCAGCGCATCAGGTAGAGCCGCAGCTCGTCGCGGTAGAGCGAGTTGCCGTCGAGTCGGATGCGGTTGCCGTAGTCCTGCCGGAGCTGCGAGATGCCGAGCCCGTTCGCGTCGGTGAGATCCAGATCGGGGACGCCGCCGTTGTAGGGATCGACGTGACGACCGTCGATCGTGTAGCCGTCGACCACGAGCACGCCGTCTTCCTGGATCGGGTTCGGCGCGAACATGCCCCAGCCCTGGAAGAGGCGCGGGTAGTTGATGAGCATCTGGATGAACGCGGGCTGCGCGTACTTGATCTGCGGCGGGATGCCCTTGTTCTCGTTCCACGTCTGGCTGAGCGACGCGATCGCGTAGTAGGCGAGGAAGAGCTCGCGCGCGCGGAAGGCCCTCATCGCGAGCCTCGATCGCACGAAGAGCGGGCGCGCCCTCTCCTTCGGCCAGAAGAGCATCAAGAGCGCCACGACGACCCCGAAGACGACGATCGTCGTCGTCGAGGCCGGCCAGTCGTTGTCCCACCTCGTGACGATCTGCTTCGCGCGGAAGGAGTCGGGCAGGACGTGGGCGACGCCGGTCGCGATCGCGAGCGGCACCATCGCGAGGGCGAAGAGCTTGCGCGCCCGCCAATACCGTCCCGACCCTTCGCCGATCGGGGTCTCGTCCCAGCTCGGCGGCGGCGGATCCGCGGGCACCTCGGCGTGAGGCGCGGGGAGGCCGAAGAAGCGCGTGACGCCCTCCGCGTGGTCCTCGAGCCGCGCCAAGAGGCGCACCGGCGCGCCGAGCGTCACCCACCGGATCACGGGGTAGAGGAGCGCGCCGAGCGGCAGGGCGCGCGCGACGAGCGGCACGAGGCGCGCGGGATCGGTGATGAACGCCTGGTCGTCGCCCGCGGGGCGCACGCCGACGGCGCGGTCGATCGGCGCCTCCACGAACGCGAGGCGCTCGTAGCCATCGAGCCGCATCAGCACGCGCCCGAGGGCGAGCCCGAGCGCGGAGCCCTCCGCGAGCGCGATCTCGAGCCGGGGCGCGCGCCGCAGGTACCACCGCTCGAGGTCGGCGAACTGGTACGGCGTCCAGAGCAGCGTCGAGCAGCCGATGAGGAACCACGAGAAGGGGCCGAGCCTGAACACCGTCCCGAAGGTCCCGTGGATCAGGATCATCGCGATCTGCGCCATGGGCCGCGTGTAGCGGCGCGCCGCGGGCGAGGCGATGAGCACGCAGATCATCGACTCCACCGAGAGGGTGGTCCAGTCGAGGACGCGCATCATCGGCTCGGGGATGTAGCGGAACAGGAGCCCGAAGCCGGTGAGCATCCGGTTCAGGTAGAGCACGTAGTGGAGCGTGTAGCCCTCGCGCCAGATCCAGCCGGCCTTGTTGACCACGTTCCAGAAGTAGACCTGCGTCAGGTTGAAGATCACGATGACGCCGATGAGCGACACGAGCGGCTTCCGCTCGCCGGTGAAGTCGGTGCGGTCGTTCAGCTCGTCGGCGCTCTTCTCCCGCCGCGTCCGCCAGCTCCTTCGCCACGCGTCGATCGAGAAGCGCTGGCCGACCGGCAGGAAGCACGCCCAGAGGCACGCGAGGTTCACGACGACGTACCCGCCGTTCTCGACCAGCGGGATGCGCTGATCGAGGCTCGTCATGAAGATGAAGCTCGTCACGGCGAAGAGCCGCGCGCGGTAGCCGACGAACAGCAAGAGGTGGCTCACCACCCCGAGCGCGAACAGGACGTGGACCTCGTTCAAGGTCGAGAACGCGTGGAAGAAGCTCCACTGGAAGTTCGAGCTCGGACGCCACAGGTGGAAGTCGTTCGAGATGACGCTCTGGTTCGTGTAGAGGAGGCGCGCCTCGCCCCAGTGGCGGAGCGTGTCCGCGACGAGCAAGAAGCCGAGCACCAGACGAAAGAGCCCCGCGGTCCGCGGGTCCACGTGCATGTAGTGGTCGCGGATCCATGTGCGGACGCGCTCGAAGCGCGTCGGCCCCGGCGGGGGGGTCGGCGCGCGCGCCTTCGAGGCCGCCGGCGGCTTCGTCGTCTCGGTCGAGGTCGGCGGCGACGAGGAAGGCGCGGCCTCGTCCTCGGGGACGGCCGCGCCTTGTCGATCGTGCGGATCCTCGCCGTCTCGGCCGGGCTCGTCACCCGCCGGACGAGCGGCGTCGTTCACGGCTTGGCCTCACGCGGCGGGACCAAGAGCGGGCTCGGCTGCGGGGCGAGGAGCGCGGGGCCCTGTCCCGGAGCCATCGCGCCCGACGAGCTCGCCGGCGCAGGCGGTTGCATGGGCTGCATGGGCTGCATCGGCCTCAACGGCAGCGCGCCATCGGCGCCATCGAGGTGGCCGGCGTAGCGCCCGTGGTCGATGCTCGGCGCGGGCGCCTGGGTGCCGAGGACGTTGCCGCCGCGCCCCTGACGGAAGATGCGCTTCAGCGTGGGCGTCGACGATCCCATCGTGGGACCCGTCATCCAGTAGACGTCGATGCCGGAGAGCTTGTCGTTGTTCTCCTTCGCCGGCCACATCGGCCCCGTGCGCGCGATGTACGTCTTGAAGGCCTGCTGATAGCCCCTGTAGTCGTCGCTCTGGATGCGCGCGAGGTAGTCGCTCCACATCTGTCCGAGCTCGAACGGCCGCTCGAAGCTCGCGACCGGCGGCTTGCCCGTGAGCACGTCGACGGCCTTCTCGTCCCGCGTGAGCCCGTCGGTCACCATGAGGCCCTGCTCGGTCGGCGGCTCGGGCGTGAGCACGTCCCACTTCTCGAGCATGCGCGCGTACCACGCGATCTTGGAGAGCGTCGCGTTCTCCGGGACCGAGAACGGGAGCTTGTTCACCTGACCCGCTTGGACGACCGCGGTCGCAAGCACGACCACCGCGAGCACCTCGCGGAACGCGCCGGTGAGGCGGTGACGGAGCGCCGTCGAGGGCGGGACGGGGCGGAGCAGCGGATCGGGCACCTTGTCCTTCTTCGCGCTGGGGCTGCCGCAGGCAGCGAGCCCGAGCTCGACCGAGAGCTGCGTCCTTCGCGGCGCGACGAAGCGATAGAGCGCGTCCGCGAGGCTCGAGAAGCCGGGCAGCATCAGGAGGCGTCCCTTCCACGCGAGACCGGGGATCGCGAGGAGCACCTCGGCGACCGCGCGACCCTCCGTCGCGACCTCGCCGCTCGCCGAGACGACCACGACCGTCTTGTCGACGAGCTCCGCGGTGACCTTCGCCGGCAGGGGCTTGTCGACGACCTTGTTCGTCTTGGGATCGTAGACGCGCAGGACGCGCTCGGGCTCGTCGCCGTGGTGCTCCTCCTTCTCGAGCTCGTCGTTGCCCTGGAAGGTGAGGTGGTGGCGCGTGTCGAGCCGCTTGAGCAAGCGGCAGAGCCAGAAGCAGATGCCGCAGTCGGCGTCGTAGATGACCGTGCGCGCGCGCGCCGGATCGTGCTTCGTCGCCCATTTCTCCCACGTCTCGCTCGAGATGACGAGGAGCGACGCGGCGGCGAGCGACCAGCCGAAGAGTCCGAAGTTGAAGAAGAGCCCGAGCACGATCCCGTGCGCTGCCATGAGGATCGCCGCGACGCCTCGCGACGGGCCGCGCAGCACGGGGACGAAGAGCGCGACGGGGATCGCGAACTGCGCGTAGTAGACGACGGGCGTCAGCAGCGAGAGCACGCCGCTGTTGCGGATCGAGAAGCCGAGCGGGCTCGCGAGGCGCGCGACGTGGAGCGCCTTGCCGAGCGCCGAGCCGTCGCGCCAGGCGCCGGTCTGCTGCACCGCGAGCGACAGGTACACGAGCGCGATCTGGAGCAAGAGCCCGAGGCCGGCGATCGACGTCGGGCTCCAGCCCGGCGCGTGGTGCGCGTCGAGATCGTCGTCGGTGGCGCGCGATCGTCGGTTGAGATCCTTCGAGCTCCCGTCGTTCGCGAGGCGCGTCGTCTCGCGGAGCGCGTCGATGCTGAAGCGGCTCCCGAGCGGGAGGAGCATCGTGAAGGCGCAGAGCGCGATCGCGACGTAGTTGCCCGTGCCCTCGGCGAGGAGGTTGCGCGCCGAGAGGCTGATGAGCGACACGAGCGACATCACCTGGAAGGCGCGCGTCCGGAAGCCGAAGAGGAAGAACACGTAGAAGAGCAGGATGACGCAGAAGCCGAACGCCGCCTCGCCGCCCGTCGACATCGCGTGCAAGGCGCTCCACACGCTCTTGCCCTCGGACTTCAGGTTGTAGAGGTGGTTGTGGTTCGGCAGCACCCCCTCGTTGCCGTAGAAGTCGTCGATGTATTTCCACCGCGAGAGCAGGTCGCGGATGAGCACCAGCCCGAAGGCGATGCGGAACGCTCCGAGCGAGCGCGGGTCGATGCGAAGGTAGTGGCGAAGTAGAGGCTTCAAGGTTCAATCCTCGACGCGAAATCGGAAGTCGTCAGCGTTGTCGATCGGGGGAATGGCGGCTTTGCGGAGCAAGAGGGTGCGCACCGCCCAGACGTCGCCGAAGACGCGGTAGCGGAGCGCCGTCTGGTCGAGGTAGTCGACGCCGGACGATCCGCCCGTGCCGATGCGGCGACCGATGACGCGCTCGACCATGCGCGCGTGTCTCTGTCGCCAGAGGACCATCGCCTGCTCCATCTCGATCAAGGCATCCATGACCTCGCGCGGCCACGCGAGGCGCGGCAGCTCGCGGTGGCTCTCGAGGAACACGAGCGCCGCGCGCACCTTCATTCGGTGCGCGCGCGCCTCGGCGTCGATCGCGGGATCGTCCTCGCCGAGCAGGAACTTCTCCGCGAACGCGAGCTCACGCTCGTAGCGCGCGCGGAGCACGTCGAGCTCGGCGGGCGAGGGGCTCATCTTCTCCTGCGCGATGCGGAGGCGGTTCTCGGTCTCGCTCTTGTGCGCAGCGAGGATGCCGCGGAGAAAGGCGTCCGGGCCCTCCTTCGACACCGGCGTGCGCGCGAGCCACGCGTAGACCACGTCACGGAGGCTCGGTCCGCCCGCGAGGCGCGCCTCGACGCGCCGGAGCGCCGGCGACGCGCTGCCGTCGTCGCTCTTCAGCGCGGCCTTGTAGCTGCCGTCGGGGCCGAGCGGCACGCGCAGGGCGTCGTCGAGGCCGAGCAAGATCTCGATCTCGCGGATCTGCGCCGATTGAAACCCGCTCGCCGGGATGAGGCCGTCGCGGAACGCCAGGTAGTCGCGCGTCGTCAGTGTCTCGACGACTTTGAAGTGAGAGACGGCCTGCTCGAAGATGGCGGTGATGCGCTTCAGCGAGCGCACCGCCTTCGCCATGTCCATGTCGGGGACGGGGTTCTGGTGGAACAGATCGCGCGCGAGCGCGAGCTCCTTGATGACGAGCTTGAACCAGAGCTCGTAGACCTGGTGCACGACGATGAAGAGCACCTCGTCGTTCGACAGCTTGGACTCGTCGCCCTCTGCGCCGCCCTGCAGTCCCAGGAGCTCTTCGACTCGGATGTACTGCCAGTAGTTCACGACGTTCGTCCGCCTTCCGTTGCGAGCGCGTTAGAGCGGCCGTGGCGCGCCGGCTAGTGCCGACGTCGGTGAAGTCTAATCCATGGCAAACCGCCTTGGACAAGCGCGGAATCGACGCTTTGTTTGCGCAAAAGGCGCTCGTTTTGCGTGTCCGCACGGCGCTTCGTCCGCGCGGTTTGGGCGATCGCACCGGCCGCTCGACGCAACCTTTGCGCCCATCGTTCGGCGATCACTCGGTGGTGCGCGTCACGCCCTCGGGCCCGATGTCGACCGGCGGGCCGTACTGCCTGAGCGAAGCGCGCTCGACGCGCGCGCCGGCCTGCGCCTCGAGCGAGACGATGCCGACGTCGGGGCAATAGGTCGTCGTCACGCGCATCGGCGCGTCGCCGCCGCGCAGCTCCTCGGTCGTCACGCAGCCCGCGTACGTGCCCGCGGGCACGGTGAGGCTCACGTCGGTCGCGGTGATGCGCGTCTGGCCCCCGTGCTCTCCGGGCCACGCGTTGCCGCGCGCGAGCGGCTCCTTGAGGACGTAGGTGCGCTCGCCGGTCGCGCCGACGCTGACGACGCCGTCGCTCGCGTACTCGATGCGGCGCGTGCTCGTCGGGAGGCGCAGCTCGCCGCTCGTCGCGCTCGAGCGATGCACGCGCGCCATCAGGAGCCCGCCGCTCGAGACGGCTTCGTCGCCGAGCGAGACGGTCTCGTAGTGATAGGCGTTGCCGTCGACGAGCGGGAAGAACCGCTCGGCGGTCGAGCCCGAGCTGACGCCCTTCACGCCGTCGGGCGCGCGGCTCCAACCGGGCTGCGTCGGCGCCTCGGGCGCGCCGCCGCACCCCGCGGCGAGCGTCATGGCGGCGAGCATCATGGCGGCCGGCATCAACGCGGCTGGAATCATCGCGGCCGGCATCGTCGCGCCGAGCACGGTCGCGAGAAGCACCTTCGGGCGCGCCACGAGGTCGTTCTTCATGGGCCGATCTGCTTGTGGGTCCAATAGTAACCGGAGAGCATCAGCAACAAGAGTGCGGCCAAGCCCATCAGCGCGAGCGCGAGCGGGTCGGGGTCGATTCGCTTTCGGAGCTCTCGGGCTGCGCGCCGGACGTCCTCGTCGTCGGTCTTCGCGGCGAGCTTCGGCGCCTCCACGCGGACGCGGGCGTAGTCGCCGCTCTCGAACGCGGCCACGAGCGCGTCGAGCTCCGCGTGCTCGGGGAAGCCGCGCGCGAACTTCGGCCTCGAGGCGGGGCGAGTGGCTGGCACCGAGGAAGGGTTACCCGTCCCACCCCCGAGGGGCAAGGCAGGAGCGCGCGATCACCCGGGCG
Organism: uncultured Polyangiaceae bacterium; assembly: GCA_964467935.1. Classification (GTDB taxonomy): domain Bacteria; phylum Myxococcota_A; class Polyangia; order Polyangiales; family Polyangiaceae; genus CAYYKK01. The sequence continues at coordinate 8,264 of CAYYKK010000046.1, forward strand.
GCCACACGACGCGACCCACGAACCAGACGAGCCCGAGCAGGAGCAGCGCCCCGCTGAGCACCTTGACGCCCCAGCGATCGAACGCCGGGAGCTTGCGAGCCAAGTGCACGAGCGGCAGCACGATCGCGAGCACGCCGAGCTGTCCCGCCTCGACGCCGAGGTTGAACGTCCCGAGCGCGAGCGGCACCTGGGCTCGAGGCAGGGCGATCTGACCGAGCGCCCCGGCGAACCCGAAGCCGTGGATGAGCCCGAACGGCGCGGTGATGTGCCAGCGGTTCTTCAGGTCCTTCACGAAGAAGTTCTCGCCGCCGACGTACGCGACGCTCAGCGCGATCGCGGGCTCGGTGAAGCGCGGGGAGGGTGCCCAGACGCCGAGCACCGCGATCGCGAGCGTCACCGAGTGCGCGAGCGTGAAGGCCGTGACGAGGGCGAGCACGCTCTTCAGCCGCCCGCGCACCAGCACGAGACCCAGCAGGAACGCGAGGTGATCGTACCCCGTCAGGATGTGCTCGATGCCCTGGAGGAAGAAGCCCCACGCGACGTCGCGCCACGACGAGACCGGGGCGGAGGCCGCGGCGCCGATCGCGTCGACGCCGAAGCGCTCCTTGTTCTTGTAGAGGACCTCGTCGCGCGCGCTCTCGCCCACGCCGATGTGCGCGACGTGGCGGTGGCCGCTCGGTAGAACCGCGAGGAACCCCGCGTCCACGTCGACGTGCCGCGCCGCGGAGCCGCAGTCGAAGTGCGCGTCGATCTCGACCCCGTCCTCCGCCGCCAGCGCCGCGTGGTCGAGGGTCGCGGGGCAAGCGCGATCGCCGTCGTGCACGACGAGGTGATCGACGAGGCCCGCGCGCAGCGCGTCCCCGCCGGCCGCGACCTCCGCCTCGTCCACCGTGCCGTCGCGGTTCGTGTCGAGGCCGGCGATCGCCGTCGCGAGCTCGCCGCGCGCGAGCTTGAGCGCGACCGTGAGCTTCCCTCCCGAGAGCGCGTACTCGCCTCGCGAGAGCCCGACCGTGTGCGCGTGCGCGGGCGTGGCGATCGAGAGCACGAGCGCCGCCGCGAAGGCGGCCGCGATCACGCGCCACGCCGACGAGACCTCCGTCTCCGCGTCTTCGCCCCTTCGGCCGAGCGCCCGTTCGCGCCGATTCGAGCGCACGAGGGTCCTACGTCAGTGCTGCCACATCGGATCGTTCGTGGGTCGATCCTTCCACGGGACCGCGGCGCCGTCGGGGACGACCTCGCAGCTGACGCCGTCGCACTTCGCGTTGTACATCGCCTTGCGACCGCAGCCGACCGCCTCCCATCGGCCACCCCACTGCTCGCTCACTCGGACGTCGCTCTGCGGGCAGTCGAGATCCTTCGACGCGTCGCTCAGCACGATGGGCTTCGCCGCCGCGGCGCCGGTGGCGTACCCCGTCCCGTAGGCGCCGCAGCCGAGTGTTCCGATGACCAGTAGGAGATGCGTGAGCGCGCGCGCAGAAGAGAGGGTGGGCATGTCGTCGACCGGAAAGGCATGTTGAACGTTGCGGGCCGTCGTGCCAAGGATGATCGAGGATGTTCGGGCGGCTTCTGTTCGGTCTCGTGAAGGGGCTCGTCGTGGGCGGGCTCGTGGGCTTCGCGCTCGCGAAGGCGGGCTTCGTCGCTCCTGCGGCGATCGTCGCCTACCTGTCCGCGGCGGCGACGGGCGTGCTCGTCGGGCTCGTCGCCGGCAAGCCGATCTGGGCGAAGGACGCGAAGATCGAGGCCGGGATGAAGGCCGTCGTCGGCGCGCTCGTCGGCGCGGGTCTGCTCTGGGCGGTGCGTCGCTGGCTCGGCGCGATCCCGCTGCCGTTCTCGCTCGGCACGCTCTCGGCCCCGAACCTCTCCATGCACGAGACCTCGGGCTATGGGACCCTCGGCGGCCTGTCGCTCACGTCGTTGCCGATCGTCGCCTCGATCCTCGGGGCGTTCTACGACGTCGACAACACCCCCGCCGACGACGGCGACGACAAGAAGATCGAGGCGAGCGCGAGCGCCCCGAGAGCGCGCATCGGCGCGAGCCCCAAGGTCGTCGACGAGCTCGAGGACGAGGACGCCGATCCCGCGGAGAAGCGGCAGAAGCGCTAGCGTGTCGAGGCGTCTCGCGTTTCCCAAAGCACGCCTCGCGCTCGCGCTGTGCGTCGTCACCGCGTACGCGACCGTCGTCTACGCGCTCGCCTTCGGAACGCCGCCGCTCTCGTTCCTGATCCCGTTCGCGCTCGTGTACGCGGCGCTGATCAACCTCGGCACGTACTTCCTGAACCTCGGCGTCTTCCTCGACGTCATCTCGCGCGGCCCGCGCGGCGCGCGCGGCGTCGCCCTCACGTTCGACGACGGTCCGCACCCGGTCCACACGCGGCGCGTGCTCGACCTGCTCGACGAGTTCGGCGCGAAGGCGACGTTCTTCGTCATCGGCGAGAAGGCCGCGGCGCACCCCGACGTGATCCGCGCCATCGCCGAGCGAGGCCACGATCTCGGCGTCCACAGCTACACCCACGATCGGTTCCTCAACATGCGAAACGAGCGGCGGATCGCGCGCGAGCTCGCCGACACGGCCCGCGTCCTCGAGGCGTCGACGGGTCGGCGCACGAGCCTCTTTCGACCGCCGGTCGGCTTCACGAGCCCGAGGACGACGATCGCGGTGCGCGAGCTCGCGATGGACGTGATCGGCTGGACCGCGCGCGCCTACGACGGCCTCGGGATGACGACCCCCGCGCGCATCGTCGAGCGCGTGGCGCCTGCCCTCGCCGACGGAGCCATCGTGCTCCTGCACGACGCCGCCGAGCGTGGCGACGCCCAGCCGGCGAGCGTCGACGCGCTGCGCGGGCTGCTCGAGGCGATGCGCGCACGGAACCTCGCGGGCGTGGGCCTCTCCGCGTGGCTCCCGGCGCTCGCCGCGACGGGCGCTTTGCGCGGGCCCGTTGCGTATAGTAATCACCGCGTCCCCCTCGCCGCGGGCGCGAGGGAAGGAGGAGCGTCATGACGGTGAAGATCGGAGAGCGGATTCCCAGCACGCAGATCAAGGTCGCCAAGGAGAGCGGCACCGAGGACACGACCACGGAGGCGCTCTTCGCCGGCAAGAAGGTCGTCCTCTTCGCCCTGCCCGGCGCGTTCACGCCGACCTGCAGCGCCAAGCACCTTCCCGGCTTCGTCGAGCGCGCCGCGGAGATCCATCAGAAGGGCGTCGATCTCATCGCGTGCCTCAGCGTGAACGACGCGTTCGTGATGAACGCGTGGGGCAAGGCGCAGGGCGCCGGCGACAAGGTCCTGATGCTCGCCGACGGCAACGGCGACTTCTCGCGCGCCATGGGCCTCACCGTGGATCTCAGCCAGTTCGGCATGGGCGAGCGCTCGCAGCGCTACGCGGCCATCATCGACAAGGGCGTGCTCACGGCGCTCGAGGTCGAGGCGCCCGGCAAGTTCGAGGTCTCGAGCGCCGAGGCCATCCTCGCGAAGCTCTGAGGTCGAGCTCGCTCAGCCTTTCGGCTCGGGCTTCGGTAGCGGCGGCGGCTCGACCCCGACGGGGTCGACGTCGATGCCGTGCGGAGCCCGCTTCACCATGAACTTCTCGATGGCCCGGCGCGCGGCGTCGCTCATCGAGACGAAGCGCACGCCGACGCCTTGGACGCTGCCGTCCGCGCCGGAGAGCGTCCACATCACCTCGGCCGGCAGGGCGTGGCGCCTGCCGTCGAGGGTGAGGTCGACGTTCACCGACGCGCCGACGTCGAGGCCCACGCCCTCGATGAAGAGCCCTCCGAGCGAGACGTCGCGCGTCCTGCCGACGTAGAAGTTGTGCTCCGACGTGACGTCGACCTCGACCGCCACGCTCACGCGTGGGTGCTTTCGTCGCTCCGCGCTCATCGTCCCTCCGGGCGAGTCATCGAGCCTCGAATACTAGGCGACGGCGCCGGCACCGCGACACACAATCGCCCCGGATCGAGGTGCGCGAGGCGTGCCCGACATTCGCGTCAGCTTCGCGCAGGCCGAGCCGTCCCGTGTGGGCGGGTCGTGAGCTGGTCCAGTGATAGCGCCCGCCTGAAGAGCGGGAGAACGTGGTGCGACTCCACGACGGCCCACCGATGCAATCGCATCGAAGAAGCAGGTGTAGCTCAACAGTAGAACACGAGGTCGCCAGCCTCGGGATGCGGGTGCGACTCCCGCCGCCTGCTCCGCGCGCGCCACGTACGGCGCGCTCACCGCTGCGCTCCGAGCGGACGCGAGGTCTCATGAGCCTGCGCGCGACGGTGCGAGACCGTCCGCAGCGACCGACGCGACGAGGGTCGCGCGAGGGAGGCCTCGGCATGTTCGGCCGGCGCTGGCCGCATCGGGCATAATGGCGCGAGATGGCCGAGTTTCCGATCGACCCCGACGACTTCGCTTCGTACTACGCGTTCGCCCCCGCCGCGCTGGCGCTGCGCGAGTGCATCCGGCTCCGCGCTGCGCGCACCGTCGATCTCGAGGAGCCGATCCTCGACGTCGGCTGCGGCGACGGGCTCTTCGCGCAGCTCGCCTACCCCGGCAAGCAGTCGTGGGGGATCGACATCAACCCGAGCGAGGTGCAGCGCGCGCAAGCGACGGGCGCGTACAAGACCCTGATCTGCGGCAACATCTGTCGCGTCGATCTGCCGAAGGGCTTCTTCGGCAGCGCGATCGCGAACTGCAGCCTCGAGCACGTGCCGGATCTGCACGACGCGCTCGTGAACATCCGCGGCGCGCTCAAGCCGGGCGCGCGCTTCGTCCTCATCGTGCCCACGCCGGATTGGACACGCTGGCTCGCGACGGCCGAGGTGCTCGCGTCGCTCGGCCTCCGCGGCGTCTCCCGCGCGTACGGGCAGGCGCTCGACAAGGTGTTCTCGCACGTCCACCTCTACGACGAGGCCGAGTGGCGTGCGCGCCTCGAGCGCGCGGGGTTCGGGCAGGTCGAGTGCACGACGATCGTGGAGCGCCCCACGTCGTGGGCCTTCGATCTGATGCTCTATCCGAGCCTGCTCGGCTACGCGACGAAGAAGCTCACGGGCCGATGGGTGCTCGCGCCGGGCCTGCGATTCGTCACGGTCGACGTCGCGCGGGCGCTGCTCGACGCGCTCGGCGCGATGGCGCCGAAGCGCGGCGGCGCGGGCGAGTACCTCCTCAGCTGCGTCGCCGAGCCTGCGAAGGACCCGTGACCGAGGCGGCGTATTTCAAGAACCACGACCGGCGAACGCGCCTGCCGTGGTCGCTCTATCACGGCGAGCTCGACCGTCGCGTCGCCGAGGCGGTGCGCGCGCACGGGGTGAGCCCGCGGGTGCTCGTCGTGGGCGCCGGGCTCGATCCGCGCGTCGCCGGCGCGCCGCCGCTCGCCGAGCAGTGGGCGTGCGACCTCGATCCGCGCGCCGTGGCGGCGTCGAGGGCGCGACACCCCGAGATGGCGTCGCGCATCGCCTCGAGCCCGTCGCCGTACGCGCTGCCCGACGCGCCGGGCTTCGAAGGACCCTTCGACGTGATCGTGGCGAAGGAGGTGGTCGAGCACCTCGACGATCCGGGCCGGTGGGCCCGCGTGCTCGCGTCCCGCGTCGCGCCGCGCGGCAGCCTCGTCCTCACGACGCCGAACTACGGGCGCTTCTCGACCCTCGCCCTCCTCGAGCGCACGGTCCTCGAGTGGATCGCGCGCCGCGACGGCTACTCGCGCGAGCACATTCACCCCTCCAAGTTCGACGCGCGTCGCTTGTCGGCGCTCGACGTCGGTCCCGCGATGGTGCTCGACGAGGTCGTCACCACGCGCCTCGGCTGGGCGCTCGTCGGTCGCTGGCACCGCGCGCCGACATGATCTTCGGGCTCGCCGCGCTCGCCGTCCTCGTGACGTGGCTCCTCAGGGACCGATTCGCGGGGCGTCCGTCGGCGTGGTCGCCGGCGAAGGGCGCTCGCGCGGAGTGGGCGGTCGCGACGCTGGGCACGCTGGCGATGAGCGGGCCCCTCCTCCTCGCCGTCCCGAGGCTCGTCCGACCCGACGTGACGCTCATCGGCGACGCGTCGTCGCACGCCGTCATCGCCCACGCGATCGCGCGCGACGGCCTCCCGCACGGCTGGATCGACTCCTTCAATGGCGGTTTTCCCGTGGCGCTCCATTACCCCGTCGTCGGGTGGCTGCTCGCCGCGGGCCTCATGAAGCTGCACGTGCCGCCGGTCTCCGCGATGCAGGGGCTCGCGCTCTTCGCGCTCCTCGCCGCGCCGCTCGTCGCGCTGTTCGGCGCGCGAGCGGCGGGCGCGCGACCTCTCGCGGCCTTCGCCGGCGCGGCCGCGCTCGCGTGGGTCTCGCCGCACGGCGGCTTCGTCGGCGGCTGGGAGGCGTATCTGCAGAAGGGTCTCTTCTCGCAGGTGCTGTCGTGGCCCCTCGTGCCGTGGCTCGTCGCCGCCGTGGCGCGCTCGCGCCGGGCCCACCACGCGCCCCTCGTCGCCGCGCTGCTCCTCGCGACGCATCCGCAGGTGGGCATCGCGACGCTCGTCGCGCTCCTGCCGGCCGTGCTCGCGTCCGGATCGCGCGACGCGCTCCTTCGGCTCGTGCGCGCGGGCGTCGCGGGCGGCGCGGTCCTCGTGGCCGAGTTCGGTCCGGGCCTTCGCACGCTCGGCGTGCCCTTCGGTTGGCCGCCCATGGACCCTTGGAAGATCGTCGGCTTTCGTCCCGAGCAGACGGTGCGCTGGATCCTCGACGCGCGCCTCCTCGACGAGGATCGCGAGCCGGTGCTCGCGCTCGCGTGGCTCCTCGCGGTGACCGTCCTGCTCGCGTGCGTCCGCAGGAGATCGTGCCGCGCCACGCTCGCCGCGACGGTCACCGTGGTCGCCGTCGCGCTGTCGGGGACGTCGCTCGCGCGCGCGGGCAAGCTCGGCGCCCTCGTGCTCTCCTTCTTGCAGCCGCTGCGTGTGCTGCCGCTCGTCCCGGTGGTCGTCGCCGCGGCGCTCGTCGTCGCCGTCGAAGAGATCCTCGCCTCCGCGGCCGCCGCCGCGTGGCGCCTCCGCGTCTCGCCCTCGCTGCTCGCGCGCGCGGCCGTCCTCTCGCTCCTCGGGGTCGGCGCGTTCGACGCGCTGCGATCGCGCGAGCTCTTCATGGAGGACTACTTCGCGCGCACCGTCGTCGACGCGACCCACCCGGAGTGCGGCGAGCGCCACCCGGATCTCGTCGTCGGGCCGACGCGCGGCTGGATCCGGGATCTGCGCGGCGGCAGGATCGATCTCTACGGACCACCGCCGTTCGCCCATTGCGCGTTTCGTCGCGGCGTCGCGTTCGACAGCCCGCTACCCTTCGCGGGCACGGCGGGCGCGGGTGCGCACGTCGGCGTCCACTCGGTCGCCTTCTCCCAGCTCCGACCCACCGAGCCGGGCAGCGCGGCGCGCGCCGAGGCGCTCGGCGTCCGTTGGGTCCTCACCGAGACCGCGCTTCGTCCGGGGCCCGCCTCCGATTGGCGCGTGCTCCGATCCGGCGGTGGCGAGGAGCTCAGCGAGCGTCTCGGCGGCACCGACACGATCGGGGTCGGCTGCGTGTCGCGCGCATGGCGCGGCGACGATCCCGCGCTGCGCGCGGCTCTCTTCGACGATCTCGGCGGCGCCGCGACGCTCCTCGCCGATCCGCGCGCGCTGACGCGCATCGAGAGGGACGCGGGCGAGCTCGTCGTCGCCGACGAGCCACGACGTGATTGCGACGCCTCGCGCGCGAGCGTCGTCGAGTCGGCGCGTGAGCCCGGCGCCTACGAGGCCTCGGTGGAGAGCCCGAGCCCGGTCGACGTGGTCGCCCGCGCGACGTCGTTTCCGTCGTGGCGCGCCGAGATCGACGGCCGCGAGGCGCCGACGTTCGTCGTCGCGCCGGGCTTCCCCGCGGTGCGCGTGCCCAGCGGACGCCACCACGTCGTCTTCGTCGTGTCGCTGCCGCGCTTCTATCTGGCGGGCCTCGGCGTCGCGCTCTTCGTCGTCGCCCTGTCGTGTCGGGCGCGCCCCTTTTCGCGGCCGGATCTCGGGCGCCTCCGCGGCGCCGTCCGCCGTGGTGGAGAGGGCGCGGCGAGGTGAGGCCCGAGGGCGAGCTCGCTCGCGCGATCGGCGCGGCGTTTCACGAGGTCTCGCGCGCGCCCGGGCTCGGGCTCGACGCGGTCCCGCCCGACGTCGCTCGCGCGCTCGTCGCGGAGGCGCTCGTCGACGCGGCCTTCCACCGGGCGTGCGAAGCGCGAGGCTTGCCGCCGTTCGAGCTGCCGTCCGCGGTCGCGGCGCCGGCCCCCGATCGCGCGCGGCTCGCCGCCGTCGCGACGCGCGCGCTCGGCGCGAGATCGTTCTACGAGGAGGGCATCGGCCGGCTCTACGAGATCCTCCTCGAGCCCCCCGTGTCGCGCTCCGATCGCGCCCTCGGGCAGCGCCGCCGCTCCGGCAAGCACTACACGCCGCGCGCGCTGGCCGACGAGGTGACGGCCGAGACCCTCGCGCCGCTCCTCGCGCGCGCCGCGTCGTCGAGCGAGCTCGCGGCGCTCCGCATCGCCGACCCCGCGATGGGCTCGGGCGCGTTCGTCCTCGCCGCGCTTCGCGCGCTCTCGGCGGAGCTCGTCCGACGTGGCGAGCCCGAGCTCGCGGCGCGGAGGATCGCGCTGCGCGCGCTCCGCGGCGTCGACGCCGATCCGGGCGCCGTGCGCGTGACGAAGGAGCTCGTCTATCTCCACGTTCGCGACGCGTCGCTCGACCTCGGCGAGCTTCATCGAGCGTTCGTCGTCGGCGACGCGCTCGCGGGCCCGGCCGGCGCTCGGACCTCGAGCTCGCTCGACGCGCTCCGGGCGTTCTTCCGCGCGCGCGGCGCCGAGGCGCCCGCGGCCATCGATTGGGCGCAGCGCTTCCCCGACGTCGTCGGACCCGACGGTGCCGGATTCGACGCGCTCGTCGGCAACCCGCCCTTCACCGGGGGAAAGCGGATCGCGACCACGCTCGGACCCGCCTACGCGGCGTGGCTCCGCGTGCTGCACGAGGGGGCGAACGGGAACGTCGATCTCGCGGCCCACTTCCTCCGCCGCGCCTTCGATCTCCTCCGCGTCGGCGGGCGCCTCGGCTTCATCACCACGAACACGATCGCGCAAGGCGACACCCGGGTCGGCGGCCTCGCGTACGTCTGCGGTCGCGGCGGCGTCATCACGTCCGCGCGCCCGCGCGTCGAATGGCCGGGCGACGCCGCGGTCGTCGTGAGCGTCGTCTGCGTCGAACGCGCCGCGCCCGGGGCGCCGCGTTCCCCCGCGTCGATCGACGGCGCGCCCGTCCGATCGATCGACGCGTTCCTCCGCGAGGGCGACGTGCACGACGATCCGGCGAGGCTCCCGAGCCGCCGCGGCCTCGCGTTCATCGGTTGCTTCTTGCGCGGGATGGGCTTCACGTTCGACGACGCGAGCCCGAGCGCGTCTCCGCTCGCGGAGATGCGAGCGATCCTCGCGGAGCACCCGGCGTCGAGCGCCGTGATTCGCCCCTACTTGGGCGGCGAGGAGGTCAACGCGTCCCCGACCCACGCGCACAGGCGCTACGCGATCGATCTCTACCCGCTCGCGGAGGACGAGGCCCGGCGCCGCCACCCGACGCTCGTGGCGCTGCTCGAGCGAAAGGTCCGCCCGTTCCGCGCGTCGCTCGGAGAGAGCGCGGCGGATCGCGCCCACAAGGCGCGTTGGTGGCGGTTCGCGAACGACCGAGAGGAGCTGCGGACGCGCGTCGCCGCGCTCGCGCGTGTCTTCGTGATCCCGCGCGTCTCGGCGCACCTCTCCGTCGTCTCGCTGCCCGCCGACGTGCTGTGCTCGGAGCAGCTCGTGGTCGTCGCCCTCGAGGGATGGGACGCCTTCGCGATCCTGCAGAGCCGCGTGCACGAGGTCTGGGCGAGGAGACATTCGTCGACGCTCGGCGACGGGCTCCGCTACACGCCGAGCGACAGCTTCGAGACGTTCCCCTTTCCGGCGCGCTCGGAGGGCCTCGCGGAGCTCGGGCGCGCGTACCACGCGCACCGCGCCCGCATGATGACGTCGACCGGTCGAGGGCTCACGGCGTCGTGGCGGCGATTCCACGATCCAGCCGATTCTGCGCCCGACGTCGTCGAGCTCCGTCGACGCCACGACGCGATCGACCGCGCCGTGCTCGCGGCGTACGGATGGGACGACCTCGCGATCGCGCCCGCGTTCCGCGCGTCGGCGTCGCGATCGCCTCGCTATGCGCTCGCGGACGAGACCACGCGCGAGCTGCTCCGTCGCCTCGCGTCCGAGAACGCGAAGCGCGCGCGCGACGACGCGCCGTCGCGTTAGAACCGAAAGGTGACCTCGGGTGACCGTGGCTCGTTGCCACAGCGTGATTCGCTGGCGCGGTCCATTTCGATCGTTATGCTGGAACCCACCTGAGGGAGATCGTCGCGACGCGCGTCGCAGCCTTCGATGAAGCCTCACCATCGAGACGCGCGCCCTTCGTCCGAGTGACGGGTGTCCACGCACGTGGCGCTCGATCTCCTCCCGCCCGCGGCCTCCACGCCGCCGGCGCGTGCCTCTTCACCCTTCGTTACGACGTCCAGGCAACACCCTCCCAGGAGCTCGACATGACGCTGTGGTCCCACTCGAAGCCGTTCCTCCCGTCGCGATCCGCGCTCGTTCGTCCCTTCGTCGGCTCACTCACGATCGGCGCGGCCTCGCTCGGGCTGCTCTCGCTCGCGGCGTGCACGTCGGGCGCGATCGGCGGCGTCGGCGGTGGCGGGGCGGGCTCCACGAGCGGGAGCGGCGCGAACGCTTCGACCGGCTCTGGACACGGCGGATCGGCCGCGGGTCCGACGGGGAGCGGCACCGGCGGTCAAGGCTCGACCAGCAGTGGCAACGGAAGTGGCCCCAATGGAAGCGGCTCCACGGGCTCGGGCACGAACATCGGCAATTGCACCGTGTTTCCTGCCGACAATGCGTGGAACACGGACATCTCCCAATATCCCGTGCACCCGAATTCGGACGCCATCGTCAATTCGATTGGGCGCAACACCCACGTCCACCCCGACTTTGGAAGCGTCTACGGCATTCCCTACGTGGTCGTCCCGCCGACGCAGGCGGGCGTGCCCGTCAGCTTCACCTACGCGAGCGAGAGCGATCCGGGGCCGTACCCCATTCCGCCGAACGCCCCGATCGAGGGCAGCAGCGACGCGCACGTCCTCGTCGTCGACAGCGGCAGCTGCCTGCTCTACGAGCTCTGGCAGGCGGCGCCGCAGAATGGGGGCGCTTCGTGGACGGCGGGGTCGGGCGCGATCTGGGACCTCAAGATCGACGCGACGAGGCCGGCCGGCTGGACCTCGGCCGACGCCGCCGGGCTCCCCGTCTTCCCGGGTCTCGCGCGCTATGACGAGATCGTCGTCGATCACGCGATCCACCACGCGCTCCGCTTCACCGTGCAGAGCTCGCGCGCGGCCTACATCCCGCCGGCCACCCATTTCGCGTCGAATGACACGAACCCCAACCTCCCCGCGATGGGCATGCGCTTTCGCATGAAGGCGAGCTTCGATTGCAGCGGCTACAGTCCAGAAGCGCAGGTCATGTGCGCGGCGCTGAAGACCTACGGAATGTTCGTCGCCGACAACGGCTCCGATTGGTACATCTCGGGCGCGCCGAATCCGAGCTTCGACGACGGCGCCCTCGACGACGTGAAGCAATGGACGGGCGACGCGTTCGAGGTCGTCTACACCGGCGATCCGGTCTTCTGAGTCGGCGCCGCGATCACGCGCGGCGTCGCCTCGCGGCGAGCCCGAGGACGGCGAGCGCGGCGAACGCGAGCCCTCCCTCGGGGCCGCCGGGGGCCGTGCGACAGCCGCAGCCGCCGTCGCTCGCTCCGCCGCCGGCGCCGCCGCCTCCGCCTCCGCCCGATCCCGATCCCCCGGCGCCGCTCGTCGTCGCGCCCCCGGTCACGCTGGACGCCGTCGTCGCGGCGCTCGTGCTCGCGCTGGTGCTCCCCGCGCCGCCCGATCCCTGCGTCGGCAGGTCGGGGTGCACGTCGGCGAGCGAGTCGCCCTCGACGGCGTCGTCGAGCACGATGATCGGACTGTCCTGAAACTCGATCGCGCCGCGCAAGAGACCGACCTGGGTGAACGCGGAGTTGGTGTCGGCGAGCGTCGCCGCGGTGCCGCCCGTGAGCACCTGGTTCCCGTCGAACCAGACGTCGACCTTGCCGTTCGCCGGGTTCGTGGACCACACGATGTGCATGGCGATGCGGTGCCATTGCCCCGCCGTCGCCATCGCGTCGGCCTCCCATTGCACCTTGTATTGGGGCTTCTGGGTGATGAATTGCACGTGCTCGCCCGTGACGTTGAACGCCATGAGCTGCTGGTAGCTCGCGTCGGTTTCCCAATAACCGATTTGCTGGCTCGGCGTCGTCGGCAGCGTGGCCGGCAAGAAGAAGCTCCACGCGAAGTACGTGGACGCGCCCTCGGCGGTGCGCCCCGCGGCCGGAGAGTGGTGGAGCTCGACGCGCTTCAGCCCGTTCGGCCAGGTCGCGTCGTTCGTCAGCTGGATCTGCGCGGCGTGCGCGCCCTGTACGACCGGCGAATCGACTACGCTGATGTGCGCGCCGTTGAGCGCGTTGTTCCATTGCGACAGATCGTTCGTCTCGAAGTCGCCGATCCACACGGGCGCGGCGGCGGCGACGCGGGCGCCGCCCGTGAGCGAGAGGAGCCCGCACGCGGCGACGAGGGCAGAGACGGCGCGGCGGCGCGTGGACGAGCTTCGGAGGACCTTCGTGATCGAGCGCATCCGCCCATGGCACGTGGTTCCGAGCGGGCCGTCAACCGTCCTCGACCGGGCGTCCGCCGCTCCTCCGCGAGAGCGGCGCGGGCTCGGCGCGCACGCGGCGCACCTCGCTCGCGTAGGTGCGGAGCACCGCCAGCGCGATCGACATGACGACGGGGCCGACGATGAGCCCCTCGAGCCCCAAGACCTCGACCCCGCCGAAGAGCGCCGTGAACGTGACGATCGCGGGGACCTCGGCTTCGCCTTGGACGAGCCGCGGTCGAATGACGTAGTCCGAGAGGCCGACGACGACCCCGAATCCCCAGACGAGCTCGAGCACGCCGCGACCCACCTCGCCGACGAAGATCAGCGCGATGCCCGCGGGCATCCACACGAGCATCGTCCCGACGGCGGGGATGAGCGAGGCCACCGCCGTCGCGGCGCCGAAGAAGACCGGATCGGGCAGCCCCGAGAGCGCGAAGCCGATCGCGCCGAGCACGCCCTGCGCGATGCCCGTCGCGACGGTGCCGAAGAGCGTCGTGCGGCCCACGCGGCGGAACTCCTCGAAGAGCGCGGCCGTGTACTCCGGCCGGAGCGGGAGCGATTGCTCGGCGCGCTGCTCGAGGGATTGCCAGTTGCGGAGCGTGTAATGCATCGACAGCATCGCGAAGAAGAGCCCCAGCATCGCGCTCGCGGTGCCGGAGACGAGGACGCCGGCCACCTCCTCGGCGCGCCCCGCCGCGCCTTCGGCGAGCGAGCGCGCGTGGCTCTCCAGATTGGCGGAGGACACGCCGACCCGCGACGTGACGTGCCCGACCGCGTCGAGCGCGCGCCGCGCCGGCGCCTCGCCGAGCGAGTCGATGAGCGCGCGCGTGAGCACCGTGCCCTTCGAGACCACGAGCCAGGCGAGGCCGCCGATCGAGCCGGCGAACAGGAGCGAAGAGGCCAGCACCGTCGTGAGCGCGGCCCAGCGCGCGCCGAGGCGCCTCGCCAGCCGCACGAAGAGCGGCTGCGCCGTGAACGCGACGAGCGAGCCGAACAGGATCCCGACCGCGACCGGGAGCGAGATCCAGACGATCGCCGCGACGGCCACCAGCGCCGCCCACGCGAGCGCTTGGCGCTCGTGGCGCTCGGACGACGACTCGCCCGTCTCCGCCGGCGCTCTCGACGTTCGAGGGGCCTCGTCGTCGGTCTCGGGCTCCTCCGGTCGGCGCGTCATGGTCGAGCGCCGAGGGTCGCGCACTTCGAGGGCCGCGCAAAATTCCTGGCGGCCCGGCGAAGAGGATCGCGCGTCAGTCCTCGACGATCTTGAGCGCCCGCGTCGGGCAGAGGGCGACGGCCTCGTCGATCTTCGCCCGGAGCGCGACGTCCGGGTGGTCCTTCAGGATCACGACCTTGTCGACGCCGTTCGCCTGGAACACCTCGGGCACCTCGCCCATGCAGACCGCGTGGCTCTGGCAGAGATCGAGATCGGCGACGACCTTGAAGGGCTTCGTCGACGTGGCCGTCATCCCCGCGTGGTCGATGGGGCAGCCGCTCGCCTCGGACTTCTTCTTCGCGGCCCCGTTCGCGCGCGGCGCGACGAACGTGCTCTTCACGCTCGGCGTGTCGCCCTCGCGCCTTCGGCGATAGCGGAGGCGGCAAGGCTCGGTCGGCCCGACGACGAGGCCGTGGAAGTCCGATCCGATGTCCGCCGTCGCGAGCTCGAAATCGTAGCGGCGCAGGAGGATCGCGAGGATCGCCTTCACCTGGAGCAGCGCGAACGCGTTGCCCATGCACTTGTGACGACCGCCGCCGAACGGGATGTAGGCGAAGTCCTGCTTGTCCTCCTCGCGCGGCGGCGCGAAGCGGCTCGGATCGAAGCGCAGCGGATCCGAGAACACGCCCGGGATCGTGTGCGCGACCGTCGGCGAGACGACGACCCACGATCCCTCGGGGATGAAGTAGTCCTTGTAGACGAAGTCCTTCATCGCCGTGCGGACGAGCATGAAGAGCGGCGGATGCAGGCGCAGCGTCTCCTTCACCACGTACTCGGTGAGGTTGATCTCGCGCAGCGAGTTGAACCCGACCTCGGTCCCGTCGCCGAAGACCTCGTCGAGCTGTTGACGGCACAGGTGGAACCACTCGCGGTTGCGCACGAGCTCGATGAGCGCCCACGCGGTCGTGACCGAGCTCGTGTGGTGCCCCGCGAACATGCCCGCGAGGAGCATGCCGGTGATCTCGTGCTCGGTGAGCGAGAGGCCGGTCTTGTACTTCGCGTCCATCAACGTCTGGAGGAAGTCCTCGCCCTCGCGCCCCGACTTGCGGCGGTTGTCGATGATCTCGGTGATCATCTCGACGAGCCGCACGCGCGCGAGATCGCGCTTGCGGAACGACGGGATCGGCAGGTGCGCGTTGAGGTACGCGACCGGCGTGATGCCGCGCTCGAGGTCGTGATAGACGCGCGCGAACTCGTCGGTCATCCCCGAGCGGAACTCGTGACCGAGCAGGCACGCGCTCGACGTGAAGTTCGTGAGCACGCGGCAATAGTCGACGATGTCGAACTCGCCCTCGTCGCCCCAGTGCTCGATGCTCTTCTCCACCTCCGCGACGATGGTCTCGCCGTAGGTGCGCATGCGCCGATCCTTCAGCGCGGGCAGGAGCATCTTGAACTGCTCGCTCATCTTCTCCGGCGGCGCGTCGTAGACGACGTCCTTGCCGAAGACCGGCGTCATGATCTTGTAGGCCTCGGACGGGTTCAGCTGCTCGTCCGGCGCGCGGAAGACGGCCTCGTGGGCCTCGGGCCCGAACATCGCGACGATGCGCTTGTGCGCGACCTGGAACGAGGCGATCTCGCCGAGCTCCTTCTGCGCGTGATCGAGCAGGCCCATCGCGTTGCGGACGAAGTCGACCGTGTGGCCGAGCACGGGCAAGCCGCCCTCGAGGCGCGGAGGCTCGCGGAGGCCCGTGGGCACCGAGCGGGGACGACCGAAACTCATCGCGCGATTGAAGAGGGACTCGACCTGCATGGACAGCTTCTCCCGTGGGGCGCCGCCTCATACCACGCGGATCCGCGAGGCGGAAACGTCGTAGCCAAGCGGCCGTTACGGGACGCGCGTCTAGTGCCCTCCCACGCGCGGCGAGGCTTCTATTGCCCGAGGCCGCGCAGGACGTTCGTGCGAGCGTCGGCGTCCTTCTCGGTGATCTCGAGCGCGTTGCGCGTGGGATCGAACGTGATGAAGATCTCGGCGAACTCGCTCTTGAGGCCCGTGTCGAACGTCGCCTTGAGGCGGAGCCGCTGCCGATCGGCGCTCGCGATCTGGCCGTCGACGATCTCGATCGGCAGCTCGATGCCGTCGCGCATGTGCGGCTTGGGCGGCGTCACGTCGAAGGCGCGCCCCAGCACCTCGAGGAGCGCGTCGCTGTCGGCGCCGAGCGAGCGGAGCACGATCGCGCGGCGGGTGAGCTCGAGGTTGAGCCCGAGGTTCTTGCCGCCCGAGCTCCCGAGCGCGTGGATCTTCGCGAACCCGTCGGAGAGCTCGGTGATCTTCGCCGGGATGGCGAGCGTCACGAGGCCCCCGTCGGTGCGCAGCTTCGCGGGCGGCGCGGCCCCGGGCGCCGCGGCCTCGTCCGAAGGGGTCGCGAGGAGCGGCGTCTCGGAGCCACCACAAGCCACGAGCGAGACGAAGGAGAGCGCGAGCAGCAAGGTACGCGTCATGGTCGTCGGCCGCGCTCCCCCGGAGCGCGATGCCCATGCGTAACCCGCGCGCGAGCGGATGTCGATTCAGGATCGCCCCTCATCGCGGCGCGCGACCGAACGACTCGAGCACGCGCACGTAGTTGGCGCGCTCGAACGCGGACGGGTCGGGCACGCGGCCGTGGCTCATCGATCCGCGCAGCTCACGGACCGACGCGTATTCGTGCGCGCTCAGCCAGCTCTCGAGGGCGCGGACGAGCGCGCCGAGGTGCGCGGGGCCGTGCCGCAGCAGCGAGGAGGTCGTCATCACCGCGTCGGCGCCGACCGCGAGATACTTGAGCACCTCGACGACGCTCTCGACGCCGGTCGTCGCGGCGAGGCTCGCGCGGAGCTTGCCGAAGAGCACCGCGAGCCACAGGAGCGGCAGGCGAATCTCTCGCGCCGAGCTGAGATCGAGCGACGGGACGATTTCGCGTCGCTCGAGGTCGATGTCCGGTTGATAGAAGCGATTGAACAGCACGACCCCGTCCGCGCCGGCCTCGTCGAGCCGCCGCGCGAAATGGCCGAACGAGCTGAAGAACGGTCCGAGCTTGATCGCGATCGGCAATGGCACCGCGCGCTTCACCGCCGCGAGCACGCCCACGTACCGGTCCTCCACCTCGGGGCCCGAGAGCGCGAGATCGGCCGGGATGAAATGCACGTTGAGCTCGATCGCCGACGCCCCCGCTTGGTGGAGCAGCCGCGCGTACTCCACGAAGCCGCGCTCGTCGGTGCCGTTGAGGCTCGCGACGACGGGCACGCCGAGGCTCTCGCGCGCGCGACGCACGAGGTCGAGGTATCGGTCCGGTCCGACCGTGAACGAGGGCTGCTCCGGGAAGAAGCCGGCCGACTCCGCGAAGCTCTCGGCGCCGACCCGGGAGAGCGCGTCGATCGCCGCCTCTTCGCGCCGGATCTGCTCCTCGAAGAGCGAGAACATCACGATCGCCGACGCGCCGCCGTCCTCGAGGCGCTTCATGCCGTCGAGATCCTTCGACAGCGGCCCCGCCGACGCGACGACGGGGTGGGCGAGATCGAGACCGAGATAGCGCGTACGGAGATCCACCACGCGTCAGCTCCCCCTCGAGGCCATGGCCTCGTACGTCGCCCAGCGCGCGGCGACCGCCTCCTCCGCGCGGCGCATGAGCTGCTCGGCCTCGGCCGGGCTCGCGTGCGTCAACATGCGATAGCGCAGCTCGCGGTACGCATAATCGCGGAAGCGCGTCTTCGGCGGCCCCGAGTCGAGCGCGAAGGGATTCTCCCCGCTCGCGCGCGCCGCGGGATCGTAGCGGAGGAGCGGCCAATACCCCGAGCTCACCGCCAAAGCTTGCTGCTCGAGGCCGTCGCGCATGTCGATCCCATGGGCGATGCAATGGCTGTAGGCGATGACGAGCGACGGGCCCGGATAGGCCTCCGCCTCGCGCAGCGCGTGGAGCGTCTGCTGCGGGTTCGCGCCGAACGCGACCCGCGCGACGTAGACGTCGCCGTAGGAGATCGCCTGCAGCGCGAGATCCTTCTTGCCCGTGGGCTTGCCTGCGGCCGCGAACTTGGCGACGGCGCCGAGCGGCGTCGCCTTGGACGCCTGCCCGCCCGTGTTCGAATAGACCTCGGTGTCGAGGACGAGGACGTTCACGTCGCGCCCGCTCGCGAGCACGTGGTCGAGCCCGCCGGCGCCGATGTCGTAGGCCCAGCCGTCGCCGCCGACGATCCACACGCTCCTGCGCACGAGCTGATCGAGGACCGAGCGCAGGGCGGGCGCCCGTGGATCGTCGAGCGTCGCGAGGCGGTGCTCGAGCTCGCGCACCCGGACCCGCTGCGCCCGGACATCGCTCTCGAGCCGCTGCGGCGCGGCGAGGATCGCGTCGACGAGGTCGGCGCCGATCGCGTCCCGCAGCGCGAGCGCGAGCGCGCGCGCGACCCCGAGGTGCGTGTCGGCGGCGAGGCGGAAGCCGAGCCCGAACTCGGCGTTGTCCTCGAAGAGCGAGTTCGACCACGCCGGCCCGTGCCCCTCGCCGTCGGCGCGCCACGGCGTGGTCGGGAGGTTGCCGCCGTAGATCGACGAGCAGCCCGTCGCGTTCGCGACGACCATGCGATCGCCGAAGAGCTGGCTCAAGAGCTTGAGGTAGGGCGTCTCCCCGCAGCCGGCGCACGCGCCCGAGAACTCGAAGAGCGGCTCGGTGAACTGCACGCCGCGCACGGTCGAGAAATCGATTCGACCCCGCGCGTTCCACGGGAGGCGCTCGAAGAACGCGACGTTCGCCCTCGCCGCCTCGACGAGCGGCGCCTTGTCGACCATTTCGATCGCGCGGCGGCTCGCGTCCGCGCGGCTCCGCGCCGGGCACGCCTCGACGCACAGGCCGCAGCCCGTGCAGTCCTCGACGTAGATCTGGAGCGTGTAGCGCACCTCGGGGAAGCCCCGCGCGTCGATGGGCGCGCTCTTCCACGATTCGGGCGCCCCCTCGAGGAGATCCTCCGAATAGAACTTCGCGCGGATCACCGAGTGCGGGCACACGAAGCTGCATTGCCCGCATTGAATGCACACCTCGGGATCCCACGCGGGCACCGAGGGCGAGACGTTGCGCTTCTCCCATTGCGACGTGCCGACCGGGTACGTCCCGTCGACGGGCAGGGCGCTCACGGGCAGCGCGTCGCCGCGACCCTCGAGCATGCGCGCCGTCACGTCGCGCACGAAGCGCGGGGCGTGATCGGGGACGAGGGGCAACCGGCGTCGCCCGCTCGTCGCGCGGTCGGGGACGGTGACGCGGTGGAGGTTCGCGAGCGTCAGGTCGAGGGCCGCGAAGTTCTTGCGGACGATCTCGTCGCCTTTCTTCGCGTACGTCTTCTCGATCGCGTGGCGGATCGCCGCGAGCGCCTCGTCGCGGGGCAGCACGCCCGAGATCGCGAAGAAGCACGTCTGCATGATCGTGTTCGTGCGGCCGCCGAGGCCTGCGCGCTCGGCGACGTCGCGCGCGTCGATCGCGTAGAGGGCGATGCCCTTCTCGACGATCGCCTCCTGCACGTCTCGCGGCAGGGCGCCCCACACCTCGCCGGGAGGGTAGGGCGCGTCGAGGAGGAGCGTCGCGCCGCGGGCCGCGCGCGAGAGGACGTCGGCGCGCTCGAGCAGGCCTAAATGGTGGCACCCCACGAAGCTCGCGCTCTCGACGAGGTAGGGCGATCGAATGCGCTCGGGGCCGAAGCGCAGGTGGCTCACCGTCTGCGAGCCGGACTTCTTCGAGTCGTAGACGAAGTAGCCCTGCGCGTAGGCGTCGCCTTCGCCGAGGATCTTGATGCTGTTCTTGTTGGCGCCGACCGTGCCGTCGGAGCCGAGGCCGAAGAACACCGCGCGCACCACCCTCGGTGACTCGGTCGAGAACGACGGATCGTAGGGCAGGCTCGTGCCGCCGACGTCGTCGTCGATGCCGACGGTGAAATGGTTCTTGGGGCTCGATCGCGCGAGCTCGTCGAAGACGGCCTTCACCATCGCCGGCGTCAGCTCCTTCGAGCCGAGCCCGTAGCGGCCGCCGATCACGCGAGGCGGAGGCCCGTCTCCGCGCTCCGCGAACGCCGTCACGACGTCGACGTAGAGCGGCTCGCCGAGCGCCCCGGGCTCCTTCGTCCGGTCGAGCGCCGCGATCGCGCGCGCCGAGCTCGGGATCGCGGCGAGCAGACGCTTCGCGTCGAACGGGCGGAAGAGGTGCACGGCGACGAGGCCGACGCGCTCGCCGCGTGCGACGAGGGCCTCCACCACCTCGCGCGCGGTGTCGACCGCCGACCCCATCGCGACGACGACGCGCTCCGCCTCCGGATGCCCCGCGTATTCGAACGGCGCATACGCGCGCCCCGTGCGCTCCCCGAAGCGCTCCATCGCGCGCGCGACGACGTCCGGCACCGCCGCGTAGAAGCGGTTCGACGCCTCGCGCGATTGGAAGAACACGTCGGGGTTCTGGGACGTGCCGCGCACGGTGGGCCGCTCGGGGGAGAGGCCGCGCCTTCGGTGCGCGAGGACGAGCTCCTCGTCGACGAGCGCGCGGAGATCGTCGTCCGAGAGCACCTCGATCTTCGAGACCTCGTGCGACGTGCGGAAGCCGTCGAAGAAGTGCACGAACGGGACGCGCGCCTCGAGCGTCGCCATCTGGGCGATGGCGGCCAGGTCGTGGGCCTCCTGCACCGACGACGAAGCGAGCATCGCGAAGCCCGTCGCGCGCACCGCCATCACGTCCGAGTGGTCGCCGAAGATGCTGAGCGCGTGGGTCGCCACGGCGCGCGCCGCCACGTGGAAGACGGCGGGCGTGAGCTCGCCCGCGATCTTGAACATGTTCGGCAGCATGAGGAGCAGGCCCTGCGACGCCGTGAACGTCGTCGTGAGGGCGCCGGTCGAGAGCGCGCCGTGCACCGCGCCCGCGGCGCCGCCCTCGCTCTGCATCTCGACGACCGTGGGGATCGATCCGAAGACGTTCGCCCGACCCTCCGACGTCCATTGGTCGGCGAGCTCGGCCATCGGCGAGGACGGCGTGATCGGATAGATCGCGCACACCTCGTTCAATCGATAGGCGACCGACGCGGCCGCCTCGTTGCCGTCGATGGTGGTGAAGCGCTTCGAGTGCGCGGTCACGGCGCGCCTCCGCCCTTCGCGCTCGGCGGGGCCGGGCTCCATCGAATGGCGTGCGCCGGGCATTGCTCGACGCAGACGCCGCAGCCGGTGCAGCGATCGAGATCGAAGCGATAGCCGAGGCCCTTGCCGAGCTTCACCACGGCGCGCGAGGGGCACGCGCCGAGGCAGCCGTCGCATTCGTAGCAGTTGCCGCACGAGAGGCACCGCTTCGCCTCGTACGCCGCGTCGCGCGGCGAGAGGCCCTCGGTGACCTCCTCGAACGACGCGACGCGCGCGTCCGCGGCCATGCGCGGCTCTCGCTTCGCCGCGGCGTCGGTCGCGTACCAGAGCTTGAGATCGGACAGCGAGACGACGGGCGGTTTGTCGCGGGGCGCGAGCGCCTCTCCGCGCAGGTAGGCGTCGATGTGCCGCGCCGCCTTCTTCCCGTGGCCGACCGCGATCGTGACCGTCCGCTCGGAGGGCACCATGTCGCCGCCCGCGAAGACGCCGTCGTGGCCGGTCATGAGGTTCGCTCCGACCTGCACGACGCCGTCGGGCGCGATCTCGATCCCCGGCACCTTCGCGAGGAACGACGTGTCCACGTCCTGGCCGAGCGCGAGCACGAGCGCGTCCGCCTCGACGGTCTCGGTGACGCCGGTCGCGTGCGGCCATCCGCGCGCGTCGAGCGCCATCACTTCGACGACGAAGCTCGTCCCCTCGATGGCCTTGATGCTCCGGAGCCAATGGATCTTCACGCCCTCCTCGATCGCGTCGTCGGCCTCGAAGGCGTGCGCGGGCATGTGGTCGCGATCGCGGCGATAGATGATGAGGGGATCGTGCCCGAGCCGCTTCGCGACGCGCGCCGCGTCCATCGCCGTGTTGCCGCCGCCGTAGATCGCGACGCGTCGGCCGAGCTTCGGCGCGTCGCCCTTCGCGACGCTCGCGAGGAACGTCACGGCGTCCAGGATCTTCCCCGCGTCGCGCGCGGGGATCTCGGTGCGCTTGCCGAGGTGCGCGCCGATCGCGAGGAAGACGGCGTCGAACGCGCCGCGGCGCTTCTCCTCGAGCACGTCGTCGATCTTGTGGTCGAGCACGAAGCGCACCCCCATCGCCTCGATGCGCGCGACCTCCGCCGCGAGGACGTCTCGCGGGAGACGGTACGCGGGGATGCCGAAGAGCATCATGCCGCCCGCGACGGGACCTGCGTCGTGCACCTCGACGTCGTGACCGAGCTTCCGGAGGTGGTACGCGGCGGAGAGCCCGCTCGGTCCGGCCCCCACGACGAGGACCCGCCGCTTCGTCGGCGCGCCCGGCTCGAACCGATAGCCCTCGGCGATCGCGAGATCGCCGAGGAAGCGCTCGACCGCGTGGATGCTCACGGGCGCGTCGAGATCGCCGCGATTGCAGCGCGACTCGCACGGGTGATAGCAGACGCGACCGTGGACGGCGGGCAGGGGGTTGTCGCGCGTGAGGGCGCGGAACGCCTCCTCGTGCTTGCCGGCCTGCGCGAGCGCGAGAAAGCCCTGGATGTCCTCGCCCGCCGGGCACGCGACGTTGCACGGCGGCAGCGAGCTCGCGTACACGGGCGCGCGCGACGTGAGCGGCCGCATCGGGTGCGTGTGCGAGAGATCGGGCGGCCGAGTGAGATCGTCGTTCATGCGCCGAGAGCGCGAACGCGGAGCAACGATCGCGCCGAGCCGTGCGACGCGCCGTTTCGGAGCGGCGGCGGGCGCGCGAGCGCGCAAACGATTCGTCGGCGCGCACGCCCTGCGGTCCGCGCGAGCGACGCCGAGCTCCGCTCAGCGGAACGCGCGTCGGTAGGTCTTCTCGAGATCCGCCCACGCGGCGCACCGATCGGTGCGACAACCGCCGAGGCGCGTGAGCGCCGCGTCCACCTGCTCGTGGTGCACCCGCGTGCCCGAGAGGAAGAGCGATCGGAGCGCGGGCTTGTCGGCGATCGGTCCGAGATCGCTCACCGGCGTCGACGAGAGCGACACGAACGCGAGGTGCGCGAGGCCGCGCAGCGGCTCGAGGCTCGTCACGCCTTTGCCCGACTCGATCGTCAGCCTCTCGAGCGACGCGAGCTTCGCGAGGGGCGCGAGGTCGGTCACGAGCGGGCTCGCGACCGAGAAGGAGCGGAGGCCGGTGAGCGCGCCGACCGGCCC